>DASWKG010000104.1:0-10569 GCA_036396755.1 Actinomycetota bacterium
CCGCGCGACTTCGACGCCGAGCGGCAGGTGATCCTCGAGGAGATCAACATGAACGAGGACGCGCCCGACCAGCTGATCCACGACCTGTTCTCCGAGACGCTGTGGGGCGGCCACCCGCTCGGGCGGTCGGTGCTCGGCTCCACCGAGACCGTCACCAACGTCAACCGCGACCAGGTGCGCCGCTTCTGGAAGCGCCACTACGCGCCGAACTCGTTCGTCGTGGTGGCCGCCGGCAACGTCGCGCACGAGCGGCTGTGCGAGCTCGTGGAGTCGCTGATCGAGACCGGCCCGCGGATCGAGGGCCGTCGCTCGGCGGTCCGCGAGCCGCAGGAGCCGCCCGAGCCGTCCGGGCGCGTCGTCGTGAAGCGGCGCCCCACCGAGCAGGCCCACATCTGCCTCGGGACCGCCGGTCTCCGCCGGGGCGACGACCGGCGGTTCGCCTTCGCCGTGCTGAACAACGCGATCGGCGAGGGGATGTCGTCGCGCCTGTTCCAGGAGGTGCGTGAGAAGCGCGGGCTCGCGTACTCCGTCTACTCCTACCACTCGATGTACGCGGAGACGGGGCTGTTCTCGGTCTACGCGGGCACGACGCCGGCGAGGGCGAGCGAGGTGCTCACGGTGGTCCGCGGCGAGCTCGACGACGTCGCCGAGAAGGGGATCACCTCCGCCGAGCTGGAGCGGGCGAAGGGCCACCTCAAGGGCTCGCTCGTGCTCTCCCAGGAGGACACCAGCTCGCGGATGAACCGCATCGGGAAGTCCGAGATCGCCCACGGCGAGATCCTCACCGTCGACCAGGTGATCGAGCGGGTCGACGCGGTGACGGTCGACGACGCGCAGGCGGTGGCCGCCGACGTCCTCGCGCGGCCTCGCTCGCTCGCGGTCATCGGCCCCTTCGACGAGGACGCGTTCGCGGGATGACCCGGGTCGCGGTGCTCGGCGCCTTCGGCAAGATGGGACGCGCCGTCGTCGAGGCCGTGCGCGATGCGGACGGCCTCGAGCTCGTCGCCGCGGTCGACCCGTCACACGCCGGAGAGCGGCTCGAGGGCCTCGAGGTGGTGGGATCGCTCGAGGCCGTCGCCGGAGCCGAGGTGGCCGTCGACTTCACCCGGCCCGACGCGGTGCTCGCGAATCTCGAGGTCTGCCTGGCGCGGGGGATCCACGCGGTGGTCGGGACGACCGGCATCTCGCCGGACGACCACGAGCGCATCGCGGCGTGGTGTGCGGCGGGGGGCGCCAACGCGATCGTCGCGCCCAACTTCTCGGTCGGGGCCGTGCTCTCGCAGCGGCTGGCCGAGCTGGCCGCGCCGCACTTCCCGGCCGTCGAGGTGATCGAGCTGCACCACGACCAGAAGGTCGATGCGCCCTCGGGCACGGCCGCGGCGACCGCCCGCCGGATCGCGGCCGCCCGCAAGGAGTCGTGGGCGGGACCGGACGCGGAGAGCGTGCCGGGCGTCCGGGGCGGGGCGGTCGACGGCGTCCGCGTGCACAGCGTGCGCCTGCCGGGCCTCGTGGCGCACCAGGAGATCCTCTTCGGCGGCCTCGGCCAGACGCTCTCGATCCGCCACGACACCACCGACCGCACGTCCTTCATGCCGGGCGTGCTGCTCGCGATCGCGCAGGTGGCGAGCCGCCCGGGCCTCACGGTCGGCCTCGAGCCGCTGCTCGGCCTTTAGCCTTCCTCGGCCTGCGCCTCGAGGTGCACGACGGGGATGTCGACGGCCTTGTCGACGCGGTGCGGCAGGTCCAGCTTCAGCCACCGCGAGGCGCCGGCGGGGAGCGTCGAGAGCAGGATCTCGTCGAAGCTTCCGGCGAGCAAGGCGTCGCGGATCGCGAGCATCGGGTCGGCGTCCCCGACCTCGCCCGTCACCGCCGCGCCCGTCTCCGCGAGCCGCGCCATGCCCTTGTCGAGCCGCTCGCGCGAGACCGCCTCGGCCTCGCCCTCGGTGTAGGTCGCGTGGTCGGGCGGCGGCGTGGCGGGAACCACCACGTGGAACTCGCTCGGGCCGGCGGCGGCCCGCTCACGGACCGCCTCGGCCAGGTGATCGCCGCCGAGCGTCTGGTTGGCCACCACGAGATACCTCTTCATCCGGGCACCACCTCCTCGCTCTCGGAGCGATCGTACCCGTCCCGTGCGTGCCGCACGCGTCCCTTCGGCTAGGCGAGCCGGTACTCCTCGACCACCCGGTACCCGTCACCCTCCTGTGCGAGCAGGACGCCCTCGCACCGCCCGAGCGGCTCGACCGTCTGGCCGGTCAGGGCACGGACGCCGCTCTCGATGATGGGGGTGTGGCCCACCGCGAGAGCGCGGCCGTCCTCGGGGACGGCAGCGAGCATCTGGCGGAACGCATCGGCCACCTTGTCCGGGTCGCTCGAGGCGAGCCCCTCGGTGACGCCGTGGGTGGGGGGAAGCTTCTGCCCGAGACCGCGGAGGAACCACGCCGCGGTCTCCGCGGCGCGCTTGGCGGGCGAGGTGAAGACCGCGTGGTAGTTGCCGGTGAGCTGCCGGCCCACTCGCTCGGCCTTCCGCTTGCCCTCCTCCGTCAGCGCATCGCCGTCCGCGTCGGCGTGGCGGCGCACCTCGAGGAAGCGCATCTACTTGACGACGTGCTCCTCGACGAACAGGAGGCCGAAGCCGTCGGTGAAGTTCGCGAGGTCGTCGGTGCTCTGCTTGGCGACCTCGCCGGCCATGTCGGCCTTGAAGCCGTCGCGGTCCTCCCACTCGAGGGTGGCGACGCCGTCGTACGGCCGCTCCTGGCCCTCGGGCACCCGGGTGACGAGGGCCACGGTGTAGCCCTGGAGGTGCTCGTAGCCGTCGCCGGCGATCGGGGCGTGCTTGGTGAGCCAGTAGTCTCGGAACTCCTCGTCGGAAAGCTCCGCCTTCTTCCGCAGCCAGATGTGCGCCTTCATGCGTTCTCCCTCCTACTCGGGGTCTCTCCGCCGCCGGCCTGCCGGCGGGCCAGGACGAACAGCAGGTCCGACAGCCTGTTCAGGTAGTGCACCACGTGCTCGCTCGCTTCGCGCCCCGCCTCTCGCAGGGCGATGGTCCTGCGCTCGGCCCGGCGGACGGTCGCCCGTGCGGCGTCGAGCGCCGCCGACACCGGGTCGGCGCCGGGGACGATGAACTCCTGGGGGAGGGGGTGGGCAGCGACGGTCGCGTCGATCCGCCGCTCGAGCGCCTCGACCATCTCGGGGGTGACGAGCGAGACCCCGGCCTTCAGCTTGGCCCGCTCGGCCGGGTTGGTCGCCAGGTCGGCCCCCACCACGAACAGGTCGCGTTGGATCTCGAGGAGGATCGCCCCGAGCTCGGCGTCGGTCGCCAGGGCGCGCGCCTGCCCGAGGTCGGCGACCGCCTCGTCGACCGTCCCGTAGGCCTCGGTCGCGAGGTCGGCCTTGGAGACCCGGCCACCGTAGAGGAGCCCCGTGGTGCCGTCGTCGCCGGTCTTCGTGTAGATCCGCACCGGGCTAGGATACCTGGGAGGAACCCCGGGCCGAGTGTCCGGGCCGGGCACGACCGAGAGGGCGGACTGTCACTCCAGCCACTCTCGTCACACGGGCCACGAGTGCCACATGTGGTTGTTGTTACTAGGGTAAAGAGTTGTTACCATAGCCGGCAGCGGGGGAAGGGCCGGCCGGGCAATGCGGGACTCCCGACTGGTGCCCGGTCGGTCCCCGCGCAGTTCCCGCCGGCCGACCGGGGGCCCGTCGGGGCTCCCAAGGAGGTAGAACGATGGCCGGTAGGTTCGGAGCGGTGGCCACGGCGATGGTCACCCCCTTCACTGAGGACGGCTCGGTCGATCTTCCGCGCGCCCAGGAGCTGGCGCGATGGCTCCTCGACCACGGGAGCGACGCGCTCGTCATCACCGGCTCCACCGGCGAGGGCGCGACCCTCTCCGACGTCGAGAAGATCGACCTGTACCGGGCCGCGGTCGAGGCCGCCGAGGGCCGCGGCACGATCATCGCCGGCACCGGCACCTACGACACGGCTCACTCGGTGCACCTGTCGACCGAGGCCGAGAAGGCCGGCGTCGACGCGCTGCTCATCGTCTCGCCGTACTACAACAAGCCGCCCCAGCGCGGCCTCGTGGCGCACTTCACGACCGTGGCGAACGCCGTCGGCCTGCCGGTGATGCTCTACAACATCCCCGGGCGCACCGGCGTCCGGATCGAGCACGACACCCTGCTCGGCCTCGCCGAGGTCGAGAACATCGTCGCGGTGAAGGACTCGACCGGCGACCTCGACGGCGCCTCGCGGCTCATCGCCGCGGCGCCGCCAGGTTTCGACGTCTACTGCGGCGACGACTGGGCCACGTTCGCGTTCTGCTGCGCCGGCGCGGCCGGCGTCGTGTCGGTCGCGGCGCACCTCGCCGGGGAGCAGATCCACGACCTCGTCGAGATGGCGATCGCCGGCGACGTCGGCGGGGCGCGCAAGGTCCACGAGCAGCTCCTGCCGCTCTGGGACGCGCTGTTCGTGACCAGCAACCCCATCCCCCTGAAGGCGGCGATGGGGCTCATCGGCCAGCCGGTGGGCGCCCCCCGGCTGCCGCTCGTCCCCGCGACCGACGAGGAGGTCGCCGTGGTGCGGAGGGCCATGGAGGATGCCGGCGTCCTCTGAGCGCACCCCCCCGCGGCTCGTCTTCCTCGGTGGGGTGGGGGAGATCGGCCGGAACATGGCCTGCCTCGAGATCGGCGGCGACCTGCTCGTGATCGACGCGGGGCTGTCGTTCCCCACCGAGGAGATGCCGGGCATCGACCTCGTCCTCCCCGACTTCCAGTACCTTCGCGAGCGCAAGGACCGCATCGCCGGCGTCGTGCTGACGCACGGCCACGAGGACCACATCGGGGCGCTGCCGTACATGCTGCGCGACATGGACCTCGACATCTACGGGACCTCGCTCACGCTCGCGCTCCTTCGCCCGAAGTTCGAGGAGCACAAGGTGATGGACAACGCCCGCCTCCACGAGGTGCATCCGGGTGGCGATGCCCGGATCGGGGACTTCTCGCTTCGCTTCCACCAGGTGACCCACTCGATCCCCGACGGCGTCGCGGTGGCGATCGACTCCCCGTTCGGGACGATCCTTCACACCGGCGACTTCAAGCTCGACCCGACCCCGATCGACGGCCGCCCGACCGACCTGCAGGGCATCGCCTCGGAGGCGAAGGCGGGTGTTCACCTGTTCCTCTCCGACTCGACGAACGCCGAGGACACCGGGACGATCCCGAGCGAGCGGACCGTCGGCCCCGAGCTTCGCCGCATCTTCGAGGGCGCCGAGCGGCTGGTCGTGTCGGCCTGCTTCTCGAGCCACATCCACCGCATCCAGCAGATCTGCGACGCGGCCAGGTCGGTCGGCCGGAAGGTCGCGTTCCTCGGGCGCAGCATGCACACGGTGGTGGGGCAGTCGCGGCCGCTCGGGTACCTCGACATCCCCGAGGACGACATCGTGCCGATCGAGGCGCTGCGCGACATGGACCCGCGCGAGGTGGCGGTCGTCTGCACCGGCAGCCAGGGCGAGCCGCTGTCGGCCCTCTCGCTGATGGCTGCGCACGAGCACAAGTGGGTGAAGCTGCAGCCGGGCGATACCGTCGTGATCGCGGCCTCGCTGATCCCGGGGAACGAGACGGCGATCCACCGCACGATCGACGGGCTCTACCGCACGGGGGCGGAGGTCCACCACTCGGGGATCGCCCACGTCCACGTCTCGGGGCACGCGGCGGCCGACGAGCTGAAGTTCATCCTCGGGATGGTCCGCCCGAGCTGGTTCATCCCGGTCCACGGCGAGCGGCGCCACCTGTCCCACCACGCGCGGCTCGCCCGCGAGGTCGGCATCCCCGGCGACCGCATCCTGATCTGCGAGGACGGCGACGTCGTGGAGATCGGGGAGGAGGTCCGCAAGGTCGATCAGGTCGACGCCGGGATGGTGTTCGTCGACGGCCTCGGGATCGGCGACGTCGGCGACGTCGTCCTCCGGGACCGGCGCCAGCTCGCCGGCGACGGCTTCGTGATCGTGGTGGTCACGGCCGAGGGCCACACGGGGAAGGTGCTGGCCGGGCCCGACATCATCACGCGCGGGTTCGTGCACGAGGAGGCCTCGGCCGACGTGCTCGACGAGGCGGTGAACCGGGTCCTCGCGTCGCTCAAGGAGGTGGAGCGGGAGGAGGTCGGCGATCCGGCCATCCTCCGACAGCACATCCGCAAGACGCTGGGGCGGTATTTCTTCGAAGCTCTTCGCCGGAAACCGGTCATCGTTCCCGTCATCATGGAGGTCTGATGGCGAAGCGAAGGCGGAAGCGGCGGGGTGGGGGGGCCATGTCGGCTGCCGGGCAGAGGGTGGCCGCGCACCTCAGCGAGCAGGTCTCCGATGTGATCGGGATCGGGCTCTTGGTGCTGGCGGCCATCTCGGTGCTGGGCATGTGGCTCGACGCGGCGGGGCCCGTTGGGCGGTTCCTGACCGTGCTGGTCACCGGCCTGTTCGGGCTGGCGGGCTACGCCTTCCCGGTGCTCGCGCTCTACTGGGGGATCCTGCTGGTGCGGGGGACCGCGCGCGAGGACCGCGGCCGGATGCTGATCGGCCTCACGTTCGCCCTGATGGGCGGGCTCGGCCTCGTCTCGCTGTTCCGGGCCAATCCCAGCCCGGCCGCGGGCCTCGCCGGCTTCGGCGACGCGGGGGGGCTCATCGGAGCGCTCACCGCCTGGCCGCTCTCTCGCCTGCTCTCCGTCTACGGGGCCGGCATCGTCTGCCTCGGGCTCCTCGTGCTGGGGGGCCTCGTCTTCACCGCCACCCCGCTCTCCACGCTCGGGGAGCTGCTGAGCGAGCGCCGGGCTCGTCGCCCCGAGGTCCGCGTCCGGGACGAGGAGGATGAGGCTCCGCCGAAGCGGAAGCGGCGCCGGACCCCGGCGGAGCCCGAGCCCGCGGCCGTGGTGACCCTCCCCGAGGCGCCCCCGGCCGCCTCGGTCGTCGTGCCCAAGCCGTCCGGCAAGGGCGGCTACAAGCTCCCGCCGCTCGACCTCCTCCGAAAGGCCCCCGAGTCGGCCGCCACCGGCCGCGACGAGAAGCAGACGATGGAGGTGCTCGAGCGCACGCTCCGGAACTTCGGCGTCGACGCGCGCGTGGTGGGCGCGAGCCGCGGGCCCACCGTGACGCTGTTCGAGGTCGAGGTGAGCGCCGGAACCAAGGTCAACCGCGTGCTCTCGCTGGGCGACGACATCGCCTACGCGCTGGCGACCCCCGACGTGCGGATCATCGCGCCCATCCCGGGGAAGTCGGCGATCGGGGTCGAGGTGCCGAACAAGGTGCGCGACTTCGTGATGCTCGGCGACGTCCTCGACTCCAAGCCCGCCCGCTCGGAGCCGCACCCGCTGGCGGTGGCGCTCGGCAAGGACGTCCAGGGCCGGGCGGTGCTCGTGAAGCTCAACGAGATGCCGCACGTGCTCATCGCCGGCGCGACCGGCGCCGGCAAGTCGTCCCTGATCAACGCGTTCGTCACCTCGGTGCTGATGCGCGCGAACCCCGACCAGGTGAAGCTGATGCTCGTCGATCCCAAGCGCGTCGAGCTCTCGCACTTCGCCGACCTGCCGCACCTCATCGCGCCGGTGATCGTGGCGCCGAAGCGCGCGGCGGAGGCGCTCGGCTGGGTGGTTCGCGAGATGGAGCTCCGCTACGAGTCGCTGGCCACCGTCGGGATGCGCGACATCGACACCTACAACGCCGGGTTCGACGGCGGCACCCTGCGCATCCCGCCCGGCCAGGAGAAGAACTTCGACCGCCTGCCGTACATCCTGGTCGTGATCGACGAGCTGGCCGACCTCATGATGGTGGCGCCCCGCGACGTGGAGGACGCGATCTGCCGGATCGCGCAGATGGCGCGAGCGGTCGGCATCCACCTCGTGGTCGCGACCCAGCGTCCGAGCGTCGACGTCGTGACGGGCCTGATCAAGGCGAACATCCCGTCGCGCATCGCGTTCATGACGGCGAGTCAGGCCGACTCGCGCGTCATCCTCGACGTGGGCGGTGCGGACAAGCTCGTGGGCCACGGCGACATGCTGTTCCTGCCCTCCAGCGCGTCGAAGCCCGCGCGCCTCCAGGGCTCCTGGGTCACCGAGGGCGAGATCGAGGCCGTCACCGGCTGGGTGCGCGGCCAGCGCGAGCCCGAGTACATCCAGGGCGTCGAGGGCCTCGGCCGTCCCGTGACCGAGGAAGAGGCGGCGCTCGACGGGGACGACGAGCTGCTCGGGCAGGCGATGGAGCTGGTCGTCCGCTCCCAGCTCGGCTCCACCTCGATGCTCCAGCGCAAGCTCAAGGTGGGGTTCGCGAGGGCGGGCCGCATCATGGACCTCCTCGAGGAGCGCGGCGTGGTCGGTCCTTCCCTGGGCTCCAAGCCCCGCGACGTCCTCATGACCTGGGACGAGTGGGTGGAGAGCCGGGCCCCCGCCTCCTAGGCTGCGGCCCGAGGGCGCATCGCCCGGAAGGCCAGCCAGGCGAGCGCCAGCAGCAGCAGGATCGGGACGAGGTAGCCGAGGCCCACCATCACGGCGGCCAGCACGTCGGTCGCTCCCGCGAGCGCCTGGTGCCACGCGAGGGACAGCACGCCGGGCTCGCGGGCGCCCGCCGCCACGACGACGCCCTCCTCGCGGAGCTCCAGGGACACCGTTCCCAGGCCCGAGCGGTCGCGGAGCACGCGCAGGTTGCCCTTGAGGTGCTCGATCTGCACCTCGATCTCCTGGAGCTGGCCGTGGATCCTCAGCGTCTCCTCGAGCGTGCGGGCCTCGGCCAGGAACCGCCGGACTGCCTGCTCCTGAGCGAGCCAGTTCCGGAGGCGGGCGCGGAGGTCGATGAAGTCGGAGGTGACGTCCTGGCCCGAGACCTTCTCGTGCACGACGACGCCGAGGTCCTTCAGGTCCGCCAGCGCCTCCTCGAAGTGCTCCGCCGGGATCCTGATGACGAGGAGGCCCGACCGCGCCCGCTCGCCCTCAGTTTCCGCTTCGTGGACGAACCCGCCGTTGGCGGCGGCCAGGCGCTGGGCCTGCGCGTAGACGTCACCGAAGTCCCCGGCCGGGACCTGGACCTCCAGCTCGGCATGCTTGACGACCCGGCCTTGCGTCTGGAGCGGGGTGTCGACGTCGGGGGGAACCGCGGAGGTGCTCGCGGCGTAGTGAGGGTCGACGGCGAACCCGCCCGTGGCGGTGAATCCCTCGAGCCACGCTCCCCCCCGACCCACCCGCCATGGGACGGGCTCGTCGACTCCCAGGTCGGGCTCCGGGGGTGGGGAGAGCGCCTCGCGCAGCTCTTCGTCCACCTCGGCCGGCTCGGGCGCCGGGAGGGCTGCCCGTCGGTCCGGCGTCGTCCCCGAGGTGGCCAGGCGGCCCACGAGCCCGGCGGCGACGAGGAAGGTCAGCATCCCGGCGGCCACCGCGAGCGCCCGCGACCGCCCTCCGCGGCGGCCGCGCTCGATCACCCGAGGCACGGGCGGAGCCTCCACCTTCAGCCGGGCGCCCGCGACGCGCAGTCCCCGGCGGATATCGGCGTCAGTGTCGATCACTCGCGGTCTCCTCCTCGGTCTCGGTGTCGCCCAGGAACTCCCGCAGCCGGGCCACGCCCTGCGAGGTGAGCGCCCGGATGGTACCCGGGCGCTTCCCAAGGGCCCGGGCCGTCTGTTCGACGGACTGGTCGGCGTAGTGGCGGAGGACGACCGCGGCCCGCTGGGCCGGGGTCAGGAGCAGGAGCGCCTCCATGACCATGAGCGCCTCGTCGGGGGAGGGGTCCTCATCGGGCCGCTCGAACAGGCCGGAGACCCGGTCCTCGTACCGGCGGCGCCGCTGCCACGAGATCGACAGGTTGGCGGCCACCCGCTGGAGCCACGCCGCCGGCCGGTCGAGCCGCGAGACCTGCCGCCACCGCAGGTAGGCGCGAGCGAACGCCTCCTGTGCGACGTCGACCGCCTCCTCCCGGTCCCCGGTGATCAGGTAGGCGGTCCGAACCACCGCCGGGTATTCGCGGCGGCAGAGGCTCTCGAAGGCGGCGAGCTTGTCCTTCATGTCTACCCATTCGACGCGTGAGCGGAGTCTCCCGCTTAGGAGGAGCCGGCCGGCCTCCTCCCGTGACTAGCCCGGTCCAGCCACGAGAAATAGTCCGAAAGGACTATGCAGTTTCCCCCCGGTGGCGGCCGATGTAACACACAAGGAGGACTTCGGTCAGGACCTACAGCCGTGCCTCCGGACCGAAACTGGTGGGGACCATAGACGGAAGGGGGAGAGCCGGATGGACATCGCGTTCGGCGTAAGTTGGAACGATGCGAAGAAGCGGGGGCGCTTGCTGGCCTTCGCGACCGCCACGTTCGTGGCACTCGCGTTCGTTCCGGTGGCCCGGCAGATGCCGGAGGCCATGGGACGGCTCGTGTCCGTCATCGTCCGGGAAGACCCGGGGGCGGGCAGCACACCTGAGCAGGCGGTGGAGAGCCTCGGCGGCGACGTCGGGCGACACATCGGGATCATCAACGGGTTCGTGGCGGACGTTCCGCAGGGCGGGATCGCGCGTCTCGAATCGACGAACGGGGTCAACTCCGTCACGGAGAACT
>DASWKG010000105.1:0-26785 GCA_036396755.1 Actinomycetota bacterium
GCACCTCGAGCGCGCCGGCCTCGATCTTCGAGAGGGTCAGCAGGCTGTCGAGCAGCCGGCTGAGGTAGCGGGAGCGCCGCTCGATGATGCCGAGGAACTCGACCTTCTCCTCGTCGGGGAAGCGGTCCCAGTGCTTCCGCATGGTGCTCGCGTAGCCGAGGATCGCCGCCATCGGGCCCCGAAGCTCGTGCGCGGCCACCGCCACGAACTCGCGCAGCGTCTCGTTGGCGGCCTTGAGCTCCTCGAGGGTGGGCTCCTCGGGCATGAGGGGAGTGTAGACGGGCGGGCGCGGCCACGCGGGCCTCCGGAGCCCGTGAACCCCCGTGATACCCTCGGGTTTCCGGAGAGGGGAGAGCCACATGACGCGTCCAGAGATCCCGATGACCCCGGGGCCCACCGCGGTCCCACCCGCGGTGTTCCTCGCGCAGGGGAGCCCGCTCGTCTACCACCGCGGGCCCGGCTACGGTGACCTCCTCCGCGAGGTCACCGACGGGCTGAAGGCCCTGCTCCAGACCGAGAACGACCTCGTCGTGTTCACGTCCTCCGGCACCGGCGGGCTCGAGGCAGCGGTGGCGAACCTTTTCTCGCCGGGCGACCGGGTCGTCGTGCCGGTGGCCGGCTACTTCGGCGACCGGTTCGCGAAGATCGCCGACGCCTTCCACCTCGACGTCCGCCGCATCGACTACGACTGGGGCCGCGCCGCCGACCCCGGCGACGTCGAGAAGGCGCTGGCCGAGGCGCCGACCAAGGGCGTCCTCATGCAGCACTCCGAGACCTCCACGGGCGTGATCCACGACATCGAGGCGATCAGCCGGGTAACCAAGGAGGCGGGCGCGCTGTCGGTCGTCGACGTGATCTCCAGCGCCGGGGCGGTGCCGCTCGAGACCGACGCGTGGGGCATCGACGCCGCGATCGGCGGTTCCCAGAAGGCGCTCTCGGCCACCCCCGGCATCGCCTTCTCCTCGATCTCCGAGGCGGCCTGGGCCGCCAGCCGCGAGGCGACCAACCCGCGCTTCTACTTCGATTGGGCGGCGTACAGGAAGTCGTACGAGAAGCCGAACCCCGAGGCGCCCTGGACGCCCGCGATCAGCCTGATGCTCGGCCTCCGGGAGGCACTCCGCATGTACCACGAGGAGGGTCCCGAGCAGGTGCTGAAGCGCCACGAGCTCCTCTCGCGCGGCACGAAGGAGGGTGTCCGCGCCCTCGGCCTCGACCTGTTCGGCGACAACCCCGAGCGCGCCTGGGCCGTCACCACGGTGGCCGTCCCCGACGGCGTCGACGGCAAGCAGATCGTCGGCAAGATGCGCAGCGACCACGGCATCATCATCGCCGGGGGACAGGGGCCGCTCGAGGGCAAGGTCTTCCGCATCGGACACCTCGGCTACTACGACCGCTTCGACATCGTCCGGTGCCTGAGCGCGCTGGAGCTGACGCTCCTCTCGCTGGGCTACCCGGTGAAGCTCGGCTCGTCGGTCGCGGCCGCCGAGGAGGTCTTCGCCGGCGCCACCGGCTGAGCGTTACCAGGCGACCCGAACGTCGTAGCGCGCGATCTGCGGGTCGCGGGTGATCAGGGTGAGGTCCTCGGCGATCGCCTGCGCGACGAGGAGCCGATCGAACGGGTCGCGATGGATGACCGGCAGCGTTTGCACGCCGAGGGCGTGATGAAACTGGATGGCCAACCCCCGGAAGCTGTTGGCCTCCATCTGTCTGGGGATGTAGGTGTCGGGAGGATCCAGCAGGTTGATCCTTCCGTCGGCCGCTTTGATGGCGATCTCCCAAACGCTCGCGGCGCTGACGAATACCTGCGTGTCGGGATCGCGGATGAGGTCCGCGGCGCGTTCGGACAGCCGATCGTCTCCCCCGATCCACCAGAGGAACGCGTGGGTGTCGAGGAGAACCATCACTCGAAGTAGCGCTGGATCTCGGGGGGAAGCGGATCGTCGAAATCGTCCCTCATGATGATGCGGCCGCGCGCCGTCCCCGGCTTCCGGGGGCGACGTTCGGTGCTCACCGGTACCAGCCGCGCCACGGGGCGGCCGGCCTTGGCGATGACGATCTCCTCGCCTTCCAGGACGCGCCGGAGCAGCTTCGAGAGGTGAGTCTTTGCCTCGTGGACGTTGACCTGAGCCATGGTCCTCAATGATGGACTAAGTCCTGGACTAAGTCAACACCTCCCACGATGGCAGGGTCGTATACTGCGCGGATGAAGGTCCTTGTCACCGAGAAGCTAGCCGATGCAGGCCTTGAGCTGCTCCGCGACGAGTTCGAGACCGACGAGCGGCTCGAGCTGGCCGCCGCGGGGCTCATCGAGGCGATCGGGCCCTACGACGCGCTGATCGTGCGGTCGCAGACCCAGGTCGACGCGGCCGTCATCGACGCGGGAGCCAACCTCAAGGTGGTGGCCCGGGCCGGCATCGGCCTCGACAACGTCGACGTCGACGCGGCCACCCGTCGTGGGGTCATGGTCGTGAACGCGCCGCAGTCGAACATCCTGTCGGCCGCGGAGCACACCGTTGCGCTCCTGCTCGCGCAGGCCCGGAACATCCCGCAGGCCCACGCCTCGCTCATCGCCGGGAGGTGGGAGCGGGGGAGCTTCGAGGGCGTCGAGCTCCACGGCAAGACCCTCGGTGTCGTGGGCCTCGGCCGTGTCGGCACGATGGTCGCCCAGCGGACGCTGAGCTTCGGGATGCGGCTCATCGCCTACGACCCGTTCGTCTCGCGCGACCGGGCCCGCCAGCTCGGCATCGAGCTGATGCCCGACCTCGGGGCGCTCCTCGTGCAGGCGGACTTCGTCACCGTGCACCTGCCGCGCAGCCCCGAGACCGAGGGGCTGATCGGCGAGCCCGAGATGGCGCTGATGAAGAAGGGCGCCCGCATCGTCAACACCGCGCGCGGCGGCATCGTCGACGAGGCCGCGCTCGCGAAGGCCATCGAGAGCGGCCACCTCGGCGGCGCGGCGCTCGACGTGTTCGACGGCGAGCCGGTCACCGAGCACCCGCTGTTCGGCCTGCCGAACGTCGTCGTCACCCCGCACCTCGGCGCCTCGACGCGGGAGGCCCAGGACAAGGCCGGTGTCGCCGTGGCCGAGATGGTGAAGCTGGCGCTGCGCGGTGAGTTCGTTCCCTACGCGGTGAACCTGGCCGCGGGCGAGGTCTCCGAGGCTGTGCGCCCGTTCCTGCCGCTCGCGGAGCGCCTCGGCCGCATCCTCGCGGGCCTCGCCGAGGACGCGATCTCCGCCGTGCACATCGACTACCTCGGCAAGCTCGCGGAGTCGGACCCCGGGGTGCTGAGCCTGGCGGTGTTGAAGGGCGCGCTGAGCCGGGTGGTCCACGAGCCGGTCTCGTTCGTGAACGCGCCGATCATCGCGAAGGAGCGTGGTGTGCGGGTGTCGGAGACGCGGACCGCGTCCTCCGAGGACTACGTGAACCTCATCCTGGTCCGCGCCGAGACCGAGGAGGGCGAGGTCGCCGTCGGCGGCACGCTCGTCGGACCTCGGAACGCCGAGCGGCTCGTCCGGCTCTACGACTTCGACGTCGAGATGGCCCCCGCCGAGCACATGGCGTTCTTCCTGTACGAGGACCGCCCCGGCGTGATCGGCAAGGTCGGGACCCTGCTCGGCGAGGCGGAGATCAACATCGGGGCCATGGAGGTCGGCCGCAGGGAGGCCGGCGGCCTCGCGCTCATGGGCCTGACGGTCGACAGCCCGATCCCCGAGGACGTGCTCGAGGGCATCGTCCAGGCCGTCGGCATGAAGCGCGCCCGCACGATCACGCTGCCCGGCTGAGATCGATCTCGTCCGTGGTCGGGGCCCCCTCCGCCGTGTACGCTTTACCGGAGCCGGAAGGAGGGTGCCCATGCCTGTCGAGCCCGTCGCGAAGATCTGGATGGACGGCGAGCTGGTCGATTGGAACGACGCCAAGATCCACGTCCTCACACACGCGCTGCACTACGGAACGGGCGTCTTCGAGGGCATCCGTGCCTACGAGACCAAGCGCGGCCCGGGCATCTTCCGCCTGACGGACCACATCCAACGCCTCCAGCAGTCGGCGGGCGTCTACATGATGGAGATGCCCTACTCCGTCGAGGAGCTCATCGAGGCATGCAAGGACCTCGTGCGGGCGAACGGGCTCGAGTCCTGTTACGTCCGGCCCGTCGTCTACCGCGGCTACGGCGAGATGGGCCTGCTTCCGCTCCGCGCCCCCGTCAACGTCTTCATCGTGTCGTGGCGCTGGGGCACCTACCTGGGCGAGGACGCGCTCAACAACGGGGCGCGGCTCATGATCTCGTCCTGGCGGCGCATCGACTCGAACGCCCTTCCCTCGGGCGCGAAGGGCACCGGCCAGTACGTCAACTCCTCGCTCGCCAAGATCGAGGCGCTGAAGGGCGGCTACGACGACGCCATCATGCTCGGGCCCGACGGCAGCATCGCCGAGGGCACGGGCGAGAACCTGTTCCTCCTCCGCGACGGCCTCATCTTCACCCCGCCGCGCTCGGCCGGGGTGCTCATGGGCATCACCCGCGACTCCGTCATCCGCATCGCCCGCGACCTGGGCTACGACGTGGTCGAGCAGAAGCTCCTTCGCTCCGACATCTACACCGCCGACGAGTGCTTCTTCACCGGCACCGCCGCGGAGGTCACGCCCATCCGCGAGGTCGACGACCGCACGATCGGATCGGGGACCCGTGGCCCGGTCACCAAGGAGATCCAGGAGACCTTCTTCGGGGCGGTGAAGGGCGAGATCGACCGCTACGCCTCCTGGGTCGAGCTCGTCTGACGAGCCCGGCCCGCCGCGTGCGATACCCTGCTCGGGTGAACGCGCCCGGAGACCACCCGTGAGGCTCGCCCGCGCCCGTCTGGGCGACCGCATCGCCACCGGCGCGGTCGAGGACGAGCTCTTCCGCCCGCTCCGGGGGACCTTTTTCGAGGACCCCGTCCCGACCGGCGAGGACATCCCGCTGTCGGAGGTCCGCCTGCTCGCGCCGGTGCTCCCCTCGAAGGTCGTCTGCGTGGGGCGGAACTACGCCGACCACGCGGCGGAGCTCGGCAACGAGGTTCCGGCCGAGCCGCTGCTCTTCCTGAAGCCCTCGACCGCCGTGATCGGCCCCGGCGACCCGATCCCGCTCCCCGAGGTCTCCGCGCGCGTCGACCACGAGGCCGAGCTGGGAGTCGTGATCGGACGGCTCTGCCGGCGGGCGGAGCCCGAGGACGCGGGTCGCTCGATCCTCGGCTACACCTGCGGCAACGACGTCACCGCGCGCGACCTCCAGGCGAAGGACGGCCAGTGGACTCGGGCGAAGGGGTTCGACGGCTTCTGCCCGCTGGGCCCCTGGATCGAGACCGAGCTCGACACGGCCGACGTCGAGGTGCTCTGCCGGGTGAACGGCGAGGTGCGCCAGTCGGGGCGCACCTCGATGCTCACCTTCACCCCCGACTTCCTGGTGTCGTACGTTTCGCACGTCATGACCCTGCTCCCCGGCGACGTGATCCTCACCGGCACCCCCTCGGGCGTGGGCCCGCTCGCCCCCGGCGACAAGGTCGAGGTCGAGATCGAGGGCGTCGGGGTGCTCGGCAACGAGGTCGGCCACCGTGGCTGAGCGACGGACCGACGCGGTCGAGCGGGACCCGGCGCTGGCCCGCGGCGTGCGCGTTCGGTACGCGCCCGCGCCCAGCGGCGAGCTGCACGTCGGCGGGGCCCGCACCGCCCTCTACGACTGGCTGTTCGCCCGCCACCACGGCGGCTCGTTCGTCCTGCGCATCGAGGACACCGACGCGACGCGCACGACCGAGGAGTCGGTGGCCGGCCTGCAGGAGGCGCTCCGGTGGCTGGGCATCGAGTGGGACGAGGGCCCGGGCGTCGAGGGCCCCTTCGGGCCGTACCGGCAGACCGAGCGCCTCGCGATCTACCGCGAGGAGGCCGAGCGGCTGCTCCGTGCGGGGAACGCGTACCCCTGCTACTGCACCCCCGAGGAGCTGGAGGAGCGGCGGAAGCAGGCGATGGCGCGCGGCGAGCCGCCCGGCTACGACCGGCGCTGCCGCGACCTCACCGAGGAGCAGCGACAGGCCTTCGAGGCCGAGGGGCGCACGCCGGCGCTCCGCTTCGCCTGCCCCGACCGCGACGTCACCTTCACCGACCTCGTTCGGGGCGAGGTCACGTTCCCCGCGTCCGACATCAAGGACTTCGTGATCATGCGGGGCGACGGCACCCCCACCTACCTGCTCGCCGCCGCGGTCGACGACTGGAAGATGGAGCTGACCCACGTGATCCGGGGCGAGGACCTCTTCTCCTCGACGCCCCGGCAGATCCTCCTGCTCGAGGCGCTCGGCGCCGAGCGCATCCCCGCGTACGGGCACCTGCCGCTGATCGTCGGCCCCGACCGCCAGCCGCTCTCCAAGCGCCACGGCTCGGTCGCGGTCGAGCGCTTCCGCGAGGAGGGATTCCTCCCCGAGGCGCTCGTGAACTACCTCTCGCTGCTCGGCTGGTCCTTCGACGACCACACGACCTTCTTCACCACCGGCGAGCTGATCGAGCGCTTCGACCTCTCGCGGGTCTCGCACAACCCCGCCGCGTTCGACCGCGAGAAGCTCGAGTGGATGAACGGGCACTACATCCGCGAGTCGAGCGACGAGCGCCTGGTCGAGCTCATCGAGGAGCGCCTGCGCGACGCCGGGATCGCCCCCGAGCGCGAGACGCTCGCCGGCGCGGTCCCCCTCGTCAAGGAGCGCATGAAGCTGCTCTCGGAGGCGCCCGCCCTCCTGCGGTTCCTCTTCGAGGACGTGGAGCCCGACGAGGGCGCCCGCGCGATGCTCGACGGCCAGCAGGAGTACCTCGAGGCCGTGGCGCAGCGGCTGGAGGGCCTCGCGGAGTGGACGACCGGCGCGATCGAGGAGGCACTGCGGGAGCTGAAGGAGGAGCGCGGCCTCGGCTCGAAGAAGGCGTTCCAGCCGGTCCGGGCGGCGGCGACCGGGACGCTCATCTCGCCGCCGCTGTTCGAGTCGATCGAGCTGTTGGGACGTGAGCGGACGCTGGCGCGGCTTCGCGCCGCGAAGAGCGGAGGATAGGCATGCACTACGCGATCATGGTCATCGGCACCGATCGGCCCGGCATCGTGGCCGGTCTCACGCTGGCGCTGCGAGACGTCGGCTGCAACCTCGAGGACGTCTCCTCGACCATCCTGCGCGGCTACTTCACGATGATGCTGGTCGTCGACGCGCAGGAGGGCGTGGAGCCCGGCGCGATCCGCGAGGCCCTCGAGAAGGCGGCCGGCCCGCTCGGAGTGATCGCCTCGGTGGAGGACGTCGAGGAGGGCGCGCCGGAGCGCCCGGTCGCGACGCACGTGCTCACCGCCTATGGATCAGACCACCCGGGGATCGTGGCCGCGTTCGCCGGGCTGCTCTCCGAGCGGGGGATCAACATCACCGACCTCTCGTGCCGGCTTGTCGGGGAGGAGACACCGGTCTACGCGATGATCGCGGAGGTGTCGCTACCCGACGGGATGGACGAGGTCCGCGTCGAGCGGGAGATCGCCGCCGCAGGGCGCGAGCTGTCCGTCGACGTGACGTTCAGGCCGGTCGACGTCGAGACCCTCTGAGGCCGGCCGCCCCAGTGGCCGTCCGACCCGTCGTCCTGTACCCCGACCCCGTGCTGAAGCGCCGGGCCGCGGAGGCGGGCGAGATCACGCCCGATCTCAAGGCCTTCGCAGACGATCTGGTCGAGACGATGCGCTCCGGCCCCGCCACCGTCGGGCTCGCCGCTCCGCAGGTGGGGGAGTCGGTGCGCGCCTTCGCCCTTGACGTCAGCGGGCACCCCAAGGCGGTGGAGCCGCACGGCCTGATCGTGCTGTTCGACCCCGAGCTGCTGGAGGCGCGTGAGCCCGAGGTGATGCGCGAGGGGTGCCTGTCGGTCCCGCACCTCACCGCGAACGTCCGCCGGGCCCGGGAGATCGTGCTCCGCGGGCGCGACCCGGAGGGCGAGGAGCGCGTCTTCCTGATGGAGGGCTTCGAGGCCCGGGCCGCCCAACACGAGCTGGACCACCTCGACGGCCTGCTCATCCTCGATCGGGTCGCGGCCGCCTCGGACCTGTTCCCGCGCAAGGTCTACCGATAGGTTCAGTCGGCGCGCGAGCGTGCCGATGCTCTCCGTGACAGCTCATGCGTCGACGCACTCTTCTCGTCGTTGCTCTCCTGCTCGGCCTGGTGCCGGCCGTCTCGGCCGCAGGGTCCGGCGCGAGTCCCGTTCGCCCGGACGTCGTCATGAGCTCCGGCCGGCTCCCGCGCACGGCCGCGCGCGTGCGAACGTATTGGACGCCGGAGCGGATGCGCCGGGCGACCCCCCTGAGTCCTATGGTCTCGCTCAGGGCTGGGCTCAGTCTCGCCTCCGCCGCCGGCCCGGAGGGTGAGCCGGGGCTGGTCCCCGCGACGACCCCGGTGGTTGGGCCCCTCGGCAGGATCGCCGCGTCGGGCGCGGGCCCGTATCCGTACACCCGATCCGAGATCACCGATCCGTCCGTCGTGCCCTACCGGGCCCACGGGAAGGTCTTCTTCTCCCAGGGTGGGAGTCAATACGTGTGCTCGGGGACGGCGATCACCTCCGCGAACGAGAGCGTCGTCTGGACGGCCGGGCACTGCGTGCACGAGGGCGCCGGGGGAGACTGGGCCACCAACTGGATGTTCGTGCCGGGACGGAAGAACGGGAACGCCCCGTTCGGCGTCTGGGTAGCGGATGAGCTCCTGTCGACGACCGGCTGGGTGCAGGGGGACAACCTCCGCTACGACATGGGCGCGGCGGTGATGCTTCCCAACGGAAGCGGTCAGACCCTGGTCGACGTGGTGGGCGGTCGCGGCATCGCCTGGAACCTGCCGCGGGAGCAGACCTTCGCGGCGCACGGCTACCCGGCGGCCCCGCCGTTCACCGGGGAGCGGCTCTGGGTGTGCGACGCCGACTACGCGGTGAGCGACACCGCGATGCCCGGGTCGGGGCCGGATCCCGTGGGCATCGGTTGCGACATGACCGGGGGATCGAGCGGGGGCGGCTGGGTCATCCAGGGCGGCTTCGTGAACTCCAACGTCAGCTACGGCCTCGTCGGACTGGACGAGGTCCTCTTCGGGCCCTACTTCGGAGACGGCGCCCAGCAGCTCTACGACGCAGCGCAGGGGAGCGCGTCGCCGCCGCCCACCCCGAGCCCGTCACCGTCTCCCTCGCCGTCTCCATCGCCCGGTCCGACGCCGAGCCCCACGCCTAGCCCGACCCCCAGCCCGAGCCCATCTCCGCCGGCCGGCACGTTCCAACCCGACGGAGCGATAAAGCTGCGCCGGGACGCCTCGTTCCGGGGTGACGGGGTGTACAACGCGACGGGCCAGGGTCAGACGCGAAGGGTCCGCGTGAGGGCGGGCGCCAAGGCGACCTTCCTGCTGCTCGTGCAGAACGACGGCGACACGGTTGACTCGTTCTCCGTGGATGCGTGTCGCGGCCCGGCGTCCTTCCGGGTGGTGCGCGCGGCCCTTCGAGCTCCCGTCGCCGTCGACGACCTGGCTCCGGGCGCCTCGGCCACCCTGCAGCTCACCATCAGGGTCGCGGGATGGGCTCGTCCCGGCGCGGTCTCCGCCTGCCTCGTGACGATCCGCTCGCTCGCCGACGGCGGTCTTCTGGACGTGCTCGCGGCGGTCGTCGCCGTCAAACGCTGATGCGACGAGCCGCCCTCCTGATCGCGCTCTCCCTCCTGCCGGCCGTGGCTCAGGCGGCGAACGAGGCCCCGCTCGGCCCAGGGGTCCCCGTCGGGTCCGGCTCTCTCGTCCGAGGGCACCCCCGCGCGGCGGCGTACTGGAGCGAGGAGCGGATGCGGAGCGCCGAGTCGCTGATGCCGATGGTGCCGGGCGACGCCGAGGGGCTCGGCGGCTCCCGGGAGCCCACCGGCGAGCCGGGAGTGGTCCCACCCATGCCCCCGAGCGACGCGGGCGCGCCGCCTGCACCTGCGCCCCGAGCGACCGCAGGCGGTCCCTACGCGTACACGAGCGGCGAGATCGCCGACCCCGAGGCCGCCCCCTTCCGCACGCACGGCAAGGTCTTCCTGACGATCGGCGGCGAGGACTTCGTCTGTTCCGGCACCGTGCTTGCCTCCGCGAACGCGAGCGTCGTCTGGACGGCCGGTCACTGCGTGTTCGATCCCGAGTCGAGCAGCTGGGCATCGAACTGGGTGTTCGTGCCCGGGCGCCGCGACGGCGCGTCGTCGCTCGGCGCGTGGTCGGCGACGAGGCTCTGGTCCACGATCGGGTGGACGCGCGACGCGAACCTGCGCTACGACATGGGCGCCGCGGTCATCGAGACGGACGACGCGGGTCTGCGCATCGCCGACATCGTCGGCGGGCGCGGCTTCGGCTGGAACCAGCCGCAGGAACAGGACTACTCGGCGTACGGCTATCCGGCCGCGCCCCCGTTCGACGGGGAGAAGCTCTGGATGTGCCACTCGGGGTTCGGCGCCACCGACGGCTCGTTCCCCGGCCCCGGGCCGGAGCCCATCGGCATCGGCTGTGACATGACGGGCGGCTCGAGCGGCGGGGGATGGGTGACCGAGGGGGGCCTCGTGGTGTCGAACACGAGCTACGGGATCGTCGGCGTCCCCGAGGTCGTGTTCGGTCCGTACTTCGACGACTCGGCCAAGCTCCTCTACGACGTCGCGCAGGGCGTGGCGACGCCGCCACCTCCCCCACCCCCCGAGCGCACGGTCTTCCGTCCGGACGGCGCGATCAAGCTTCGGAGCGACGGGTCGTACGTCGGCGACGACGTCTACAACCGCACGGGCACGGGGCAGTCGCGGCGCGTCAACGCGTCCGCGGGCACCAGGGTGACGTTCGTGATCCGCGCCGAGAACGACGGCAACGCGCTCGACTCGTTCACGGTCGAGGACGAGTGCCGCGCCACGGCGAGCCTTTCCTTCGAGATCCACGCTCGCGAGCTGCGAACGTCCCGGATCGTTCCCGACGTTCCGGCCGGCCGGGCGCGGGTCTTCTCCTTCTGGATCGAGAGCAGCCCACAGGCTCCCCCGGGCGCCTCGCTGACGTGCTGGCTGCCGATCCGGTCCATCGGTCGCAGCAGCAAGCTCGACACGGTGAAGGCGACCGTTCGCGTTGCCTGACCCGCCGGGTCAGAGCCCCTCGGCGAGCGCCGCCACCACCTGCTCCTCGAGCCACCCGAGATAGGCGTACACCGCGTACTTGGGCGCGTCGGGTCCCTCCTCCGGAAGCCCCTCCTCGTACATGTCCTCGGTGATGCCCAGCCTCGTCCCGAGGACCAACCGCAGGTCGTTCAGCGCGCTCAGCCAGGCGGAGAGCTGCTCCTCGTCGAGACGGTCGGCGTCGATCGTCTCCTCCATCACCTCGAGCGAGGTGGCCCGTTGTCGGAGGAGGTCGTCGTGCACGAGCGACGCGTACTCCGCCTGCTGCTCGGGGTCGTCGAGGTAGGCGGGAGGGAAGAGGCGCTCGAGGGCGGGGTCGCCCACGGCGAGCAGCTCGCGCAGCTGCGCGGGCAGCGTCCGGAGCACCTCGCGCTCCCGGTCGGGCAGATGCAGCCGGAAGGTTCCGTCGGCGGCGCGCGAGACCCGCCGGTCGCGCCGCCGCATCAGCTGTCCCGCTGCATCGTCGCCCAGAGGCCGTGGGCGTGCAGGCGGGCGGTGTCGTGCTCGGCCCGTTCCTTGGACCCGTGCGAGACGGCGGCCCGTCCCTCGGTGTGCACCTGCAGCATCAGCCGGTGCGCCTTCTCTCGCGGGTACCCGAAGAGCTTCTGGAGCACGTAGGTGACGTACGACATCAGGTTGATCGGGTCGTTCCAGACGATGACGACCCACGGGACGTCCCGCTCGAGGCCGGGGTCGCCGGCCGGGCGGTCGACCTCGACCGGCGCCGTGGACGCGCGGAGCGTTCCCCTCATGCGCCCACGATAGGGTAGTCGCACCGATGGCGGCCACGACCTCCGACGAGCTCG
Source organism: Actinomycetota bacterium (assembly GCA_036396755.1). GTDB lineage: Bacteria > Actinomycetota > UBA4738 > UBA4738 > CALAEC01 > DASWKG01. The sequence continues at coordinate 11,976 of DASWKG010000105.1, forward strand.
ACCCGCACGTCCGCCGCCTCGTCTACGAGCGCTTCGCGGAGGAGAGCCGCCCACCCTCGCCCGCCGAGATCGCCCACGAGCTGGGCGCTCCGCCCTCCGAGGTCGACGCGTCGCTGCGCCGCCTCGCCGACCAGCACGTGCTGGTGCTCGCCGGCGGCGGCACGTCGATCTGGATGGCCAATCCCTTCTCGGCCGTGCCCACCGACTTCCGCGTCGAGATCGCCGACCGGGCGTGGTGGGGCAGCTGCATCTGGGACTCGTTCGGGATCGTCGCGATGTTCGGCGGCACCGGGATCGTGCGGACCTGGTGTCACGACTGCGGCGACCCGCTGGAGGTCGGTGTTCAGGACGGCGAGCTCCGCGGCGGAGAGGGGGTCGCCCACTTCGCGGTGCCCGCGGCCCGGTGGTGGGAGGACATCGGCTACACCTGATCGACGATGCTGCTCTTCCGGTCGGAGGAGCACCTGGGCAGGTGGCTCGCGGAGCGAGGGCTCGAGCGCGGCGGCACGCTCTCGCTCGAACAGGCCTGGCGCCTCGGCGACGCCTGGTACGCCGACCGCATGAGCCCCGACTGGCGCCGCCGCACCCCCGACGAGGCCCAGGCGCTCTTCGAGGACCTCGGCCTCACCGGCGACTTCTGGCGGCTGCGGCCCTGAGACCTCGAGCGCTTCAAGCAGGTCGTCGAGAGCTCGGCGGGGTAGCCGGTTCGTTCGGGTGCTCTCAGTGGATCGACCGATGGGCCAGCGGGATCCTCCGTGACCTCCGAAGGCCGCGGTCCCTCGTGACCAGCGGAACATCGTGGACGATGCTCGTCGCCCCGATCAGCTCGTCCGCGGGGTCGCCGCGAACGTCCAGCCGGGTGCTCATCCGGGCGATCTCCGCGGTGATCGGCCAAAGGTGAACCGATCTCAAGGCTCTCACGACCTGTCGATCGTCGAGGTCGACCTCGATCCGTCCCAGCTGGGCGAGCTTCGCGATCTCCCACAGAACGATCGCGGAGATCGACCAGGGTTGCCTCCGCAAGAGGTTGCTCTCGGCCGGTCGCAGGGCTCCCGTCACCGCGTAGAGCAGGACGTGCGTATCAAGATTCAGCATGCCAGGGGATGCCCGTGGTGAGGATATCGCCCTTGATCCGCAGCTTGTCCTTCAGGGCGCCGATCAGCTCGGCGGACGTTGCGCGGATCGGGATGAGCTTGGCCACGGGCTTGCCGCGCTTGGTGATGACGATGCCCTCCTCGTCGACCGAATCGAGGATGGCCAGGCACTGCTCCTTGAACTTCGCCGCAGGTATCTCCCTCATGGTCAGATGGTAACACCAGTCACTTGGTGTGACCAGTCGCTTGGTACGCGTTCTCGGCGAGGAGTCGCAGGAGGCGCGCCTGCAGGCCCTCCAGGTCGGGCGAGTGGTCCCTACGGGATTTGAACCCGTGTCTCCACCTTGAGAGGGTGATGTCCTAGGCCTCTAGACGAAGGGACCGGGGGAAACGCCGACCAGTATACCCAAGCCCTTTCGTGCCTCCGGCGCCCGCAACCTGCTCCGCTCGCTTGCAGGAACGGAGCCTCCGCGCGTCGAATCTACTCATCGAGGGCCCGCGAGGGCCCCTTCCTATGCGTGTACGAGTGTTCGTAACCGTCTCCGCCCTGGCGCTTGCCGGGCTGCCGTGGGGCCCCGCCGGGGCCCAGGTTCCGGACGTCGTGGCCCGGGACGTGGAGCCGGTGATCCTGACCGGCGCGCAGGTCCCCACATGGTCGCGCCTGGCGGCGACCGGTGTGGCCGACACCTACCCTGCCGGCACCACGGTCGGCGACCGCGACGCGCACCACGGGACCATCACCGTGCCGCCCGACGCGCGGGCCGGCGTCGCCGTCGGCCAGATCGCGGCCTACCGCTTCGAGCGGGGCCGCTGGGTCGAGATCCCCGTGCAGGTCGACGAGCGCTACCCCTACTTCCTCGCGAACGGGAGCTCCGACTTCGCCTTCTACTCCACCGTCGACGAGGAGCTGACCTACGCGTGGGGCGACGAGAGCTGGCTGAAGACGGCCGGGCAGTGCGAGGCCGCGTATCCGCCGAGCGTCGGCCCGGTTCCCGACCCGGTCCCGACCCTCGACGACGACGACGAGATCGTGTTCATGGCCTCCGACGCGGGCGATATCGCCCCCGCCGGCACCGCGGGACCGCCCGGAACCGGCCCTGCGCGTCAGCAGGTCACGATCGCCGATCCGCTCGACCCCTCCAGCGTCCGCCACGTCTATCTCTTCCTGCAGCCCGGCGGGTCGTCTTTCGATGCCTCGACCGGCTACGTCTCCTACGACCGCGACGCGAACGCCGACGAGTACATCGACCGCTACAGCATCAGGCGCGACGACCCCGAGACGCTCGGCGTCTCGAACACCGGCTACGGCCCGAACCTCTCCGGCACCGTGTGCCGCACGGCGAAGGACGACGGCTATCCCGACGTCGCCGATGGCGAGCCGCGGCCATCGAGCGACCGCTTCCCGCGCGACGGCGTGACGGTCTCGACCGACGCGTATCGCTGGTACGCCTCGGGGCGGTGGATGGTCCGCTCGATGCAGGTCGCGAGGCCGGGCCAGGCGGGAACCTACGGCCCCGACCTGATCGACCGATGGAAGGGCCGCGCGTTCCAGCAGAGCCCGGACTCGACCATCTCCGTGGTCGGCTTCGAGGACGAGCAGATCAACTGGGAGGCGAACTCGACGTTGCTCGGCGAGCTGGCGGGCCCGGTGCGCGCGATCCGTGAGACCTGGGGCGCGGATTCCGGGACCAACGTGACCAAGACGGAGACCTTCTACCGCGACGCGATCACCTACCGCTACCACGTGCGCGTGCACCCCATCCCCCCCGATGGCCTCTACACCTCGTGGGACTACAACAAGGGCGTCGCCGTGAAGTACTACAACGCGATCAAGCCCGACGGCGTGGCGATCGACGGCGTCAACGACGACGTCGGCAACGTCGACGACGTGGGCGGGACCCCGGCCTTCTTCGACGCGCCGGACCCCACCTTCAACGTCCCGCTCGCGATGGAGAACTGGGAGCAGGTATCGGGGAAGGACGACGCCGGCTCGCTCGTGTACACGATCGAGATGATGGGGCCGACGAGCGCCGAGAACCCGCTCGTGTTCCCGTACTACCGCGACGACAAGTGCCTCGACGACGGAACGGGTGACGACCCGGTGCGGCGGCCGTGGCCGGGAGAGACGTCCACCGACCAGCGCGTGAAGGACGGCTACGCGCAGAACGCCGGGAAGCCCTACGACCAGGTCACCTGCGACGAGAAGCAGGGCGCCTGGGGGAGCCACGGCATCCACTACTTCTTCACGGGCGACACCGACAACGCGTTCGGCCCCAAGACCACGACCGAGATCGACGCCCAGCAGTGGCAGTTCGCCGTGCCGACGGCCCAGCCGTCGTCGGTGGGGGAGCCCTACGCGAACACCGTGCGGGCGAAGCTGCGGGCGGCGGTCGTCGAGCAGGGGAACACGCCGGGCCCCGCGGGGCCGCCGGCCGCGACGCAGGTGGTGGCGGCGGACGTCACACGGGACGGCGACACGCTCGTCGTCCATGGCGACGCGATCTTCGGCGGAACCTTCCCCGTGAGCGTGGGGAGCGACCCGGCCGGCGACACGGCTCATCCGTTCCCGGCCGAGCTCGGCTACGACCTCACGGAGGCGTTCATCTCCCAGCCCGATCCGGCGACGGGCGACCTCGTCTTCCGCCTCGATCTCGCCGACCTGCCGCCGAGCGGGACCCTGCCCGAGGTGGCGCGCTACTTCTGGGACTTCGGCGCTCGCGACGGCGACGGCGTGACGCTGCTCACGATCGACGGCAAGCTCACCGACGTGGTTCGCCGCCAGCGCACCGAGTCGCCGGTGTTCATCCTGCAGGGCAACTGCGCGACCGACGCGAACAACGTCATCACCTGCGAGGACGTGGCCCTGCTGCCGACGGTCATCGACGGCGAGGCCAACTCGATCCTGATCACGATCCCCCGCACGGTCCTCGAGGACCAGCTCGACGCGGGCCTCGAGGGGACCGTGATCGAGGCCGCCGAGATCTTCGAGGGCATCTCCACCGCCCCGGCCGCGTACTTCTCGCCGGCGGCCGCCGGCGACGTGCTCGCACAGGAGAGCATCTACGCGGCTGCGGCCCCGCAGGTCTCGATCGGCCTGGTGGAGGCGGGGGAGCCCTCGACCTATGTCAGCGCGGCGGCCCCCGGTGAAGGGGGCGGCTTCGAAAGCGCGATCGACGTCGCGGGCCTCACCGGGCCCTACGAGGTCGTCATCCGCGCCTGCTACGGCAACAACTGCGACGAGCAGCGCATCCCCATCGAGCTGTAGCCCGGCTGCCGAGTCGCTCGGCCGAGGTGACTGCTAGAATCACTCTCCTTGGGCCGTGGGGTAACGGTAGCCCGGCTGCCTCTGGAGCAGCTAGTCTTGGTTCGAATCCAGGCGGCCCAGCTCCTCCCGTCTCTCAGATGCTCGCGCCGAAAGTGTCGCAGGACCGGACCTCGAAGCCCTCGGTGAACCACTGCTTTCGCTGCGCCGACGACCCGTGGGTCCAGGTCTCGGGCCGATCCCCCGCGGGCTGCCGCCTCGCGAGCGTGGAAGCCGGAACGAACCGTCGAGCCGCGACAGCTCGCCGAGGGGACTGCCGGAGCCGTCCCCCCGGCGGTCCTCGATCATCCCCTTGCCGCGACCGCGACGCCACCGCATGGTTCCGTCCTTCCCTCATCGCCTCCCGGCACGGCCGCGAGCGGCACCGCCCGAGGCGCGGGGAGCGCGGGCGGTGCCGCTCACCGGACCGGGTTACGAGGCTTGGACCGCCACGAACTGGAAGCCGGCATCGATCGGCGTGACCCCGTCGGCCCCGAACAGTCGAACACTCACGTGCCAGTCTCCGCCCACGACGTCGTTGAGCGTGACGTTGGCGATCGGTGCCTGGCCCGGCAATCCCCAGGCGCTCACGGCCACCGCGGGGAAGGCGCTGAAGGTCGCGCCCGGGAAGTAGAGGTCGAATTCCCCGGGCCCGGTCTTCGTGACCGTGAAGCCGGTGCCGTACTGGGCGCCATCGGTGTAGACGAAGCCGGCGACCGTCGGAACTCCCGGCCCCGAGGGTCCCGTGGGTCCCTCAGGTCCCTCAGGTCCCTCAGGTCCCTCGGGCCCAGCCGGTCCCGCAGGTCCAGCCGGTCCAGCCGGTCCAGCCGGTCCGGTCTGGCTCCAGGCGATGTGGGCCTCCGGGTTGTGGCACTCCGCGGCGGAGTCCACCAGGCGGAGCTTGCCGTTCGACTGGTGGTAGCAGCCGTGGATGGTTCCGTCTCCGCTCGGGATCGCGGTCGCGACCCCCGCCGTGACGATGGCTCCAACGATGAAGCCGAGAAGGATGCGTTTCACGGGCCACTCCTTTCTGTAGGGCGATGGGGCCACGCTAAGGGATACTCGCTCTGCTGTAAAGGGGCATCCCCATCCGAACCCGGCGGCCCGGGAGGGTAGTCTTCCCAGCCATGAACAAGGCAACGCTGGTCGCGGAGGTCGTCGCGAGGACGGGGATCGAGAAGCGGGACGTGGCGCTGGTGGTCGACGAGGTGCTCGAGGTGGTGCGGGGCTCGGTGGCGAAGGGGGAGCGGGTCACGCTGGCCGGCTTCGGGACCTTCGAGAAGCGGCGCCGCGCGGCCCGCCTCGGCCGCAACCCGCACACCGGCGACGCGGTGAAGGTCCCGGCCCGAGTCGTACCGTCGTTCCATCCCGGGAAGGCCTTCCGCGAGTCGGTGCTACCGCGGAATCGGAAGCGGGCCGCGACGCGGAAGCGCCCCACTCGCCGGTAGCTGCGCTACATCGTGACGATGTGGAGCGAGCGGGCCACCTTCCGGCCCGACTCCTCGGCCAGGTCGAACTTCACGCGCTGGCCGATGCGCAGCGACCGGACGCCGGAGCCCTCGAGGGACCCGGCGTCGTAGTGGACCTCCTCTGCATCGTCCATGAGGAGGGTCCCGGAACGGGTCTCCGAGTCGTAGTGCTTGATGGTTCCCTGGGGCACGCCCGCCTCCTACGCCTGCTTCTGCACGGGAAGTCTCGCCGCGATGCCCATGTCGAGGCAAATCGCGCGGGTGCGCCGCCCCGCGCTCCACGACAGGAGCGAGGGGATGTCCTCCGGCCGGTCGAGATCGAAGGCCAGCTCGGGGGCCCGGACCTCGGCGAACGGCACGCCGAGCTGGTCGGCGGTGTCGCGGTGCTTGCGGAACGATTCGGTGCCGAATCGCGCCGGGATCACCGACGGCGGCCGTCGCAGCAGCACGTTCGTGCCGGCGTCGGAGGCGGAGGGAGCGGCGACGACCGGCCCGAGCGTGTGGAGCGCCTTCGCGAGAGCGGTCGGCGTGAGCATCGGCAGGTCGCCGAGGACGATCGCGAGCGCCTCCGCGCGCCCCGCCTCTTCCTCCACCTGCGAGATCGCTGTGAGCAGGCCCGGGTCCTCCTCCTCGACCGGCCGCGCGCGCCTGCGGGCGGCCGCCTCCAGCACCGACTCGTCGGGGGAGACGACCCACACCTGCCAGCCCGCCATCGCCTGGCAGGCGTCGAGGACGTCGTCGAGCATCGCGAGCGTGAGCGCGGCTCGCTCCATCGGGGTGAGCATGCCCGCCAGGCGACCCTTCGCCCGCCCGAGGGACTTCACCGGCACCGCGATCACGCGCATGGGGACGTCATGCTAGTCCCGCCCGGGGCCCGAGGGAACTACCCTCGACCGTGTCCCGCTCCCCGGCGGGGCACCCTCCCTCGCCGGTAGAATGGCCCGATGCGACCCGTCGAGCCCTGGCTGCGCCTTGCGGAATCGGTCCTGATCCCGCCCATCGCGGTGTGGTTCCGCTGGCACTTCGAGGGCATGGAGCTGATACCGCCCCACGGCCCCGCGCTGGTGGCGGCCAACCACATCTCGTATTTCGATCCGCTCGGGCACGGCTACTTCATCGAGAAGGCCGGCCGTCGCCCGCGGTTCCTCGCCAAGGCCGAGCTCTACAAGAACCCGGTCGTCGGGAAGGTGCTCACCGGAGCGGGGCAGATCAGGGTCGAGCGCGGCACCGGTGATCACGCGCCGGTCGACAACGCCCTCGACGCGCTGAACCGGGGGAAGCTCGTCGTGGTCTACCCCGAGTCCACGATCACGAAGAACGAGGATTCCTCCCCGATGCAGGGCAAGAGCGGCATCGCGCGGCTGGCGCTGGCCGCGCACACGCCCGTGATCCCGGTGGCGATCTGGGGCTCCCAGCACGTGTGGCAGCGGACCGGCAAGCGGAGCCTCAAGTTCGGCCGCCCGATCTGGGTGAAGGCCGGCCCGCCGATCGACTTCTCCGACCGCGAGGACGGGCGCGACGATCCGAAGGTGCTCCGCGGCGTCGTCGACGACGTGATGAAGGAGCTCGGCGTGCTGGTCGAGGACCTGCGCGCGCGATACCCGGAGCGCTGGCGGTGACCGAACGCGTCGCGGTCATCGGCGCGGGCTCCTGGGGTACCGCCTTCGCCAGCATCCCCGCCGAGAAGGGCATCGAGACGGTGCTCTGGGCCCGCCGATCCGAGCTGGCCGACGAGATCAACGCGCGGCACCGCAACCCCGACTACCTGGGCGACTTCGAGCTGCCGCCGTCGCTGACGGCGACCCACGACATCGAGAAGGCGGTCGACGGCGCGGCCACCGTCGTGATGGCCGTCCCGTCCCACGCCTACCGGCAGGTGTTCGGCGAGGTGGCGCCGCTGCTCGGCGACGGCGTGCCGGTGGTCTCGCTGACCAAGGGCATCGAGCAGGAGTCGCTCAAGCGCATGAGCGAGATCATGGCCGAGGTGGGCGGGCTGCCGTCCGAGCGGATGGCCGTCCTCACCGGGCCGAACCTGGCCAAGGAGATCATGAAGCGGATGCCGGCGGCCTCGGTCGTGGCGTGCCCCGACGTCGAGGTTGCCGAGCGGCTCCAGGGGCTCTTCATGGCGCCCTTCTTCCGCGTGTACACCAACCCCGATCTCGTGGGGTCCGAGCTGTGCGGGCCCATGAAGAACGTGATCGCGATCGCGGCCGGCATCGCCGACGGCATGGGGTTCGGCGACAACTCCCGGGCATCCCTCATCACCCGGGGCCTCGCCGAGGTGACGCGCCTCGGCGCCAAGCTCGGCGGCGACCCGCTCACCTTCTCGGGCCTCGCCGGGATGGGCGACCTCGTCGCGACCTGCATCTCCAAGCTCTCTCGGAACCGAACGCTCGGTGAGGAGCTCGGCCGCGGCAGGAAGCTCGAGGACATCATCGGGGAGTCGCGGATGGTGGCCGAGGGCGTGAAGACCAGCAAGGCCGTCGTCGCCCTCGCGGAGCGTGAGGGGGTCGAGGTGCCGATCAGCGAGCACGTCGTGAAGGTGCTCTACGAGGGTGTGGCGCCCGCCGACATGGTGATGTCGCTGATGCTTCGCTCCGCCAAGGCGGAGCTCCACGGGATCCGGGAATGAAGACCGAAGAGGGGCCGGTCGCCGACGAGGCGACGGCGATGCCCGGCACCGAGCCCTCGTTCACCGACATCCTCGCCGCCCGCCGGGTGATCGAGCGGTACCTCCTGCGGACGCCCTTCTACGAATCGATCTCGCTCGGCAACATGCTCGGGCTCACGCTGTTCGTGAAGTACGAGAACCACCAGCCGATCGGTGCGTTCAAGGTGCGCGGAACCCTCAACAAGATGCTCTCGCTCTCAACCGAGGAGCGCGCCCGCGGCGTGGTGACCGCCTCGATGGGCAACCACGGGCAGGGCGTGAGCTACGCGGCGAACCTGCTGGGCATCGCCGCCCACGTCGTGATGCCCGAGAAGGCGAACCCCGACAAAGCAGAGGCGATGCGCAACCTCGGCGCGGAGGTCCTCTTCCACGGCGACGGGTTCGACGAGGCCGACGCCGAGGCCCGCGACCTCGAGGACGAGAAGGGGTTCGTCTACTTCCACGCGGCCGACGACCCGAGGATCATCGCGGGGCACGGGACGGTGGGTCTCGAGATGCTCGAGGATGTGCCCGACCTCGACACCATCGTGGTCCCGATCGGCGCGGGGGGCCTCATCTCGGGCGTGGCGCTCGCGGCGAAGACGATCAACCCCCGAGTCGAGGTCATCGGCGTCCAGGCGAAGAACTGCGCGCCCTACTACCAGTCCCGGCTCGACGGGCGGCTGGTGGAGGTGCCCTCCGCCAACACGTTCGCCGAGGGGCTCGCCTGCCGGAACCCGATGCCGCTTCCGTTCACGATGATCGACCGGCTCGTCGACGAGATCGTCGTGGCCAGCGAGGAGGAGATGCGGCGAGCGGTCGTCCTCCTCCTCGAGAAGACCCACAACCTCGCCGAGGGTGCGGGCGCGGCAGGGACGGCCGGGGTCGTGCGGCTCCACGAGCGGCTCGCAGGCAGGCGCGTCGGCACCATCCTCACCGGCGGGAACATGAACCGCCACGTCCTCGAACGGGCCCTCTCCGAGCCCGACACCTGGTAGCCCCCCCTCCCCGTTCTGTTGACGCTGAGCCTCGCTGGGCGAGGTTGAGTGGCGACAGAACGGATCTTGGGGGTGATGATTCTGAGTATTCTGATGAGTCTGATGATATGATGCGGACATGTCGGACGCGATGAGGACGACCGGGCAGGTGGCCCGCGCCATGGGGGTCACGATCAACACGGTCAAGAGCTGGATCCGGAGAGGCCAGCTCGAGGCGATCCGTCTGCCGTCGGGCCACTACCGGATACCGGTTGCAGAGCTGGAACGGCTAGGAGGATCCATGGCTGAAGATCTTCCCGATCTGTACGAAAAGCGCCGCCGGCAGTGGGAGGTGGTGGATGCATGGGCCCGCTCCCAGCCGATCGAGGAACGCCCACTCGAGCAGTTGCTCGAGTGGGTCGACCAGATGCTCGAGCTGGCCCAGTCGTTCGATGGAGGGGTCGCCGAGCCGAGCGTGGAGGAGACCATCGAGCACCATATGGCTGTTCTCCATGCGCTTGCTGCGATCCGCAGATGACTGGCCTCAAGGCCGCGCTCGGGAGGACCGTCGAGGTTCTGAGATCCGAGCACATCCCCTACATGGTGATTGGCGGCATCGCGAATCTCGTGTGGGGCGAGGCGCGGACGACGACCGATCTTGACCTAACTGTGGACGTCGATTCGATCGGTGTGGAGCGGTTCCTCCCGGTCGCAAGACGGTGTGGCTCCCCGATCCCCGACGATCCGCTCGAGACTGCGCAGCGCGGCAGGCTTGTCCCTGTCAGGACAACCGAGGGGATTCGCATCGACTTTGCCCTGGCGGCGCTCCCGTTCGAGTCGGAAGCCATCGGGCGCGCGAAAACGGTTCAAGCGCTAGATGTCGAATTCAAGGTTTGCACGGCTGAGGATCTCATCATCATGAAATCGGTGGCTCCACGGCCGCGCGATAGGACAGACGTCGTGGGCGTCCTTCGCCGTCAAGGGAGGACGCTCGATCTGGCGAGACTAGATGAGATTCTAGAGGGCCTGGCTGAGGACATCGGGCGGCCAGAGATCGCCGAGCTGTGGTTGGCGGCGAAACAGGCCGCCGGCCTCGCGCCCGGGTGAGCCTGCCCGGCTGGTAGGCTGGAAACATGGACGACCTCGGGTTCACCACGCGCGCGGTGCGGCACCCCGAGCGCGATCTTGGCGGCGCCCGGCCGTCCTCGGTGCCGATCTACCAGTCATCGACCTACACCTTCGACGACCCGGAGGTCCTCGCCGAATGGATCCGGAAGGGGAAGGACGCTGGCTTCGTCTACACCCGCTGGCACAACCCGACCCGCGCGGCCCTCGAGGAGGTCATCGCCAACCTCGAGGGAGCGGAGCGGGCCGTCTCCTTCGGCTCGGGGATGGCCGCCATCTCCACGACCGTGCTCTCCCAGGTGAAGGCAGGCGACCACGTGGTGGCCAGCCCTCACCTCTACGGAGGGGCGTTCTCCGTGATGTCGCGCATGCTGCCGCGCTACGGCGTCGACGTGACCATCGCCGCCAGCCACCGGGCCGAGGACATGCTGGCCGCGATCCATGAGGGGACCGTCTTCTGCTACACCGAGACGATCGGCAACCCGAGGTGCTCGGTGCCGGACCTCGCCGCGCTCGCCGCCGGCACCCGTGAGCGGGGCACGTGCCTGATCGTCGACAACACCTTCGCCAGCCCCTACCTCTGCAACCCGCTCGCCCTGGGTGTCGACATCGTCGTCCACTCCTCGACGAAGTACCTCGGGGGACACCACGACCTCATCGGCGGGATCGCCGCCGGCTCGCACGACCGGCTCCACGACGTCCGCGAGCTTTCGGCGGAGCTCGGCGGCGTGCCGGGGCCCTTCGACGCCTGGCTCGTGCTGCGGGGCGTGCAGACGCTCGCGCTGCGCATGGACCGGCAGTGCGGTTCGGCGCAGGCCATCGCCGAGCTGCTCGAGTCGCACGACAAGGTGGCAAACGTCTGGTACCCGGGTCTGCCCTCCCACCCCGACCACGAGGTGGCGGCGCGCCAGCTGCGGGGATTCTCGGGGATGCTGTCGTTCGAGCTGGCCGGCGGGTTCGAGGCGGGGGAACGGTTCCAGTCGTCGCTCGAGGTTGCCCTCGTCGGCGCCAGCCTCGGGGGCGTGGGCACGCTCGTCACCCACCCGCCCAGCGTGACGCACACCCAGCTCAGCCGGGAGGACCGGGAGCGCGCGGGGATCCCCGACGGCATGGTTCGGGTCTCGGTCGGCATCGAGGACACCGAGGACCTCCTCGAGGACTTCTCCCGGGCTCTGGAGAAGGCGTGACCCGCGCGTGAGCAGGCTCCGCGTCGCCGTCGTCTTCGGCGGCCGCTCCGCCGAGCACGAGGTCTCCTGTGTCTCCGCCGCCTCGGTCCTGGCGGCGATCGATCCCGGCCGCTACGAGGTGATCCCGGTCGGCATCGACAAGCAGGGCGGGTGGCACATCCTTCCGGGCCCGCCCGCGCTCGAACCGGGTGCGACGCGACTGCCGGCCGTGGACCCGCGCGCCGGCGACGCCGTGGCGCTCGCCCGGGAGGCCGGCTCGCGGGAGCTGGTCCGCGAGGACGGCCGGCGTGAGGCGATCGACGTTGTGTTCCCGGTGCTCCACGGCCCCTTCGGCGAGGACGGCACCATCCAGGGCCTCCTCGAGCTCGCAGGCCTCCCCTACGTCGGGGCGGGCGTCCTTGCGTCGGCGATCGGGATGGACAAACCCACCCAGCGGGTGCTGTTCGGCGATGCCGGGCTCCCGCTGGTCGCGCACGAGGTGGTCACCCGGCGAGAGTGGGCCGAGGACCCCGAAGCGTTGCTCGCCCGGAGCGAGGCGCTGGGCTTCCCTGTGTTCGTGAAGCCGGCCGCGCTGGGATCCTCCATCGGCATCTCGAAGGTGAAGGCCGAGTCCGACCTCGCCCCCGCGATCGACGAGGCGCTGTCGCACGGCCGCCGAGCGGTCGTCGAGGCGAGCGTGGAGGGCGCTCGCGAGATCGAGTGCGCGGTGCTGGGGAACGACGACCCGGTCGCCTCCGTGCCGGGTGAGATCGTCCCGGCCGGCGAGTTCTACGACTACCGCTCGAAGTACCTCGACGACGGTACCCGGCTCATCGTGCCGGCCGAGCTGCCGGCCGAGGTCGTCGAGGACGTCCAGCGGATGGCCGTCGCCGCGTTCCGCGCGATCGACTGCGCGGGGATGGCCCGGGTCGACTTCTTCTACCGCGAGCCGGGCGAGCTCTCCGTCAACGAGATCAACACGATCCCCGGCTTCACGAGCGTCTCGATGTACCCCCTCATGTGGGAGGCGTCCGGGCTTCCGTACCGGCAGCTCGTCGACCGGCTGATCGAGCTCGCGCTCCAGCGCCACGAGGGCTCCCGGGCGTGACCGCCCCGAGCTCCGAAGAGCTGGGCGAGGTTCTGGAGCTGATCGGCCGCGAGGCCGCACGCTACGTCTCCGAGCTTCCCGACGCGCGGGTGCGGCTGCCCGGCGCCGACGACGCGGCCCTCGCCTTCGGTGGCCCGCTTCCGGAGGACGGCGACGGGGCCGCCAAGGCCCTCATGGAGCTCCTCGAGCGCGGCTCCGATGGCGTGATCGCGTCGTCCGGCCCCCGGTTCTTCCACTTCGTGGTCGGGGGCAGCACGCCGGCCGCGCTCGGAGCCGATTGGCTCGCTTCGGCGCTCGACCAGAACCCGGGCGCCTGGGTCGCGGCGCCCGTCGCCTCCCGGCTCGAGGTCGTGGCGATCGACTGGCTGAAGGACCTCTTCGGGCTTCCCGCCGCCTGGGGCGGGAAGCTCACCACCGGCGCGACGATGGCGAACTTCGTGGGGCTCGCGTGCGCGCGCCGGTGGTGGGGCCTTCGCCACGGCATCGACGTCGACGCCGAGGGCCTGGCTGGCCTGCCGCGTGTCCCGGTGCTCTCGAGTGGCTACATCCACCCGAGCGCGACGAAGGCGCTGGCGATGCTCGGCATCGGGCGCGGTTCGGTTACGCGCCTGACCCGGGACGCGGCCGGCCGCCTCGATCTCGATGCCCTGCGCGCCGGCCTCCAGGGCCTCGCCGGTGCGCCGGCCATCGTGGTTGGCAACGCGGGCGAGGTGAACGCCGGGGACTTCGACCCGATCGAGGCCATGGCGGACCTCGCGGAGGAACACGACGCCTGGTTCCACGTGGACGGTGCCTTCGGTCTCTTCGCCGCCGTCTCCCCCCGCACCGAGCACCTCGTTCGCGGGGTCGAGCGAGCGCACTCGGTGATCGCCGACGGCCACAAGTGGTTGAACGTGCCCCACGACTGCGGGTTCGCCTTCGTCCGCGACCACGAGCTGCTGGGTGGCGCGTTCGCGCTGGCGGCCGCCTACCTGCCGGATCCCGACGACCCGCGCCCGAACCTGATGAACCTCGGTCCGGAGTCCTCGCAGCGCGCTCGCGGCCCGGCCGTCTGGGCCACGTTGCGGGCCTACGGGCGGAGCGGGCACCGCGAGGTCGTCGAGCGCCACCTCGACCTCGCGCAGCGGGTGGCCGCCCGCGTGGATGCAGCCCCGGACCTCGAGCGGCTCGCCGACGTGACCCTCAACATCGTCTGCTTCCGGTACCGCCCGGTCGGGGTTCCGGAGGATCGGCTCGACGACCTGAACCGCCGGCTCGGCGAGGCGGTGCTCGAGGACGGCCGCGTCTACGTGGGGACCACCGTCTACGAGGGGCGCGTCGCCTTCCGTCCCGCGATCGTCAACTGGCGCACCGGCGAGGATGACGTCGACCTGCTCGTCGACGTCATCCGCGAGGTCGGCGCCGGTCTTACCGCAACGCCGTAGCCGGCGTTCCGCTCCGTCAGATCGTGATGGTCGTCGTCGCCGTGCCGCAGTTCGTGCCGAAGCAGACCTGCGCGCCGATGTCGTACGTCCCCGGGCCGGGCGTTGCGAGGCTCCCGCTGAACGACGACCCCGAGAGCGAGGCCGGAGCCGTGTAGCTGATCGGCGATCCCGTCGGCGCGATCCCGAGGCGCACGGTCTTGGTGGGGACCGTGTAGGGATCGTGGGTCGACGTGTCGTACTGACCGGCGAGCGTCTGGGTCCCCGCGGTGGCTCCGATCCATACCGGGCTCGAGATCCGAAGCCATGCCTCGATCGTCGAGCCGGGCTCGGCGTCGATGAGCGCGAGCGGCACGCTCAGCCGGACCTGCGACGACGCCTCGTCGTAGACGACGGGGACCGTGGGGCCCGGGCTGCACGAGGAACCGGTCTGCGGCGGCGCCTGCGGCACGCAGTCGAAGATGGCAGCGTACGGGTTCGTGTTGGTCGTGGACGCGAC
>DASWKG010000106.1:0-35786 GCA_036396755.1 Actinomycetota bacterium
AAGATCGTGCTCGGTCCGGTCCACGGGACCGACACCACCGGCCAGACCCCCGGGGGCCAGTGGTGCGTGGACGTCGGCGAGGCCTGAGGCCTCGCGGGAGATGATCGAGTTCATGGGGAACATCGACCAGGAGCTCGGCGATGCGGGGGAGCGGGTCGCGTCCGAGGGGCTGGTCGACCCGACCGAGGCCACGACCGTTCGCTTCCAGGGCGGTGCGCCCGTGCCGACCGACGGCCCGTTCGCGGAGGCCAAGGAGTCCCTCGCCGGCTACTGGATCATCGAGGCGAGCCAGGAGCGGGCGCTAGAGATCGCATCGCGCGTCGTCGCATTCATCGAGGCGCCGGTCGAGGTCCGTCAGGTCGCCGACGCGCCGCCGGACGTGTCCGGATGACCGCGAGCCTCCCCGAGCAGCGCTACCTGGCGCTACGGGCCGCCCGGCTCGCGTAGCCGCCCCCGGCTCAGTCGCAATGGTCGAGCGGGGCCTCAGGCCGGGGTGGCCCCGACGGTGACGATCCCTTCCCTTACGGCCGTGGTGACCGCCTCGAGACGCGAGTGCGCGTCCAGCTTCGCGATGAGCCGTTGGATGTGGTTCCGCACGGTGTGACGGCTGACGCCAAGGCGGTCGGTGATCTCCTCGGTCGAGCGCCCCTCCGCCAGCAGCTGCAGGACCTCGCCCTCGCGCTCGGTGATCGTGGTTCCGAGCCCCCGCCGGGTCCGGCCGACGCCTCGAAGGAGGGCAGCGAGCTCGCCGGCCGGGACCACCGATTCGCCCGCCATGACCTGCCGGACCGCTTCGATCACCTGGCCGGGAGGCCCGCCCTTCGTGAGGTATCCGGCGCAGCCCGCCTGGAGCGCCCGCGTCAGAGTATCGGGGTCGGGGGAGCCGGTGAGCATCAGGACCTTCGCCGCCGGGTATTCGGCCTTGACGAGCGCCGTCCCCTCCACGCCGTCGCCGTCCGGCAGCGAGAAGTCCATCAGCACCACATCCGGCCGCACCTCGCGGGTCAGCCGCCTTCCTTCCTCGATCGTGCCCCCGACCCCCACCACCAGGATGTCCTCCTGACCTGCCAGGAAGCTGGTCAACGCCTCGGCGAACATCCGGTGATCGTCGACCAGCAGGAGCGAGATCCGGCCTTCGATCCCCTCGGGGAATCGTTCCAACACCTCGTGTACCTCGTCGAGCGCGCCGAGGAACGCGTCGACGACGTCGGCGTCGAACTGCGTCCCGCGCCCCTCGCGCAGCGCGGCGAGCGCCTCCTGCTCGGTGAAGGCGGGCCGGTAGACGCGCTGGTGCGTCATCGCGTCGAACGCATCGGCGACCGCGGTGATCCGGCCGGCCAGCGGCGTGGCGTCTCCGCGGAGCCCCCTCGGGTAGCCTTCCCCGTCCCATCGCTCGTGATGCGAGAGCGCGACGCTCGCCGCCATGCCCAGCACCCCTTCGTGAGAGTCCGAGAGGAGCCGGTACCCGATCTGCGTGTGCCGCTGGACGATCGAGAGCTCCTCGGGGCTCAGACGGCCGGGCTTCAGGAGCAACGCGTCGGGGATCCCGATCTTGCCGACGTCGTGGAGGGCTGCCGCCACCCGGAGTCCCTCGCTGTCGCCGCTCAGACCCAGCCGGCGGCCGAGGAGCTCGGCGAGATGGCCGACGCGCTCGACGTGTCGTCCCGTCTCGTCGTGCCTGATCGACAGCGCGTGCTGCAGCCGGGCGAAGGCGTCCTCCTCGTGCTTGCGGCTCTCCCCGGTCGCGGCGGCGAGCTGCTCGGACGCGATCCGCAGCGCCATGGTCCGTTCGGCCACGGTCTCGCCCAGCTCGCGGAGCAGGGATGCGCGCTCGCGCTCGAGCTCGCGGCGGCGCAACGCGTTCATGACGGCGATCTCGATCTCGGTCGGGGAGAAGGGTTTCAGCACGTAGCCGAAGGCCCCCAGCGCGAGCGCCGCGGCCGCCATCTCCGGATCGTCGGCGCCCGTCACCATCACGACGGCGGTGTCGGGCGAATCCGCCGTGACGGCTCTCAGGACCTCGAGCCCGGACCCCTCCGGCATCCTGACGTCGAGGAGAACCAGATCGAACGCGGAGTTCTCCAGGGCGGTCCTGGCCGACCCCGGCGCGTCCGCCACCTGGCATTCGTGACCCGACCCTTCGAGCAGACTCGACAGTGAGGCTCGCACCTGCTCGTCGTCGTCCACGATGAGGATGCGTGCCACGACGCTACCTCGAGTCCAGGACCTCTCGGATGGTCCGCAGCAGGAGCTGCGTCGTGAACGGTTTCTCGATCAGGATCAGCTCGGGGTCGGCCGCGCCCCGGTAGGCGATCACGTCCTGGGGATAGCCGGAGACGAACACGGTCTTGATGTCCGGCCGGGTCTCGCGGACCAGCTCGGCAAGCTCCTTCCCCGTGAGGCCCGGCATCACGACGTCGGTCAGCAGGAGGTGGATCTCCACGGCGGCGTCGGCGACGAGACGAACCGCCTCACGCGGGTCGTCCGAGTCGATGACCGTATACCCGTGTTCGCGGAGCAGCCGGCTGGCCGGCTCCCGGACCATGTCCTCGTCCTCGACGAACAGGATCGTCTCGCCCGTGCCCTGGAGCGACCGAACGTCGAGGTCCTCGGCAAGCTCCGCGGGCGCACCCTCGGCCGCCGGCAGGTAGACCTTGACCGAGGTGCCCATCTCCGGCTCGGAGTAGATCGCGATGCCCCCACCGGACTCGATGACGATCCCGTACACCGTCGCCAGGCCGAGCCCCGTTCCCCTTCCCTCGTCCTTCGTGGTGAAGAAGGGCTCGAAGGCACGGTCGATCACCTCCCGGCTCATCCCCGTCCCGGTGTCGGAGACCGTGACCCCGAGGTACCGCCCGGGCCCGATGCCGCCGACGGCTGAGGATGCACCTTCATCGAGCAACAGGTCCAACGTGCGGATCTGGAGCTGACCCCCATGGGGCATGGAATCTCTCGCGTTCACGACGAGGTTCATGAGCACCTGCTCGAGCTGTCCCCGGTCCATCTCCACGCTCGGCGCCGGGTCCGCGAGCTCGGTGACGAGCACGACGTCTTCCCCGATGGTGTGCGTCAGCAGCTTCTCCATCTCGACCACGGTCTCGTTGACGTCCAGGATCTCCGGCTTCGCGATCTCCCGACGGCTGAAGACCAGGAGCTGATGTGTCAGGTGCGCCGCCCGGTCGGTCGCCTTTCGGATCTGGTCGATGTCGTGGACGAGCTTGTCCACCCCCGCCGAGCCGTCGGGGGGCACCGGCAGCCCTCGGAGGCCTCCTCGGATCAGCTCGCAGTAGGTGCTGATCGCCGCCAGCACGTTGTTGAAGTCGTGAGCGATCCCTCCCGCGAGCCCTCCGAGGCTCTCGAGACGCTGGGCCTGGTGCACCCGCAGCTGTGCCTCGAGGACCTCTCGCTCCTTCGTGGTCCGCACCCAGTCCGTGATGTCGCGGATCGCCGCGGAGACCAGCAACCCGTCCTCGGTCTCGAGGGAAGACAGAGCGATGTCGACCCGGAAGTCCGTGCCGTCCTTGCGACGCGCCGCCAGCTCGAGACCGGCCCCCATCGGTCGCGTCGTGGGGTTGGCGAAGTAGTCGGCTCGGTGGGATGGATGCCGCCGCCGGGACCGCTCCGGGATGAGGATCTCCAGGTGCTGGCCGGTGAGCTCGTCGCGCGCGTAGCCGAACATCGTGACGGCGTGCTCGTTCACCATCCGGATCGTGCCTTCACGATCGATGATGACCACGGCATCGGGTGCGCTCTCGAAGAGCTGCCGACCGACGTCCGATAAGGAGATCGCACGAGGCTGCACCTCACTCATCCCGCCTGGACCCTCTCCTTCTCGAAACCGGCCAAACCTAGAGTATGGGCCGCGCACTCGATCGAAGCGAGAGGTTCGATGACCCACACCGCTTTGAGTAGGTTCGCCCAGGTATGCACCTGTTGGCGAAAGTTCTTCCGTGGAAGGCGGACCGCGAACGGGCATGGTGGCGCACCTGCATCAGACGCGGACCGCATTCGGCCGAGGGGGAAACCATCCCTGAGGGCCATGCGGAGCGAGGGGGCTTCTGGCCGATAAGGCTCGTATGGCCTCGGCCATTCCGCGGAGGCAGGACGAAGGGGGAAAGACCATGAAGGCTGGAAGATGGCTCGCCGTCATTGTGATCCCTGCGCTTGCCGCATGCGGGGGAACGGCTCGGGCGCCCGAGGGAACAGCGATCGCGGAAGATGCTCCGTACGAGGTCGTCTCCGAGGCCGCCCTGGAGCCGGGTGCCCTCGTGCCCGAACCGGTGGGTGAGGAGATCCTCACCATCTCGGGCGAGATCGGAACGACCAACGACCGGGGAAGGCTCGCGTTCGACATGGCAACCCTCGAGTCGCTCGGTCTCGTCAGCTACGACGTCGAGGATCCCTGGGATCAGAAGGAAGTGACCTACACGGGGGTTCTGATGTCCGAGCTCCTCGCCGTGGCCGGCGCCGCGTCGGACGCTCGCTCGGTCCGGATCGTGGCTCTCGATGACTATCGGGTGAGCATCCCGATCGACGAGATCCACCGCTGGCCGGTGCTGCTCGCCACGCGTGCGGACGGAGAGGTGATAGGGGTGGAGAGCGGAGGCCCGAGCCGCATCATCTACCCGTACGGCACCTTCCCCGAGATCGACGGGGTGACGCACGACGACCTGTGGATCTGGAGCGTCGAGAGGATGACCATTCGATGACCGAAGGCCGGGCCCTCGCCCGCCGACGGATCCCGCGGTCGCAGCTGCTGTTGCTGGGGGTGGTCGGAGTGCTCACGCTGACTCTCGACGGTGCGATCTTCCAAGCCTACACGCACATGACGCGCTCCTCCGTCGAGTTCGAGGGGGCCGGCTATCAGCAGCTCGGGCTCGCGAACCTGCAGCGAGAGATCCTTGGGCTTCAGAGCGATACCCTGCTTCTCCTTCACGATCTTGCGCCCGGTGCTGCCGACGCCGTTCAGCTTCGAAGGGCCCTCGTCGAGCGGCAGATGCAGATGGTCCGTCCCCGGCGCGACGAGAATCCCGGCCTGAACGAGCAGCTCGACGCCCTGCAGGGATCGCTCGCTCGCTTCGACGAGCTGATGCGACTCGCGAGCTCACGTCCGGACGGTTTTCGGGTATCCGAGCAGGACATCCAGCGGCTGCTGGCGAAAGCAGAGGTCCAGGTCAAGTACCTCTACGACAGCGAGGAGGCGCTCTTCTTCCGCAAGCTCGGCTCGTTCCTGAGCTACCAGCGGAAGTTCCAGGTGATCCTGCTGGTGATGGGGGGCGCGGTCCTCCTCTTGGGCGTGCTGTTGACGCTGTCACTGGGTCGGCGGGTCAACCGGGAGTTCCGGCAGGCCTACCGAGACCTGGAAGACGAGGTGGGCGAGCGCCGACGAGCGGAAGTCGAGCTCTCTCGCCGCAACGCGGATCTGGAGACCCTGCATCGTATCTCGGTGCTCGGCCTCAAGCTGGAGACACTGGACCAGGCAGGGCGAAGGATCGCCGAGGAGATCGCTCGAGTGAGTGGCTTCCCGATCGTGTCGCTGGAGCTCTATGAGCCGGAGCGAGACGAGATGGTGATCGTCGGGTGGACGGGCTTCGAGCCCCCGGGAGGCGGGCGGGGCCTCGCCGCGGCTCAAACCATCTCATCGCAGGTCGTCCGGACGGGTGAGAAGGTCGTCCACCGGGATCTGGCGTCGAGGCCCGACCTTCGTGAGACCGTGGCGGCGAAGCTCGGCGTTCGATCCTTCCTGTGCGTTCCGATCGAGCGGGGCGGCCGGGCGGTGGGGGCGCTGAGCATCGGCACTCGAGAAGCGGCCGACGTTCCCGATCACCTCACCGAATGGGTCGAGACCCTCGCCGGCAGCATCGCCGCGGTGATCGAGCGCCAGCGGTCGCGAGCGGCGCTTCAACGGCAGGCCCTGCACGACCCCCTCACGGGCCTTCCGAATCGGACCCTGCTCCTCGATCGGCTCTCCCGCGCGCTTCGGGAGGCGGCGGGTGACCCCGACAAGGGGGTTGGACTTCTCTTCCTCGACCTCGACCGCTTCAAGGTCATCAACGACAGCCTGGGGCACGACGCAGGAGACGAGCTGCTGAAGATGGTCGCCGTCCGGCTGACGGCGGCCCTGCGTCCGGAGGACACGGTCGCGAGGTTCGGCGGGGACGAGTTCGTCATGGTGCTCAGGGGCGTGAAGGACGAGGAGGAAGCCTCGGCGGTAGCAACGCGCGTCTCCGCAGCGGTCGGGGACCCATACGTCCTCGAGCGCGGACAGGTTTTCGTGAGCGCAAGTGTCGGGATCGCGATGGCCACCGATGCCAACGCACGCCCGCAGGACCTGATCTGGGCGGCCGACCTCGCGATGTACGAGGCGAAGGCGAATGGCCGGGCACGGCACCAGGCGTTCAACGAAGGCCTGGGAGAGCGAGCGGTGGCGAGACTCGAGCTCGAGACGGCGATGCGCGAGGCGATCGAGCGGCAGGAGTTCCAGCTCCACTATCAGCCGCAGATCGACCTCGAGACGGGGAGCCTCGTGGGCGTGGAGGCGCTGATCCGCTGGCCGGGCCCCGACGGCCAGATGATCCCGCCGGGGGACTTCATCCCGCTCGCGGAGGAGACCGGGCTCATCCTCCCGATCGGGACCTGGGTCATCCGGGAGGCGTGCCGCCAGCTGGCCGAGTGGCGACGCACGCTCGGGGATGCGGCGCCCGACGTTTCGATCAACCTCTCCCCGCGGCAGCTCGCGCAGCGGGACCTCACCGAGATCGTCGAAGCGGCGATGCGAGCGTTCGACATCCCGTCGGGGAAGCTCTGGATCGAGATCACCGAGAACGCCGTCATGCACGATCCGGAGGCGGCCGTCCTGGTGCTTGAGCGGCTGCGGGCCCTCGGGGTTCGGTCGGCGCTGGATGACTTCGGAACTGGGCACTCCTCGTTCTCCTACCTCAAGCGATTGCCGGTCGACGCGCTGAAGATCGACCAGTCGTTCGTCGACGGGTTGCCCGACCAGCCGGAGGACTCCGCGATCGTCGACGCCGTGCTGGCGCTGGCGCGCTCGCTCGGCCTGGCACCGATCGCCGAGGGAGTCGAGACCGAGGCCCAGTTCGCCGCCCTCAGGTCGATGGGATGCTCGTTCGCGCAGGGCTTCCTCCTGGGCCGCCCCGTCCCGCCGTCGGAGCTTGACATGACGGCCGCGTCGGCGGGGGCCTCGATCGAGGCGGCAGGGGGACCGGTGCTCGCCTCGATCCCGCGGAGCCCAGAGGGCGGTCCGCTCGATGTGGAAGCGGACGAGATGGATGGGACGTCGATCAGCGTAGTGATCGTCGAAGATCATCGCCTGGTCGCCGAGGCGCTCGCCGAGGTGCTGCGTGGCGACGAAGCCACGGTGGTGAAGGCGGTCGTGTCGAACGTCCGAGATGCCCTTGCGGCGGTGGCCGAGCACACGCCCGACGTCGTCCTGATGGACTACCAGCTGCCTGACGGCGACGGGGTTCAGGCGACACGGAGCATCAAGGCGGAGCATCCGGATACGAAGGTGATCATGATCTCGTCCTTCACAAGCGAGGAGGTCCTGGCCGGCGCGCTGGACGCGGGATGTTCGGGCTTCGTGCCGAAGGAGCGCCCCCTGCGAGACATCGTGGATGCCATCCACCTGGTGGCGCGGGGTGAGATGCTGGTCGACCCGGAGATGCTCGGGCGGCTCCTGCCGTACCTGGAGTCGACCTCGGAGGGGGGGTCGTCCGCCTGAGTCCTCGCGAACGAGAGGTGCTTGACGTGGCGGCGCGTGCGCGTCACTCGCCGGCGGCATCGCCGACGAGCCGGCGGAACCGCTCGATGTCGATGTTGCCGCCCGAGAGGATCGCGGCGACCCGCGCGTCGCGCACGTCGAGCTTGCCGGCGAGCAAGGCGGCGACGCACACCGCCCCGCTCGGCTCGACGACCAGCTTCACCTGCTCGAAGAGGAAGCGCATCGCCTCGATGATCTCCTCGTCGCTCACGAGCACGATCTGGTCGATCACCGTGCGGTTCACCTCGAAGGTGAGCCGTCCCGGGCGGTCGATCTGGAGCCCGTCCGCGATCGTCCGGGGATAGCTCTGAAGGGCGACCCGCTCGCCGGCCTCGAGTGACCGCTTCGTGTCGTCGGCGCCCTCCGGTTCCACGCCCACGACCCGAACCCCCGGGAGCAGGGCCTTGGCGGCCGTGCCGGAGCCGGCGATCAGCCCGCCGCCTCCCACCGGCGCCATCAGGACGTCCAGCGCCGGCTCGTCCCGGGCGATCTCGAGTCCGGTCGTGCCCTGGCCTGCCATCACGAGCGGGTCGTCGTACGGGGGGACGAGGACGAGGCCACGATCGGCGGCCAGCGCTGCGCCGAGCGCGGCCCGATCCTCCGTGTACCGGTCGAAGGGCACCACCTCGGCCCCGTAGCCACGGGTGGCCGCGACCTTCGAGGCGGGGGCATCCTCGGGCATCAGGATGACGGCGGGGATGCCGTGCAGCTGTGCCGCGAGCGCGACCGCCTGCGCGTGGTTTCCCGACGAGTACGCGGCCACCCCCGCTCGGCGTTCCTCGGGGGACATCGCCGACACCTTGTTGAAGGCGCCCCGGATCTTGAACGCCCCCGCCCGCTGGAGGTTCTCGGCCTTCAGGAACATCTCGCCGCCCGTCCGCTCGTCGAGGGCGGAAGATCGCAGCAGGGGGGTGCGCACGGCCACGCCCGCGAGCCGGGCGGCCGCGGCCCGCACGTCGTCGAGTCCGATCAAGGGAGGCCGTCGGGGGACATGGGGGGTGAGTCTACCGAGCGGAGCGGGCGGCCCGACGTTCGTCCCGGATCCGCCTCCCGGTTGCCTTGCTCCGCGGCCGGAGAGGTGAAAGGATCGGAGCCCGATCGAGGAGAACCGCGACCGTGAGAAGAGGCCCGCGTCCCGCCTTTGTCCGTGGACCCGCGCTCCTCGTCTTCCTGGGCCTCGTGCTCTCACCGGCGGCCTCGCCCGCCGCGGCCGTCCCCGATACCACCATCACGTCGGGTCCCTCCGGAGCCGTCGCCAGCGGATCGGCCACCTTCGAGTTCGCGTCGAACGAAGCGACGGCGACGTTCGAGTGCTCGCTCGACGCGGCGCCCTTCACCGCCTGTTCCTCGCCGGCGACGATCTCGGGGCTCGCCGAGGGGGCGCACACGTTCGGGGTGCGGGCGGTGGATGCCCGAGGCGTTCGCGATCCCGATCCCGCCTCCCGGGAGTGGATCGTCGACCTGACCCCGCCCGAGACGACCATCACATCGGGCCCCTCCGGCACCGTGCCGGACACCAGCGTGACCTTCGAGTTCAGCGCGACCGAGGAGCCCGCGACCTTCGAGTGCGGCCTCGACGGGGAGGCACTCACCGCGTGTGTGCCTCCCAAGGAATACTCGATGCTCGTCGCCGGGTCGCACGAGTTCAGGGTTCGCGCGATCGATGCCGCCGGCAACGCCGACGGGTCTCCCGCGAGCAGGACGTTCGCCGTCGAGGAAGCTGCGGAGGTGGACCTCTGCCCGGGCGGCCGTCGCCCGGCCGGCGATCTCGTGTTCGGATGCTCGGCGGGAGACGTCATCCGCGAGCCCGGCCTGCTGCTCGATCCGGCAGCCGAGCAGATCGGCGAGGGCATCAGGATGCTGGGACAGGACGCGAAGCTCGCGGACGCCATCCCGCCACTGGACGCCGCGATGAACCTGGTCGAGACGGCCGGGGATCAGCTGGGCGGAGGGAAGCCGTGCGCTGCCGATGGAACCTTCGGCAGGGCCGCCGTGGAGATGAACGAGGCCCTCGAGCTTGCCGGAGGCGCCGTCGCGCAGAAGGAGATGGATCTGGCGGCTCAGCCGCGGGAGGGGCGCGGCGACGTGGAGTTCGCCGACATGGACCTCGCGTCGGCGCATCACGTGGAGTCGCTGACGTCCGACCTTGTGCAGGAGGCACTCGACCTCGCGCCGGCGCTCGGCATGATCTGTGATGCGCTGTCGCGGGGGTTCGACGTCCGCGGGGTCATCACCGGCGTCGACGACTCGGGCGGCACCTTCCGCATCGGCAGGCGGAGCTTCCTGCTGCCGCACGGCGTTCGCCGCGAGCCCATCTACGAGGGAGAGACGGCGAGGGTCGTCGGTCGCAGGTTCGGCGACGGAACGTCGCTCGCCGACCGGGTGATCGATCTCGATGCCGGGATCGGGAGAGGCTTCGCCGTCTTCAAGTGCATCGACTGGAGGGTCGCGCCGATCCAGCCGGCCCCGGGCTTCGGGAACCCCTGGACGCTGCACCACCCCAGCGCCTACCGGGTCAACTCGCTGCACCTGCTCGAGACGGGCCAGCGGGTCGGTGCCGAGGACCTCGGCTGCAAGTCGAAGATCTCCAAGGGCATGATCCGGTACTCCCTGAAGGTGGACGTGGAGCAGGGGCCGGTGAAGGAGACGATCGCCACCGACCTGCGCGGTTCGGACACGCCGGTCCAGCTCCCGGAGTTCATCGGCAACGGCCAGGCTACGCTCATCGTCACCACGCAGGCCCGGAGCTGCACGAAGAAGGTGATCCAGGGCGGGGGCGACCAGTTCAAGAAGGTGCAGACGGTGTGCGGGTCGCCCGACGTGAAGGGGACCGAGACCTACCAGATCAAGGCGCAGCCGCTCGGTCACTACGCGACGGCGTTCTACGACGAGACGGAGTTCAGCCTCGTGGACGACGAGCAGGCCGGCGAGTTCGAGTCGGTCAAGGTCACGGGGGTGAACCTCACGGAGATCGGGCCGGGGATCGATCCGGTCTTCTCGGCGAAGGGGTACCGGATCACCGGTGGCATGCCGGCGAACTCGTACGTGCCGGTGGCGGTCAACCAGGAGTTCGCGATCTTCGAGCACACGACGAACTCGGGGCTCATCCAAGCGCGGATCGCCGGGAGCCGGAACGGGAAGACGTTCTGGTACAGCGCCGCACTGCCAGAGATCCAGAAGGACATGATCGCCGAGTGTCCTCCGATCAGCTCGTCCACCATCCCCACCGGGCCGCCCCGACCCCCCGACGACGACCCCGACACCGTCGACCCGCCGACCTGGCCGCCCGCCGCGCCCTACACGCTGCAGTCGGTGGGGAACAGCTACTACGAGCTGCCGTTCCCGCCCGGCTTCAGCCCGGGAACCGGGCTCGTGAACATCGACGATCCCACGGCATCGGCCCGACACCCGGAATGGCAGGCCTACGCGCTCGACCTTGGGGGGCCGCTCGAGACGCCGATCCACGCCGCCCGTGGGGGCACGGTGACCTTCGTCGAGGAGTCGGACCCCTACAACTTCGACGACCCGGAACGGCCGGATGACTGGACGGGCATCGGCAACTACCTGTTCATCCGCCATGAGGACGGCACCTACGCCGTTTACTTCCACATCACCGAGAACGGCGTGTTCGTCGATCAGTTCGACACCGTGCATCGTGGCGACGTGATCGCCGAGGTCGGCAACACGGGCGGGTCCTCCGGCCCGCACGTGCACATCGGGTTCGCCACGACGGAGACGCACAACGTACCCACCGACGTCAAGCGGGTCCGCTTCCACCTCTTGGTCGGGTTCCCTCCCGTGGAGATGGACTGCTACATCCCCCGCAGCGGGGACAAGCTCTTCTCGAGCAACGTTTAGCCCGCCGAGCCGGTCGCGGGGCACCCGGAGCTCGCGAGTCGACGAGCCACCGTCGCTAGACTGCGCTCAATGACCGACGACTCCACCGGCGCGACAGCGCGGCAGCTCTCGACCCGCCGCGTCCTGACCGTCCCGAACCTCCTCTCGTTCATCCGCATCGCGCTCATCCCGGTGTTCGTCATCCTGATCGCCGACGAGGGCTCCCGGCTCGGGGGGTTCGTCCTCCTCGGCTTCGTCCAGGCGACCGATTGGGTCGACGGATACATCGCGCGGCGCTACGACCAGGTGACCGAGCTCGGCAAGCTCCTCGATCCCTTCGCCGATCGCCTTGCGGTGGCGGCCGCCCTCATCACCTTCGTCGCCGTCGACATCTTCCCGCTCTGGGCCGCGCTCCTCGTGCTCGTGCGCGACGGGCTCATCCTGCTCGCGGCCGCCTACCTCGGGATCACGCGCGGCCCGCGGATCGACGTGCGCCGCATCGGCAAGATCGCGACCTTCACGCTGATGTGGGCGATCCCCATGATCGCGTGGGGGAACGCCGGGCTCCCGATCGACGACGTCGCGGTCGTGCTGGGCTGGGTCTGGTTCCCGGTCGGGATCCTCGAGTACTACGCGGCGACCGCCGCCTACGTCGTGGACCTTCGCCGGGCGTTCGCCTCGCGGTAACCACGCGGACTCCTCGAGCGGGATGGGCGCGCGGAGGCACGGGTATCATGTGCCGGATGAAGGCCGTCGTCATGGCGGGCGGCCAGGGGACCCGACTTCGCCCGCTCACGAGCAACCAGCCGAAGCCCATGCTCCCGATCGTGGGCCGGCCGATGATGGAGCACGTCCTGCGGCTGATCCGCCGCCACGGGATCACCGAGACCGTCGCGACCGTGCAGTTCCTCGCGAGCGTCATCCGCAACTACTTCGGCGACGGCGCCGACCTCGACCTCGACCTCTCCTACGCGACCGAGGACGAGCCGCTCGGCACCGCCGGCAGCGTGAAGAACGCCGAGCACTTCCTCGACGACACGTTCCTCGTCATCTCGGGCGACGCGGTCACCGACATCGACCTCACCGAGACGGTTCGCTTCCACAAGGACCGCGGCGCGGCCGTGACCGTGGTGCTCAAGCGGGTGGAGAACCCGCTCGAGTTCGGCATCGTGATCGCCGACGAGGAGGGCCGGATCGAGCGCTTCCTCGAGAAGCCGGGTTGGGGCGAGGTGTTCAGCGACACGATCAACACGGGCATCTACGTCATCGAGCCATCGGTCCTCGGGGAGGTGCCGGCAGGGGAGGAGTTCGACTTCGCCCACGACCTTTTCCCGCTGCTGCTCGAGCAAGGCCTGCCTCTCTACGGATACGTGACCGATTCCTATTGGACCGATGTGGGCAATCTCGAGGCCTACCTGACCGTGCACCGCGACATCCTTGAACGGAAGGTGAAGCTGGAGGTCGAGGGTTTCGAGCTGAAGGGGGGAGTGTGGCTCGGGGAGGGAGCCGAGATCGACCCTGAAGCGAACGTGAACGGTCCGGTCTACATCGGGGACAACTCGAGGATCGAGGCCGACGCGACGATCAGGGAGCACTCGGTGCTCGGCCGCGGCGTGGTGGTCAAGTCGGGCGCGTTCGTGCACCGCGCGATCGTGCACGATCACGCCTACATCGGGACGTCGGCGTCGCTGCGCGGCTGCGTCGTCGGCAAGAACACCGACATCAAGCACGGCGCCCGTCTGGAGGAGGAGGTCGTGGTCGCCGACCAGTGTCACGTCGGCGAGGGCGCGGTCCTCAGCCCGCGCGTCAAGGTCTTCCCCTTCAAGACGATCGAGCCCGGAGCGCTCGTTACCAAGAGCATCGTCTGGGAGACGCGCGCGGCCCGCAGCCTGTTCAGCGAGCGTGGCGTGTCGGGGCTCGTGAACATCGACGTCACCCCCGAGATGGCGATGCGGCTCGCGCTCGCGTACTCGGGCACCAAGCCGAAGCGCTCGGTGCTCGTCGCCGGCCGCGACGCCACGCGCACGGCTCGCGTGATCAAGCGGGCGATGGTGGCCGGCATCAACGCGGCGGGCGTGCACGCGCACGACCTCGAGCTGGTCCCCACCCCGGTCACGCGGTTCTACGCCCGCACCACCCGGGCCACCGGCGGCATCGTCGTTCGCTCCACGCCCTACGACCCACAGTCGGTCGACATCCAGTTCATCGACGACCGCGGGATCGACATCGATCCCGCCGAGCAGCGGAAGGTCGAGCGCGCGTTCTTCCGCGACGACCTCCGCCGCGCCTTCCACACCGAGTTCGGCGAGCTCACGTTCCCGCCGCGCGGCCGCGAGTACTACCTGCGCGGCATGGAGGACGCGATCGACGCCGAGGTCGTGCGCGCGGCCCGGCCCAAGATCGTCGTCGACTACGGGTTCGGCGCCGCGGCGGTCACCTCGCCGGTGGTGCTCGGCCGCCTCGGCGTCGACGTCCTGGCGGCGAACGCGACCGTCGACGAGCAACGCGTGCTCCTCTCGCGCACCGACGCCGATCGACACGTCCGCGAGCTCGCGGGTCTCGTGCGGGCCAGCGGCGCCGATCTCGGCGCGATGATCGACACCACCGGGGAGCGGGTGCGGCTCGTGGACGGGAGTGGCGTCGTGATCGACCTCGCCCAGGCCCTGCTGGTGTACGTGCGCCTGATCGCCGAGACGACCGATTCGCCCCGGGTCGCCGTCCCCGTCTACACCTCGCGGGTGATCGACGAGATGGTGGACGCGCGCGGGGGAGCGGTCGAGTGGACGGGCATCTCGCCCTCGGCGCTCTCCGCCGCGAGCGACCGGGGGGACGTGGACTTCGGCGGTGCGGAGGGCGGCGGTTACATCTTCCCCGAGTTCCTGCCCGCGTTCGACGGGTTGATGAGCCTCGTGAAGCTGATCGAGCTGCTCGCCAAGACCGGGCGCAGCCTCGCCGAGGTGGTCGACGGCCTGCCCGAGACGCACGTGGTGCGTGTGGAGGTTCCCACCGCGTGGGAGGCGAAGGGCACCGTCATGCGTCGGATGGTGGAGCGGCAGGAGGACGGCGAGGTCGTCACCATCGACGGGATGAAGCGGTACCGCGGACGCGACTGGGTGCTGGTCGTGCCCGACCCGGTCGAGCCGGTGATCCGGATCTGGGCCGAGGCCGACGACGAGGACGGCGCGGAGGGCCTCGCCTCCGAGTTCGCCGGGCTCGTCGAAGAGATGCGCGGCTGACGGTGCCGGCGTGACCGAGCGCTCGCCGCAGCGGGTGGGGCTCACCCTTGTCCTCGCGCTGTTCGGCTTCCTGCTCGCGGTGGGGGTCATCCAGGAGCGGCTCCGCGAGGAGGAGGAGTCATCCCCGCTCCGCCGGGCTCAGCTCGAATCGCTGGTCCAGCAGCGACGCGACACGATCTCCGAGCTCGCCCGCGAGGTCGAGCGCCTGGCGGCCCGCGTCGACGAGGTCCAGCGCGAGAGCGGACGGGACTCCGAGGAGGTCCGGGGCGTGCTGGCCGAGATCGCGGCCCTCGAGGCGCGAGCCGGCGTCGCCGGGGTGCAGGGCCCCGGGCTCGTCGTGGAGCTCTCCGACAGCCCCGAGGTGCCGCAGACCCTCGAGGAGGTGAGCGACCTGCGCATCCAGGACGTCGACGTCCAGCTCGTCGTCAACTCGCTGTGGCGAGCCGGCGCGGAAGCGATCAGCGTGAACGGCCTGCGCGTCGCCTCGACGACCGCCATCCGCAAGGCGGGGAGCGCGATCCTCGTGAACTACCGCGCGGTCGCCTCGCCGTATCGCGTGTCGGCGATCGGCTCGCCCGAGGCGCTGGAGAGCGGCCTGCTCGGCTCGGAGA
Organism: Actinomycetota bacterium; assembly: GCA_036396755.1. GTDB lineage: Bacteria > Actinomycetota > UBA4738 > UBA4738 > CALAEC01 > DASWKG01. The sequence continues at coordinate 15,465 of DASWKG010000106.1, forward strand.
TCGCCCAGCGGTTCGAGGTCTGGGAGGACGTGTACGGGCTCGGGTTCGAGGTCGGCCGGTCCGACCGCGTGGTGGCGCCCGCGCTCGCGGGCCTCCCCGAGCTGCGCTGGGCGGCCCCGGAGGGAGGCGCCTCGTGATCGCGGTCATCGCGCTCGCCGCGGGGATCGCCGTCGGGCTGCTGCTCGAGCCCTCGCTGCCGGGGACGCTCGCGCCCTACCTCCCCGTGGTGGTGGTCGCCGCGCTCGACACGGTGCTCGCCGGCATGCGCTCGCGGCTCGAGGGCGGTTACCAGGAGGCCGAGTTCATCGTCGCGTTCCTCTCCAACACGGCCCTGGCCGCCTTCATCGTGTGGGTGGGCGACCGGCTCGGGGCGCCCGACCTCGAGATCGGCATCATCGTCGTGTTCGGGATCCGCATGTTCCAGAGCCTCGCCGGCATCCGCCGCTTCATCTTCCGCGAATGAGCCTCCACCTCGACGACCTCAGCGACGCCCGCCGCGGCCCCACGATGCGCCCGCCCAGCCGGACGCGGACGCGCATCGCCCTGGTGGTCGTGGCGCTCGCGGTGGGGGTCCTCGTGGGGCTCCAGGTGAACGCCCGGCAGGAGTCGACCGCGCGCCTCGCGGGCGAGAGCGCCGAGGACCTCACGGCGATCCTGGCCGACCTCAACGCCGAGGCCGACACGCTCGGCCGCCAGCTCGCCGACCTGCGCGTGCGGCTGTCGGAGTACGAGAGCTCCGCCGAGAGCGAGGACCTGGCGATCCGCGACGCGCGCAAGCGGCTGGCCGACCTGCAGGTGCTCTCGGGGACCGAGCCGGTCCAGGGGCCCGGCCTTCGCCTCACGATCGCCGACCCGGGCGTCCGGATGGCCTGGGACCAGATGCTCGACCTCGTGCAGGAGCTCCGGGACGCGGGCGCCGAGGCGATCGCGATCAACGGACGGCGGGTGGTGGCCTCCACGTGGTTCGGCCCGGGGGAGCCCGGCGTGGTGGTCGACGGCAGCACGTTCGTGTCGCCGTACTCGGTCGAGGCGGTCGGGTCCGGCGGGGCGATCGGGGAGGCCCTCGGGATCCCCGGCGGCCCCCTGTCGCTGATCCAGGCCCAGCCCGACGTCGACGTCTCGATCGAGGAGCTCCGGCGCCTGCGGCTGCCGGCAGCCCCGGCGGAGCCGTTCGAGTTCGCCGAACCGGCCTCGTGAGCGAGGCGATGGTGTCTCCCCAGGACTCGCGCGGTAGGCTCCCCGGAGCCGGATCGAGGAGGAGCGATGGACTACCCCAGCGAGCTGAGGTACACGAAGGAGCACGAGTGGGCCGCGCCCGACGAGGGCACGGGCCGCGTGCGCGTCGGCATCACCGACTTCGCCCAGGACGCGCTCGGCGACGTCGTCTACGTCGACCTGCCCCAGGAGGGCACCGAGGTGCGCGCCGGCGAGCCCTTCGGCGAGGTCGAGTCGACGAAGTCGGTCTCCGACATCTACAGCCCCGTCACGGGAAAGGTCGTCGCCCGGAACGGGGGGCTCGAGGACGCGCCCGAGCTCGTCAACCAGGACCCCTACGGCGAGGGGTGGATGGTCGTGATCGAGATGGCCGACCCGTCCCAGCTCACGGGCCTCCTCAGCGCCTCGGAGTACCAGGCCCTCGCCGAGAAGGGCCAGGAGGAAGAGGAGGGGTAGGGGAGCCATTGACCGGCCCCGAGCCCTCCGATACAGTCGGCCGCAAGCCTCGACCGAAGCGCGACCCTTACCCTTGACCAGAGGAGAATCGTGTACTGCAGCAGCTGTGGAGAGCGGAACGCTGAAGGCGCACGCTTCTGTTCACGCTGCGGTCACGTCCTCCAGGAGGACACCACGGTCACGCTCGCCCCGACCGAGATCGAGGATGAAGCTGGGGAAGAGGTCTACCTTCCCCTCGACGAGCTCGGTGAGGGACAGGCGCTCCTCGTCGTCAAGCGGGGTCCGAGCGCCGGCTCCAAGATCCTCATCGACCGCGACGTCACCACGGTCGGCCGCCACCCCGAGAGCGATATCTTCCTCGACGACGTCACCGTCTCGCGCCGCCACGCCGAGGTTCGCCGCAAGGACGGGCGGTTCCACGTGCACGACATGGGCAGCCTCAACGGCACCTACGTGAACCGCGACCGCGTCGAGAGCACCCAGCTCGCCAGCGGCGACGAGGTGCAGGTGGGCAAGTTCAAGCTCGTCTTCTTCACCGCCCAAGGGGAATAGCGGTGGCCCGCGACTACCTCTCGATCGGAGAGGTCCTCGTCAGCCTGAAGCCCGAGTTCCCCGACGTCACGATCTCGAAGATCCGCTTCCTCGAGAGCGAGGGCCTGATCGGGCCCGGGCGGACCGCCTCGGGCTACCGGAAGTTCTTCGAGGAGGACGTCGAGCGCCTCCGCGAGGTGCTCCGGCTCCAGCGCGACGAGTACCTCCCCCTGCGGGTCATCAAGGACCGCCTCGAGCGGGACGAGCCGGCGGGAGGAGAGGGGGGGGCAGCCGAGCGGGGAGCGCCCAAGGAGGAGCCCGACGAGGACCTCACGCTCCCGGCCACCGAGCTGCAGATGACGAGCCAGGAGCTGGCCACCGCGACGGGCCTCGAGGTGGAGATGATCGAGTCGCTGGAGTCCTTCGGGCTCATCAAGTCGCGGTCGGTCGACGGCACGAAGTACCACGGCGGCGACGACCTCGTCGTCGCGCGGATCATCAAGGAGTTCTTCAAGTACGGGGTCGAGCCGCGCCACCTCACGATGTACAAGCACTTCGCCGACCGGGAGGCGGGCTTCTTCCAGGCGATCGTGCTGCCCGTCCTCCGCCAGCGGAGCCCCGACGCCCGGCGCGAGGCAACGGCCTCGCTGTCCGAGCTCGCGCGCATCTCCCGCCAGCTCAAGCAGGCACTCCTGCGCGCGCACCTCCGCGATTCCCTCGGGGGGACCTGAGGCCCTGAGGCCGGCGTCCCGTCCTCCCGTCTCCCGCCGGCGGAGGCACCCGGGCCGCGCTGCCCTCGCGGTCCTCGCGCTGCTCCCCGGGCTCCCCGCCGTCGCCCAGGAGGCGCCGCCGCCGACCCCGGTTCCCCCCTACGGCTCACCGTCGCCGTACCCGAGCGTCCTCGTCACCCCCGAGCCGTCTCGAACCCCGCCGGAGCTCACGGCCGCCTCCGCGGCTCTCTTCGACCTCGAGACGGGGTATCCCCTGTACGAGCTGGCGGCCGACGAGCCCCGGCCGATCGCGAGCGTCACGAAGATCATGACCGCGCTCCTGGTCGTCGAGGAGACGAGCCCCGACGAGCTGGTCACCGCGAGCGACCGTGCCGCAGCCCAGACCGGCTCGAGGCTCGGCCTCGCGGCCGGCGAGCAGATCCGCGTCCGAGACCTGCTGTTCGCGCTGCTGCTGCAGTCGGCGAACGACGCGGCCGTCGCGCTCGCCGAGCACATCGGCGGCACGGTCGAGGAGTTCGTGGCGCTGATGAACCAGCGCGCCCGGCGCCTGGGCCTTCGCGACACGGCCTTCGCCAGCCCCAACGGCCTCGACGACCGCGGGCACTCCACCGCCGTGGAGCTCGCGAACCTCACCGCCCGAGCGATGCGCGAGCCGCTCATCGCTCGTGTCGTGGCGACGCGCTTCCGCACGATCGCCGCCCCCGAGGGAGATGCCCGCGTGATCCAGAACCGCAACGCCCTGCTGTGGCTCTACCGAGGGGCCATCGGGGTGAAGACGGGGTTCACCTCGGCCGCCGGCTTCTGTCTCGTCGCGGCGGCGGAGCGCGGCGGGATGCGGCTGGGGGCGGTCGTCCTCGGGGCTCCGGGCGAGGCGTTCTCCGACGCAGCCGCGCTCCTCGATCACGGCTTCCGGGCCTACCGCCCGCGGACCCTGATCTCAGCGGGACAGGAGCTCACGCCCGTGACGGTGGAGGGAAGGCAGGTCCCGGTGGTCGCCGCCTCGGAGCTGCGGGCCGTCCTCGACGAGGACGACGCGATCGTCGTCACCACCGAGGTGGAGCCGGGGCTCACCCTGCCGGTGGGGGAGGGGGACCGGCTCGGGTGGGCGGTCGTGATCTCCGCCGGGCGCGAGCTGGGCCGGGTGCCGCTGGCGGCGGCCTCGGCGGTGCCGGGGGAGGGGCCGGGCGACGAGCAACCCCCGAGCGATGACGCATGGTGGCGCCGGGTCGCCGCCGGGATCGGGGCGGCGGTCGCGTCGTTCGTGGCCCGTTCGCTCTAGGGGGGCGCGACCCTCCCCGGTATGATGGCACCGTGGAAGCGGAGGCGGGCGTCCTGTACTCGGAGGACGCCATCGCGGAGCGCGTGCGCGAGCTGGGGGACGCGATCACCCGCGACTACGCCGATCGGCGGATCGTCCTCGTCTCCATCCTGAAGGGCTCGGCGATGTTCCTCGCCGACCTCATCCGGGCCATCGACCTGCCGCTGCGGGTGGACTTCATGTCGATCTCGCGCTACGGCGGCGACGAGCAGACCGGCGTGGTCCGGATCCTGCAGGACCTCGAGGGCCCGATCCTCGGCGACGACGTGATCGTGGTTGAGGACATCGTCGACACGGGGCTGACCCTCAGCTACCTCCTGTCGGTGCTCGAGAACCGCGAGCCGGCGTCGGTCGAGGTGTGCGCGCTCCTCGACAAGACCGTCCGGCGGATCACCCCGCTGCGGATCCGCTACCAGGGGTTCGACTGCCCCGACCGCTTCGTCGTGGGCTACGGGATGGACTACGACGAGCGCTACCGGAACATGCCCGACATCTACGCCGTGGAGGAGCGGGCGCTCAAGGAGGACCCGATGATGCTGGCCCGGCTCCTCGACGCCTGAGCGAGCGGTTGCCGCTTTCGGGACTTGGGAATACCCTTGGTCTGAGCCGATGGTCGAGCTGACGCTTATCGGGGTGCGGGTCGAGCTTCCCGCCAACCAACCGATCGTCCTGCTCAAGGAGCGCGAGGGGGAGCGCTACCTGCCGATCTGGATCGGTGCGGCGGAGGCCACCGCGATCGCCCTCGCCATGCAGGGGGTGCAGCCCGCGCGGCCCATGACGCACGACCTCATGAAGAACCTCCTCGAGGAGCTGCAGGTGAACCTCGACAAGATCGTGATCACCGACCTCCTCGACGGTACCTTCTACTCCATGATCCACCTCACGCGGAACGGCAGCAGCCACGAGGTGTCGTCCCGTCCCAGCGACGCGATCGCGCTCGCGGTCCGGGCCGACATCCCGATCTTCGCCCACGAGGACGTGCTGGTCGAGGCCAGCGTGGTGATCCGCGAGGACGATGACGACGAGCCCGCCGAGGAGCAGGTCGAGGCCTTCAAGGAGTTCCTGGAGCAGGTGAACCCCGAGGACTTCGCAGGTGGCGATTGACACCCCCCACGGCCGGGAGTACGCTCGCTGACACCGTCGTAATTACGGACCTGTGATACGAGGAGACCGATGACAGAGGATCAGGGCTATCGCGCGCCGGACGTCGTCCGCATCGTCGGGGTGACCTACCGGCAGCTGGACTACTGGGCGCGGACCGACCTGGTCACGCCGAGCGTCCAGGACGCCCACGGGTCGGGGACCCAGCGGCTCTACGGGTTCCGCGACCTCGTGCTGCTCCGCTCGATCAAGGACCTCCTCGAGACCGGGGTGTCCCTGCACAAGGTCCGGGTGGCGCTCGACTTCCTGCGCGACCACCTCCAGGAGGCGCCCGAGGGCATGACCCTGGTCTCCGACGGCGTGAGCATCTACGCCTGCAAGTCCGACACCGAGATCATCGACGCCCTCAAGCAGGGGCAGGGGAGCATGTTCACGCTCCCGGTGACGAAGGTATGGACCGAGCTGGAGAGGTCCCTGGGCGGGAAGGCCGCGACCAGGAGTTGAACCCGGCGAGCACGAGGGAGCGATCGCGCCCCACCGAGCCGCTCAAGAGCGACAGCGTTCCCTTTGCCCACGCCAGCGAGCGGCAGTTCGCCCGGCTCCTCGACTTTTACCAGATCGAATGGGACTACGAGCCCCGCTCCTTCGACCTCGAGCGCGACCGCGAGGGCAACGTGATCCAGCGCTTCACGCCCGACTTCTACCTGCCCCAGTACGACCTCTACATCGAGATCACGACGATGAGCCAGAAGCTCGTGACGAAGAAGAACCGCAAGGTCCGCAAGCTGAAGGAGCAGTACCCCGAGATCAGCTGCAAGATCTTCTACCAGCGCGACTACCTGTCGCTGGTCACCAAGTACGGCCTCGAAGACCGGGCCGGATGAATCCGGTCGCGGGTAGGTAGGATTCACCTACCTTGCGGTTCGCTCCACACACCGACGACGACGTCCGGGGGATGCTCGACGCCCTCGGGCTGGGGTCCCTCGACGACCTCTACGCCCACCTGCCCCCCTCGGTCCTGCTCGACCGGCCGCTCGGGCTTCCGGCGGGGGTCTCGGAGATGGAGCTCCTGGGCGACCTGGGCCGGCTGGCGCGCAAGAACCGGCACGCCGACGACCTCGTCTGCTTCGCGGGGGGCGGGGCGTACGACCACTACGTCCCCGCGATGGTGTGGGCGCTCGCGGGGCGCTCCGAGCTGCAGACCTCCTACACGCCGTACCAGCCCGAGCTGTCCCAGGGCGTGCTCCAGGCGCTCTACGAGTACCAGTCGATGGTCTGCGACCTGGTCGCGCTCGAGGTGTCCAACGCCTCGCTCTACGACGGGCCGACGGCGCTCGTGGAGGGCGTCAACCTCGCCCGCGCGGCGACCGGGCGCGACCGGGTGCTGGTGGCCGAGACGGTGGACCCGCGCTCGCTCGAGGTCCTGCGGTCCTACGCGCGAGGGGCCGGGCTCCTGCCCGAGGTGATCCCCGCTTCCGGTGGAACGGTCCAGATCCCCGCGGTGGGGGAGGACGTTGCGGCCGTGGTCCTCCAGCACCCGAACGTCTACGGCGTGCTCGAGCCCGCCCGGGAGGTGTTCCACGCGGCCCGCGCCGGGGGCGCGCGGGCGGTCCAGATGTTCGATCCGCTCTCGCTCGGGGTGCTGGCGCCGCCGGGGGAGCTCGGCGCCGACATCGCGGTGGGCGAGGGCCAGTCGCTCGGCAACCACCTGAACCTGGGCGGCCCCTACCTCGGCATCATCGCCGCCCGCGAGCAGGACGTGCGGCGGATGCCGGGTCGCATCGCGGGGCGGACCCTCGACGCCGACGGGGAGCCGGGCTACGTCCTCACCTTGCAGGCGCGCGAGCAGCACATCCGGCGGGCCAAGGCCACCTCGAACATCTGCACCAACCAGACGCTGATGGCGATCGCCGCCGCCGTGTACCTTGCCTGGCTGGGGCCCGAGGGGCTGGTCGAGCTGGGCGAGGCCTCGGCCGCGAAGGCACGCTACGCCGCCGAGCGCCTGACCGAGGTGGACGGCGTCGAGCTGACCCACGACGCCCCGTTCTTCAAGGAGTTCGCGCTCTCGTTCGAGCGGCCCGCGAGCGAGGTTCGCGCCGGGCTCGTCGAGCTGGGGTTCCTCGTGGGGCCCGTGGTGGGGGAGTCGCTGCTGGTCGCGTGCACCGAGCGGCGCACTCGCGACGAGATCGACCGGCTCGCCGAGGCGATGGACAAGGTGGTGCGCTCGTGAGCGGGAACGGCCGCCGCGGCGCCCCGATCCGCCGGGGAGACCCCCCGCACGCCACGCAGACGCTGAAGGAGCTGTCGCGCCCGGGCAGGCGCGCCTCGACGTTCCCGTCGCTCGACGTTCCGGCCGCGGAGGTCCCTCCAGAGCAGCGGCGGGCCGGGGCGGCCTGGCTGCCCGAGGTGGCCGAGCGCGACCTCGTCTCGCATTTCACCCGGCTCTCGCAGCGGAACTACGGGGTCGACACGGGGTTCTACCCCCTGGGGTCGTGCTCGATGAAGTACAACCCGAAGGTGGCCGACGAGGCCGCAGCGCTGCCCGGGTTCCGTCGCCTCCATCCCCACCAGCCCGAGGAGACCATCCAGGGCGCCCTGGAGCTGCTCTGGGAGCTCGAGCGGGCGCTCTGCGAGGTGACGGGGATGAGCCGCGCTACCCTCCAGCCGGCCGCCGGCGCCTCGGGCGAGCTCACCGGGCTCCTCATCATGCGGGCGTTCCACGAGAAGAACGGCGATCCGCGGCGGCGCATCGTGATCCCCGACTCCGCGCACGGGACCAACCCGGCGTCGGTTCGGATGGCCGGGTTCGACGTCGCCGAGGTGCCCTCCGACGCCCGCGGGCTCGTGGACCTCGGGGCGCTCGAGAGGCTCGTGGGCGACGACGTCGCCGGCCTCATGATCACGAACCCCAACACGCTCGGGCTGTTCGAGACCGACATCCTCGACATCGCGCGCGTGGTCCACCACGCCGGGGGGCTCCTCTACTACGACGGGGCGAACCTGAACGCGATCCTCGGGCGGGTGCGGCCCGGCGACATGGGCTTCGACATCGTGCATCTCAACACCCACAAGACGTTCGCGACCCCCCACGGCGGCGGGGGGCCCGGGGCCGGGCCGGTGGCCGTGGTGGACCGCCTGGTCCCGTTCCTGCCCGCCCCGCTGGTCGACCGCACCGCCGATGGCCGGTTCCGCTGGGACGGCGACCGTCCCGACTCGATCGGCCGCGTCCACGGATTCTTCGGTAACTTCGCCGTCCTGGTGCGCGCCTACGCCTACGTCTTCGGCCACGGCGCCGACGGGCTGCCGGCGGTGGGGGAGCGGGCGGTGCTGAACGCGCGCTACCTCGCCGAGCGGGTGCGCGGGGCCTTCCCGATGGCCTACGACCAGCTCCCGATGCACGAGTTCGTGGCGACGGCGAAGCCGCTCCGGCGCTTCGGCGTGCGCGCGATGGACGTGGCGAAGCGGCTGATCGACCTCGGCTTCCACCCCTCGACCGTCTACTTCCCGCTCATCGTCGAGGAGGCGATGATGGTCGAGCCCACCGAGACCGAGTCACGCGAGACGCTCGACGCCTTCGCGGCGGCGCTCCTGCAGGTGGCCGAGGAGGCCGAGCGCGATCCCGACCTGCTGCACGAGGCGCCCCTCACCGCCCCGGTCCGCCGCCTCGACGAAGCCCGCGCCGCGAGACGGCTCGACGTCCGCTGGTAGCGGGCTCCCCCGGCGGGGGAGCGGCCCAGCGCCTTGGTCAGATCGTGAACGGGGTCGATGCCACCGCGCAGTTGCTCGCGAAGCAGGCCTTCGCGAACAGCTCGTAGTCGCCGGGAGCGAGGGCCGAGACGTCGACGGATCCACCGAACACGTTGTCCGAACCGACGGTCGCCGGCGCACCGAAGGTGACGGTCGACGGGTCGGTACCCGCGGGGGCCACCCCGAGTGCGGAGGTCTTCCTCGGGACCGTGTAGGTAACGCCCTCCTCCCACAGCGCCTCGTCGGAGGTCGTCGCGTTCGAGACCACTGCCTGATAGGCGGCCACGATCGTGGTGGTGGCCACGACATCGCGCGTGATGACCGCGCCCGGGACGATCTCGGGTGCGAAGCTCGCGCCGATCGGCAAGAACAGGCGGATGGTGCTGCTGCCCGGAAGGAACTCCCCACCGACCCACGCCACGTGGGGGCAGTTGGCCAGCGGGGCCTCCGGGATCGGGTAGTTGTCCACGCAGTTCCCGCGGAGTTGGAAGTGATCGCCCGGCAGCCGCGCATGGCTCGGAGCGTCGTCGACCAGCGTGATGCTGGCGAAGTTGGTGAGCTTCGCCTGCGGCTGGAATCGCTTCGTCCCGATCTTGAACGGGAACGTGTAGCGAACCGCCTCGGGGTGGCTCCCGAGCGAGGGGAGGTTGGTGGCCTTCCACTCGAAGACCAGCTCCGGCTTGTCGGGGTCGGGTTGGTAGAGTCTCGCGGCGGTGAGGTCCACGCCGTCCTCGGCGGCGCGCTGGGGTTCGATGGGTCCGTCGCCCGCCACGTCCTCGGCGATGGTGACCGGGGCCTCCCCCCCGAAGTCGACCGCGCCGCTCACGCTGAGGTTCCCGCCATCGGGCGTCCCTTCGAGGCTTGTGATCTCCGTGGGCCGTGGGCCGTCGTCGACGAAGTCGAGGCCGCCCGACTGCCGGATGAAGCCGGGGTGCGAGACGGCGCCGGTGGGCTTGACGGAGGTGTCGGAGTAGGCGATCAGGAACGTGCCGTCGGGGGTGATCGCGTTCGAGTGGTAGTCGCCGAGCCGGCGATCGATCCCGCCGATCTGGCAGGTCGTGCCCTGCGAGCAGATGGTCCCGCTGTGGAACGGCTGCGGCGTGGCCACCGTGACCTCGTAGGCGGGCTCATGCGAGACGCCGCACTCGTCGGTCCATCCGTGCCCGGTCGTCGTCTGGGCCGCCATCACCCGGTAGTTGGCCGCGGTGCCGTCGGTGCTCCCGACGACCTTGTCGGCCTGGAACCACGACACGCCCACCCGGCCGTCGTCGCCGGCCGAGATCCACGGCCACAGGACGGTGTTGGCGGGCGAGGTGTGGATCGTTTGGGACGTCCAGGTGGCGCCGCGATCGGTGGAGTAGGAGACGCGGATGCTCGTCGCCGTGTTCGACACCAGGTATGCGTTACCGGCCCGGTCGAGGGCCATGTTGTTGAGGAAGCCGTGGGCGTGGGGTGTGCCGCCGGGCACATCCGCAACGAAGTTCGTGAAGTCGTTGTTGCGGATGTTCGGGAACACCTGCACGCCGCCGCTGGCGTTGGCGAAGTAGAGGCGGCCGTCAGACTTGTCGAGCTCGATCTTGTTGGGAGGGCCGCCGCCGTCGAGGGCCCGGCCGGCGTCCCAGGTGAGCCCGCCGTCCTCCGACTTCCAGAGCCGCCGACCCTGAACGAGGCTGTTCCCGTTCATGTAGACCACGTCGGGCTGGTCGGCCGCGAGCCACTCACGGTCGGTGGCAAGCGCCGCGAACGCGTGGCCGCTCCACGTCTTTCCCGAGTCGCTCGACTTGGCGACGTAGACGTTCGCCAGGTTGATGCCGGCGGTGTAGGCGTTCCCCGCCGAGTCGAAGGCGAAGTCCGGGTCGGAGAACCCCGAGATGGTGGCGGCGTGAGGCCCCACCTCGGTGCCGCCGAGCCCGACGTAGCGCCACGTGTTCCCCCCGTCGGTCGAGCGCCACACGTAGGTGGAGCCGGTGTAGGGGGTGGCGTAGTCGGGGTCGGGCATGTTGCTGCGGTAGAAGAGCGTGGTGGACGCGTGGGCGGCGTACAGGAGCGTGCCGTCGGGGTGAACGTCGATGCTTGGCTCGCCGCCCGCCCGCACGGTGTCGAACACCTTCGGCTGATCGAACGTCAAGGGCGGCATGACCGGGGGCCCGCCGCAATCGGGCTCCTGAGCGCGGAGATTCCCGACGGGGGAGAGGAAGACGAGGACGAGCGACAGGGAAGCAACGAGCGGGCGGGCGGTCTTCATCGGGACTCCTCCTTACGGGCCGGGGTGTCCATCTTCTCGCTCGCGTGCTTCGGGCCCGTTGGCGCGGTCACCTTTGTGCATCTGCACAGAGAAGACCGACCCGGATCCTCCCACTCCTCGAGGCTGTCTGGGTTGGGGTGGAGGGGTGTGTCCGTAGATCAACTTTACATAAGATACGTTATCGGCGTTCCATGTGTGCCTGAGGGGAGGACCTCGAGGCTCGGAAGAACGCTACGCGAGCCCGTCGACGGTCTCGCGGCAGATGTGGTCGACGACGGCCTTCATGTCGCCGGTCTCCCGCCACACCTTCTGCTGTCGCTCGGCGCTGGTGCCCCCGGCGATGATCGTGCGCGCGTATTCGACCTCGGCGCGGCATCCCAGCTCGTCGACCACGTCGTCCACGAAGGTGATGATCTCCTCCACCAGGTCCGCCTCGGGCACCTCGGCCTCCTTGCCGAAGTCGATCAGGCGGCCCTCGAGCCCGTGGCGCATGGCCCGCCACTTGTTCTCACGGATCAGCTTCGGCGGGTACTTGCGGAACCCGAGGTTCTGGCGGCGGAGCTTGAGAAGCTTGGCGACCACCGACTGGACGATCGCGGCGATACACAGGGTCTCCTCGATGCGGGTGGCGGCGTCGCACACCCGGAACTCGATGGTCGGGTACAGATGGTGCGGCCGCAGGTCCCACCAGATCTTCGAGCCGTCGGGGATGCTGCTGGTCTTCATGAGAAGGCTCAGGAAGCCCTGGAACTCCTCCCAGGTGTCGAAGTTCGGCGGGATGCCCGTGCGGGGGAACCTCGACCACAGGACGCTCCGGTAGGACTTCAGCCCGGTGTCCCGGCCCTGCCAGAACGGGCTCGACGTCGACAGGCACAGGAGGTGCGGCAGGAAGTAGCGCGCCTCGTTGAACACGTCGATCCGGATGGCGGGGTCGGGGATCCCGACGTGGACGTGGAGGCCGAAGATGAGGAGCTCGCGGACCACGTCCTGCATCTCCTCCTCGATGATCTTGTAGCGCTCCTTCTCGGTGATGAGCTGGGCCCGCCAGTCGGCGAACGGGTGCGTGCCGGCGGAGGCCAGGCGCAGCCCCGACTCCCCCAGGATGCCGGCGAGGGAGCCTCGCAGCCGCACGATCTCGGCCCGGGCGGCAGCGATGTCGGGGCACACCTTCGTCCCGATCTCGACGACCGACTGCAGCATCTCGGGCTTGACGTCGTCGGGCCCGAGGGAGACCTCGTTCATCGCGGCGGCCATCACCTCGTCGATGTGGGCGCGAAGGTCGCCGCTCGCGTCGACGATCTGGAACTCCTCCTCGATGCCGATGGTGAGCCAGCCCTCGTCCATCCCCGCATCCTACCCCGCGCCACAGACCCGGTTTCCCCGGTCGCGCTGCTTGCCCGGCTCACCCGCTTCCCGTAGATTGGCCTCAGCAATGGAAGCCGACAACGCCCTCGGGGGTGCGACCGAACCGAACCCCGCACGCTTCGAACGGTTCTTTGCCCGCTCGCTCGACCTGTTCGTCATCGCCGGCTTCGACGGACGCTTCATCGACCTGAACCCCGCCTGGGAGGCCACCCTCGGCTACCCGCTGGAGGAGCTCAAGCAGCGGCCGTTCCTCGACCTCGTCCACCCCGACGACCGTGACCACACCTTGCGCGAGTTCGGCGTCCTCACCAAGGGCGGTGAGACGATCTGGTTCGAGAACCGCTACCGCCACCGCGACGGCTCCTACCGGTGGCTGCTCTGGAGCGGGGTCCCCGACCCCGAGGACGGGCTCATCTACGGATCCGCGCGCGACGTCACCGACCGCAAGGCCGACGAGCAGGAGGCCGAGCACTTCCGCGAGCTCTCGCTCCGCGACGAGCTGACCGGTCTTCTCAACCGGCGCGGCTTCCTCACGGTCTCCGACCACGACCTGAGGCTGGCCCGTCGGGAGCAGCGGGAGCTGACGCTCCTGTTCATCGACCTCGATGGCCTGAAGGACATCAACGACCGCTTCGGCCACCACGCCGGCGACGCCGTGCTGCGCGAGACCGGAGAGGTGCTCCGATCGTCGCTGCGCGAGTCCGACGTGATCGCCCGGGTGGGAGGCGACGAGTTCTGCGTCGTCCTCGAGGGGGGCGCCCCGGCGGAGGCCGCCGCCCGTCGCCGCATCGAGGAGGCCGTCGCCGAGCGCAACCGGAGAGCCCGACGCCCCTACGCGCTGGCGCTGTCGATCGGCGCGATCCCGTTCGGCGTCGGCGACGTCGTGGACCTCGAGGCCCTCATGCGCCAGGCCGACCGGCGGATGTACCGGGCGAAGCGCCGGCGCCGGTAGGCGGCGGCCGCAGCAGCACCCGGTCCCGGAGCCCCCACACCAGCACCTTCCACAAGGCCTCCACGACGATCCGGCGCGACAGCTTCGAGTGGCCGTGCCGGCGGTCGGTGAAGGTGATCGGCACCTCCCCCACCGACAGCCCCGATCGCCACGCCCGGTAGGCCAGCTCGATCTGGAAGGCGTAGCCGTCGGCGTGGATCCCCCCCGCCAGGAGCTCGGCGAGGGCGTCCCGGCGATAGGCCCGGTACCCGCTGGTGGCGTCGGCCACGGGGAGGCCCAGCAGGAGCCGGGCGTAGAGGTTGCCGCCCCGCGACAGCATCCTCCGCCCGAGGCTCCAGTCGGGGATGGCCCCGCCCCGCACGTACCGGCTGCCGATCACCAGGTGGTGGTCCCGGGACCCCTCGAGGAGCCGGGGGAGATCCTCGGGAAGGTGGGAGCCGTCCGCGTCCATCTCGACGACGACGTCCGCCCCCCGGCCCAGGGCCACCTCGAACCCGTCCCGGTACGCGCTGGCCAGCCCCTGCTTGCCGGGCCGCTCGACCACCGTGACCCGCCCCATCTCCTCCCCCACCCGGCGGGCCAGCGCAGCGGTTCCGTCGGGAGAGGAGTCGTCGACGACCACCACCTCGACCCACTCCCCCGCCGCCAGCACCCCGCGGAGGATCTCCTCGATCGTCTGCCCCTCGTCGTAGGTGGGCAGGACCACGACGGTGTGGGGAAGCAGCGGGAGCGGCCCCACGGGCCGTGCGGGCCGGCGGCGTGGACGGATGAAGGCCAGGGCCGCCCCCAGGGCGAAGGCAGCCGGGAGCCACCCTCCGATCAGCCCGAAGATGGTGCGGCCCTCGGCTTGGGGCACGGCCGCCCGGAGGAGGGCCCGCTCGAACAAGCCGGTCGACGCCACGAGCCGCCCCCGCTGATCGATGATCCCGCTCTTGCCGGAGATGGCCGCGTGGACGACCCACCGGCCGGTCTCGACCGCCCGCATCTGGCTGAGGGCCAGGTGCTGATCGGACGCGGGGCTCCGCCCGAAGGTGGCGTCGTTCGTGGAGACCACGAGGAAGCCCGTGGTCGGCGTGACGTACTCACGGACGAGGTCGGGGAAGGCGTTCTCGAAGCAGATCACCGAGGCGAAGGAGCCGCCCGGGATCACGAACCGGCCGGGCTCGGTGCCCGGGGTGAGATCGGCCCGGACCTGCCGGACCGCCTCGATCCACCGCTCGAAGAAGTCCCGGGCGGGCACGTACTCGCCGAAGGGCACCAGGTGGTTCTTCACGTAGCGGCCAACGACGGCTCCCCCGCCGTCGTAGAGCAGGTTCTCGTTGAAGAGGCGCTCTCCCGCCCCGGTGATCGCCCCCACCAGGGTGGGCGCCCCCACCGATCGGACCGCTCCGGTCACGAGGTCGCGGAGGAACGGCTCCCGGGTCGGGTCCTGGTCCAGGGCGTTCTCGGGCCAGACGGCGAGGTCGGGCGGATCGTCCGCGAGCTCGAGGTGCAGGCCGGCGTGGTTCTCGGCGACGATCCGATCCTCGATGAGCCGGCTTTCGGTGGCGAGGTCCTCCGGCACGTTCCCCTGGACGATCGCCACCTCGATCCTCGGCCCTTCCGGGGCCCGGAGCGGGATCGCGACGGGGAGGACCACCAGGGCCACGGCCACGGCGGCCGGCCGCGCGGCACGCCGCCACTCCCCCACCCGGCCGCCCGCGAACAGCAGCAGGACGCCGGCGGCCGCGACGGCGAACCCGACCCCCCAGGTTCCCAGGACCGACGCGAGAGGAAGGAGCAGTGGGTTGTCGTGCTGGGTGGTGCCGAGCCCGCCCCACGCGAAGCCGCCGAGGGGCCAGACGCCGCGGAGCCACTCGAGCGTCGTCCACCCGGCCGCGACGCCGAGCGCGGTGCGAGTCGGGGCGTCCTCGCGCCAGATCGAGGCGACGAACGCGGCGAGCAGCGCCGTCCCGACCGCCTGCCCGCCGGCGAGGACGAACCAGCCGATGCGGGTGAGCGGCAGGAGCCACGACATCAGCAGGCCGTAATGCACCAGGCCGAAGACCGCGCCCAGCAGCAGCGCGCGCCGAGCGCTCGAGCGGCGCACCACCACCCACAGCGGGACGAGCGCGACGAACGCGAGCCACCCGAGATCGACCGGCGGATGCGCGAGCCACAGGAGCGCGCCGGAGAGGCCGGCGGCGATGATGGACGGGAGCGGGCCGGGACGGGCGGGGGCTACGCGCAGTCCTTGCAGAGCATCCGCCGCTTGTCGGCCAGCTGGCTCCGGTGCTTCACCAGGAAGCAGTTCTTGCAGACGAACTCGGTCTCCTGCTGGGGAGCGACCTTGGCCGGAAGCACGCCGACCCGCTCGTCGGGCTCGGCCGTGAGCAGCGACTCCTCCTCGGCCTCATCGGCTTCCTCGGAGCTCGCCTCCCGCTTGGCGAGGACCTCCTCCAGGCTGGCCTCGGAGTCGCCTCCGGCGACCGGCGGAACGACCTCGTCGTCCTCGTCTTCGTCCTCGTCGGCCAGCGCGTCGGACTGGTCCTCGACCGCGGTCATCGCACCTCCTCGGGGATGCGCCATTCTACGCTCCCCCTCCCACAATGCCTCGGAAGCCCGCGGTATTCCCCGGGAAAAGAAGAAGGGCCCAAGCGGCGTTTGGGGCCGCAGCGCCGGGGCGCCGCGTTCTCTACTCCGCCTCTTGGGCCCATCGTCCCGCCGGGGCGAACCCCGGCGTGCGAACGCGATGCTACGCCCCGTGCCTGCGGGTGTCAACCGCGCGTCGAGAGTTCTTGCTCCGTCACGCGCGAGATCGCGTGCCGACGAACCCTCGAGAGTTGGTCGAGGGTTCGGGGCGCCGAAACCGGGGACCGTGTCAGAGGCGGGGGCTATCCTGTCCGCGATGGACCCCTCCCCCCGCACGGTGATGGACCCCGCCGAGAGCACCGGGCTCGACGAGGCCGCCCGGTTCGTCGTCGATCTCCTCCACCGCCCGGCCACCGACATCCGCGTGATCGAGGGCCAGCTCGGGCTCGACGAGGCGCTCGTCGTGCCGGGCCACCCCGACGCGTTCGAGATGGCCCCGCTCTCCCCCGCAGACCCCGGCACGGTGTGGTCGATCGACGGCGGCTCCTGCCTGCTCGCCGACGGCCGCTCGTTCCAGGTCGCCGCGTACCGCGCGGCGCGGGTGCGCTACCGCGGCGGCGTCACCGACCTCGTCGAGGCGCCACCGCTCCGAGTGCGCGCGGTCTCGCCCGCGGAGGTGCAGCGCATCGCGAAGCAGGCGCTCGCCGAGCTGTGCGGCGCGGAGCCGGAACGCATCCCCGACCTCCCGCGACCGGTCGACGCGTTCCGCGAGTGGTCCGAGTGGGCCGCGGTGCGCGACACCGTTCGCGAGGCCGGCGCCGGCGACCTCGTGCTCGTCGACGGCTCGCTCCACGGCGGCCCGCTGGTGCCGCCCGAGGTCGTCCGCGGGATCCACGCCCAGGCCACCGAGCGCGGCGTGTCGCTCGCCGGGGTGGTGAAGGCATCGACGCTCTTCTGGGGGCGCAACGCGCCGCTCGTGACGCTGCTGAAGCGGCGCGGCGACCGCGAGCTCGGGCCCGTGCCGTGGGCGGCCCGCATCTCGACCGACCCCACCTTCGGCCGTCTCTACGTCGGCGACATCTTCGTCGCGCACCTCGCCGGGACGGCCTCGTTCGCCTTCCGCGTCGACGTGGCTTCCGGGCCCGCGGCCCCGGAAGCCGTGCTCGCCCGGCTGGCCGGCGTCTCCGACGACCCGGCGTTCGTCGGCTACCCCTACCCGCTCGCTCGCGCGCACCAGGCCGCCCGAGTGACGGGCTACGCGGTCGCCGACCTCCGGCGCTCGTTCCGCGACCAGCTCGGCCGCCGAGGCATGTCCGACGACGAGATCGAGGTGCTGTTCCAGGACTTCCACGAGGTCTTGAACCGATGACCGATCCGCAGCGCGGCCGCATCTTCGGCAAGAGCGTCCTCGAGGCCACCTTCCGGGCGTTCCACGGGACCGACCTGTTCCTCGGCGAGCTGCTCGCCGCCGAGGACCCCGAGCGGCGGCGGCGCTTCCTGTTCCGGGTGATCGACGTCACCTACGGCTCGGAGTCGTCCGACCCCCATTGGGCCGAGCGGACCGCCGGGGCCTACATGGCCGGGGACTCGGCCGGCACCACCTACGAGCTTCGGGACCCCGAGCAGCGCCTCTACAAGGTGGCCCGCTGTGCGCCCCTCGGCTACATCGACGCGTCGGGCGACTTCCGCAAGCCGAAGTCCCTGCCGGCGCAGTTCGCCCGGGTGACGGCCCCCTCCAGCGACGACTTCGCCTTCCTGCGCGAGCGGATGGGCGATCTCCGGGTGGGGCTCCTGCGCTCGGGCGAGGACACCATCGACCTCGAGGTGGGCATCCGGGGCGAGACCCTCACCTCCCACGTCGGGGTCTTCGCGACCACCGGGATGGGCAAGTCCAACCTCATGAAGGTGCTCTGCGGGACCCTGCTGGCCTCCCAGGGCCGCTACGCGTTCCTCCTGTTCGACCCCCACGGCGAATACCTGGACGGTGGAGGCGGGGTCCGCCGGGGCCTCCGGGACCACCCCTGGGCGCCCGACCGCCTGAAGGTCTACGCCACCCGCGACGGGGGCGGCGCCGGGCACACGGCCCTCCGGCTCTCGCTCTCCGAGCTCACGCTCGGCGACCTGCAGACCGCCTACGAGTGGAGCCACGCCCAGGAGGACGCGATCTGGCGCCTCCAGCGCCTCTACCGTGAGGACTGGCTCACCGAGGCGGCCGACGAGGCCCGCGACCCCCAGGAGCTGGCCGAGGAGGTCGGGGCGGCCGCCAGCACCATGCAGGTGATCCAGCGACGGGCGCGGCGGATCCTCGAGCTCCCCTGCATCAGCCGGGACCCCGGGCAGCCCTCGCTCTCCGAGCGGATCGTGAGCGAGCTCCAGAACGGGCTCTCGGTGCTGGTCGAGACCTCGGGGCTCTCGTCGATGGAGGAGGTCCTCGTGGCCTCGGTCATCACCCGCCGGGTCATGGACAGCTACTCGAACGCCTACCTCGACGACCGCGAGGCGTTCGAGGCCCTCCCGCCCACGCTGATCGCGCTCGAGGAGGCCCAGCGGGTGCTCGCGCGCGGCAAGCGCTCGGACGAGAACGTCTTCCCGCGGGTCGCGCGCGAGGGGCGGAAGTTCAAGGTGGGCCTCTGCGCGGTCAGCCAGCAGCCGAAGCTGATCGACGACGAGCTCCTCTCCCAGTTCAACACGTTCTTCGTGCTGGGCCTCGCGGACGAGAAGGACCGGAACATCCTGCGAGCCTCCTCGAAGCAGGACGTCTCCGACCTCGGGCCCGAGATCCAGACGCTGATGCCCGGGGAGGCGATCGTGACGAACCTCGACGCGCCCTTCGCGCTCCCCGCGCGCATCCACCTGTACGAGGAGTACCTGAAGTCGGCGCCCGGTCCCGCTCCACTCCCCGAGCGACCGAGGGGCGCGGCCAAGGGGTTCGCCGAGTAGTGGCCCGGCTGGCCGCGCTCGGCGACGCGCACCTGGGGCGGACCCACCACGCGCACCTCCGCGACGACGAGGGCCGGAACCTCCGCGAGGAGGACTTCCTGCGCTCCTTCGACTGGGCGATCGACGAGACGCTCCGCCAGGAGCCCGACGGGTTCCTGTGGCTCGGGGACATCTTCGACCACGCCCGGCCCTCCTACCGCGTGTTCACCAAGGTGCTGAGCGGGCTTCGGAAGCTGGAGGAGGCGGGCCTCTCCGGCGTGGCCATCTCGGGGAACCACGACACGCCGCGCCTGCGCGGCACCGGCTCGCCCTACGCGGCGCTCGAGGAGGTCTTCGGCAACGTGACCTTCGCCTGGGCGATGGAGGCGCGCTCGGCCGACCTCGCCGGCGTCCGGGTGCACGCGGTCCCCCAGACGCTCACCGTCGAGGACCTCCGCGCCGAGCTGGACCGGGCCGGCGGCGGGGTCTCCGCCGACGCCACCAACCTCCTCCTCGCCCACGTGGCCCTCACCTCGCTCCCCGCTCGCGAGTGGGGCGACGTGAACGAGCTGGAGGTCGAGGAAGCGGCTTTCGATCGCCGCTTCGACCTCGTGCTCCTCGGCCACTACCACGTCTTCCAGAAGGCCTCGAAGCGAACCTGGTACGCGGGGTCCACCGACGCGTTCAGCTTCGCCGACCGGCCCAAGGGAGCGGGACCGAAGGGACTGGTGGTGCTCGACACCGAGGCCGGGAAGGTGGAGCACGTCCCGAACCCCCACGAGCGCCCCATGCTCACGTTCGGGATCGACGCGGGCGGCCTCGGGCCGGCCGACCTCCTGACCGCGATGGGCCGTCACGCGGGCGAGGTGCCCTCGGGGGCGATCGTGCGCTTCTTCCTGAACGAGGTCGACCCGGCCTCCTACCGCCAGCTCGGCCAGGACGACTTCCAGGACACCCTGCCCCCGGCGATCCACGTGCAGGTGGTGCCCGACCTCGCGGCGGCGGCGATCTCGGCACAGGGCGGGATGGAGATGGGCAGCCTCGAGGTGGAGTGGGGGTCCTTCGTCGAGGTGCAGGACCTCGCCGGGCTCGACCGTGAGCGCGTGCGAGCCACCGGTGAGCGCTTCCTCGTGGAGGCACAGGGAGAGACGGTGTGAGGATCCTCGAGCTC
>DASWKG010000107.1:0-3507 GCA_036396755.1 Actinomycetota bacterium
ACCTCGAACCGCGTGTAGTGGAAGCGCCTGGCGTACGCGGCGGACCACGTGGCGAACGAGCCCGGCGGCACGAAGCTGTACAGCGACTGCCCGCCGCCTCCCGTGATCACCTGGATGTAGCCGGTCGCGTCGCGGTAGTCACGCGGCTCCGACGTCGTCGGCTGCCCGTAGACCATCGGCTTCGACCGCTCGAAGTGGTGGTTGTGCCCGACGATCAGGAGGTCGACGCCGTGTCGCTGGAGGATCTGCTCCTCGACCGCGACGAGCGCCGGGTCACACGGCCCACGCGTGTCGTGGTTCGACCACAGTGGGAAGTGCTGAACGACCGCGATGAAGTCGATCTCCCCCGAGGCCTTCCGCGCCTCCGCGTCGGCGAGATCCTGCTCGAGCCACGCCAGCTCCGCGGGGAGGATCCCCTCCTCGAGCGCGGCGCCCCCGTCGACCACCGCGAAGTGCACGTTGGCGTAGTCGAACCCGTAATAGAGCTCCGCTCCCGGCTGGGCGAGCCGCGTCCGGAATGCCTCCGTGCCGAAGCTGCTCTCGACCTCGTGGTTGCCGAGCGCGGCCATCACCGGGACCTCGGACGCCAGCGACTGGAACTGGTCGAAGTAGAGGTCCCAGATCGGCTGGGTGCCGTTGGCGTAGGAGATATCGCCCGCGATCAGGTGGAGGTCCGGCGCCTCCTCGGCGATCGCAGCGGTCGAGCGGACGCTGTTGGGGTTCGTGCCGTGGTCGCCGAACACGGTGAAGGTGAACGGGCCCTGGTCGGCGGGGTGGAACGAGCGGACCTCCGACCACCGGCCGCCCCCGCCGACCCGGTAGCAGACCGCCGCGCCGGGCATCAGCCCGGTCATCGTGGCCTCGTGGGCCAGCACGTCGACTCCCGGGGCCTTGGTGGCCCGGCCCTCGATGCGATGGAAGGCGTCGGCCGCCGAGCAGGCCTCCCCCGTGGCGGGGCCGTACTCGACCGTGGTGCCCGGGTCCGTCAGGCCGTCGGTGAACCAGGTGACGGTGGCGGTGGTCTCGGGGTCGTCGGTGAAGCTGAGGTGCGCGCCCCGCGGCGAGGGGACGGCCTCCCCGGGCCCCTCGCTGGCCCGGGCCGCGGGGTCTCCGGCGAACGACACCCGCCGGTCCGGGTACGCGGCGACGCAGCCGTCCCGGTCCCCGGCAACCGTCGCCGCGCTCCCGTCCGGCAGCTCCACGTCCAGCGGCTTCCCCGGCAGGGCCATCCCGTTGGCGGCGTTGAGGAGGCAGGCACGCACGGACCCGCCGGGCCCGGGCACCTCGACGATCCGGGTCGGCACCGGCCGGCCGAGCGCGGCCGCGGCCATCTCCGGATCGTTGACCTGGGCGCCATCGATGCCGATCGATCGGCCGAACTGGAGGTCGGCCGCCTCGTCGCCCTTGGTCCGGTCGTAGGCGTGCGGCACCACCAGGCCACAGGCGTCGTGGACCTCGGCGATGCTCTCGGGCGAGTACTCGTCGAGCCGCGAGCCGTACACCGCGTAGGCGGTGCGGCCCAGCGCGTACAAGGACCCCGGCGGCTCGAACGTGTCGCGGTTGTAGATCAGCCGGGCCTCCGTGTAGCGCGCCACGATCCGGACGTCCGGCGAGTTGAAGATCGACTCCTCGAGGATCCCGTACCGGGCGGCAAGGTCGGCGAGCGCCAGGTGGTCGGAGACGTCCTTGATGTCGAACTCGATGCCACCGCCGACGGACGCGGCGAGCGCCATGACCTCCTCGACCGAGGGAACCAGCGAGGGGTCGTACTCCGAGCCGGCCCACGCGTCCCAGTCGGCGGCGTTCAGCTGCCGGATCTGGGCGAAGGTCATCGAGGACACCGCGCCGGTCCCGTCGGTGGTTCGGTCGACGGTGTCGTCGTGCATGACGACCCACCGGCCATCGGAGGTCTCGCGGACGTCGGCCTCCACCACGTCGGCCCCGTAGGCGAAGGCGTGGCGGTAGGCCCACAGGGTGTTCTCCGGCGCCAGCCGGTTCCCCCCTCGGTGGGCGGAGATCAGCGGGTCGGCCGCCCCCGCGTCGGGGGGTCCCGCGTCGACCCAGCGCGCGGGCTCGGGGACCTCGGTGCAGTCGGGCCCGGCGGCGACGGACCCCGCGGGCGACAGCCCCAGGAGGGCCGGGACGGCCGCGATCAGGGCGAGCGGCAGCAGACTGATTCGCATTCGGTTGCTCCTTCCGTGTCAGGCCTGGAGGTACCAGGGGCTGGTGTAGGCGAGGGCGCGCCCGTAGGAGCGCCATTCGGGGTTGGCGCGGCCGTCCGGCTCGCCCTTGGGGTCGGTGACGCGGAGCGTCACCCAGCCGCCGTCGGCGCGGTCGATCGGCACCTCGAACGAGATCACGGGCTGCCGGTGCTCCCCTTCGGAGACCGGGATCTCCGCCTCGACGTTGGCCACGACCTGGGGGAGGACGGCGTCGGGGCGGAGGACCTGGACGGCGACCGGCCGGCCCCACGAGGGGGGTCCCTGGTCGAGGTCGACCTCGAAGCGGACCGCGCCGCTCGCGTGCGACAGTGGCCGGCCCATGCGTACCCCGGCCGCGGCGGCATCGAGACGGAGCCCTCGCTCCCGGGTGGCGAAGAAGCGCCGATCCAGCATGGCCTGCTTCACCCCGGCCCGGCTGAGGTCGGTGACCCACAGGCCGCCCCGCCCCTTCCCGAGTGGGGTCCCCCAGCTCGTGCCGTGCTCGTCGGTGACGCCGAGCAGCCCGACCCGCCAGCCGGCGTTCAGGCAATCCACCAGGGGCGACGGGTAGCCCGAGTCGGTCCCCTCGAACAGGTAGTCCTCGCTGCGGTTGAAGATCTCGAGACTGACCAGCCGGTCGACGACCGCCGGCTCGAAGCGGAAGCTGGAGTAGCGTCCCGGCTCACGGCCGGGGTGGTTGAAGCCGGCGATGCCGTCGAGGCCGCCGCCGAGCCCCGGTCGCGCCGGGTCCGAGGCCAGCCACTGGTAGAAGAGAGCCATCCCGGCGCCGGTCGTCGGAGCCTGCCGGACCAGCGCGTCGAGCTGGTGCAGCTCGTCCCCGAGCTGATCGGCCCCACCGTCGTGGGCGAACTGCGCGAGGCCCTCGCCCGTCGACGTGCCGGCGGTGTGCAGCGGGTCGGTCCATCGCTCGCTGAGCCACACGTTGATGTGGCCGAGGGTGGGGCTCGACCATTCGAACCCGCGGATGCCGACGAACGACCCGTCGGCGTTCAACGCGTCGGCGAGGCCGCGCGCGGCCTCCCACGAGGCCTCGTTGATGCCCGCGAGGCCCTGGCAGCCGCCGTTCCCGCCGCAGGGCGACTCGGACAGCCCGTAGCTGACCGTGCTGTGGTCGGTGAGCGCCGCCACGTCGAGGCCGGCGCCGCGCATCGATCCGAAGGCGGCCGCGGGATCACCGTCGCCGTCGGAGAAGAGCGAGTGGTTGTGCATGTCGGCGTGGACCAGCGTGGTGCCGGGGAAGAGGCGCGAGGCGCGGGACGCGCCGGGCGCCTCCGCCGGGCCGAGC
>DASWKG010000108.1:0-27298 GCA_036396755.1 Actinomycetota bacterium
GTTCGACCTCGGGGTCGACGGCCTGCGGCTCGACGCGGTTCCGTACCTGATCGAGCGCGAGGGGACGAGCTGCGAGAACCTGCCCGAGACCCACGACGTGCTGCGCGACCTGCGCGCGCACGTCGACGGCCGCTACGACGATCGGATGCTCCTCGCCGAGGCGAACCAGTGGCCGGAGGACGCCGTCCCCTACTTCGGCGACGGCGACGAGTGCCACATGGCGTTCCACTTCCCGCTCATGCCGCGGATGTTCATGTCGACGCGGATGGAGGACCGCTACCCGATCATCGACATCCTGTCGCAGACGCCGGAGATCCCCGACGGCTGCCAGTGGGCGCTGTTCCTCCGCAACCACGACGAGCTGACCCTCGAGATGGTGACCGACGAGGAACGCGACTACATGTACCGCGTTTACGCCGAGGACCCGGAGGCGCGCATCAACCTCGGCATCCGCCGGCGGCTCGCCCCGCTGCTCGGCAACAACCGGCGCGTGATCGAGATGATGAACGGGCTGCTGTTCTCGCTTCCCGGCACCCCGGTCATCTACTACGGCGACGAGATCGGGATGGGCGACAATATCTTCCTCGGCGATCGGAACGGCGTGCGCACCCCGATGCAGTGGAGCGCCGACCGCAACGCGGGCTTCTCGCGGGCGAACCCCCAGCGGCTCTACCTCCCGGTGATCATCGACCCCGAGTACCACTCCGAGGCCGTGAACGTGGAGTCGCAGCAGAACAACCCGCACTCGCTGCTGTGGTGGATGAAGCGCATGATGGCGCTCCGCAACCGCCATCACGCCTTCGGCCGCGGAGCCATCACGATGCTCTACCCCGGGAACCGCAAGGTGCTCGCGTTCCTCCGCGAGCACGAGGACGAGCGCATCCTGGTCGTGGCGAACCTGTCGCGTCACGCGCAGTACGTCGAGCTCGACCTCTCGGCCTTCGAAGGAGCCACCCCGGTCGAGCTGTTCGGGGCCACGGACTTCCCAAGCATCGGCGAGCTCCCGTACCTGCTGACGCTCGGCCCTCACGCGTTCTACTGGTTCGCCCTGGAGCCGCAGGCGGAAGCGGCCGATCCCTCCCCGCGGCGCCTCCCCGTCCTCGAGGTCGCGGGCTCGTGGCATGGGGTCTTCGCGAAGAAGAATCGGCGGCTCCTCGAGGAAGCGCTGCCCGGCTACCTTCGCGGCCGCCGCTGGTTCGGGGGGAAGGCTCGTCGCGTCAAGGCGACCGAGCTGCTCGAGGCGATCCCGGTGAGCGAGCAGGAGGGCCGGGGCAAGCGCGGCCGCGTGCTCGGCTACGTCACGCTCATCCGCACCGAGTACACCGAGGGCGACCCCGAGACGTACGTCCTCCCCCTCACGTGCGCCACACCCGAGCGGACCGATGAGCTGCGCGGGTCGTGGCCCCCGACGTCGGTGGCGCGCGTGCGCATCCAGGGCGGGGAGCAGCTCCTGCACGAGGCGCTCGACGACGCCTCGTTCTCCTCCGCGCTGCTCGAGGCGGTGGCGCGGCGGCGCCACCTGCCCGGATCGGCGGGCAAGCTGGTGGCGACGCGGACCGCCGCGTTCCGCGAGGCGCGCGGCCCGCTCGACGGTTCGCTCGAGCCGCGCGTCATGGATGTGGAGCAGAGCAACACCTCGATCGCCTTCGGCGACCGCTTCATGCTGAAGCTGTTCCGGCGGCCCGACGAGGGCGTCAACCCCGAGCTCGAGATCGGCCGGTTCCTCACCGATGAGGGCCGCTTCCCTCACATCCCGAGGGTGGCGGGCGCGCTCGAGTACCGGCAGGGGCGCCGGCCGACCGTGACGCTCGGGATCCTGCAGGAGCTGGTCGCGAACCAGGGCGACGCGTGGTCGTACACGCTCGACGCCCTCGGCGGCTACCTCGACGAGGTGATGGCGAGGCGATGGGAGGCCGGCGAGCTTCCCCCGGGGGCGCCACCCCGGCTCCTCGAGCTGGCGCGGACCGAGGCGCCGCATCTGGCGCACGAGACGATCGGCGCGTTCCTCGAGTCGGCCCGGCTGCTCGGCGAGCGGACGGCCGAGCTGCACCACGCGATGGCCTCGAGCGACGACCCGAGCTTCGTCCCGGAGGCCTTCTCGCGGTTCCACCAGCGGTCGCTGTACCAGCGGATGCGGACCGAGGCGACGCGGACGCTCCAGCTCGTGCGGGAGCGCTCCGGCGAGATCCCGGGCGCGCCCGACATCCTCGAGCTCGAGCCGGCGATCATGGAGCGGATCCGCGTCCTGCTCGACGGGCGGCTATCCGGCTCACGCATCCGCATCCACGGCGACTTCCACCTCGGGCAGGTGCTGTCGACGGGCAAGGACTTCGTGCTGATCGACTTCGAGGGGGAGCCCGCACGACCGGTCGGCGAGCGGAGGATCAAGCGGTCGCCCCTCCGAGACGTGGCGGGGATGCTTCGCTCGTTCCACTACGCCAGCTACTCCGCGATGCTGGGGCAGGCCGGCGGGGTCCGGCGCGCCGAGGGCCCCGGCGAGCTCGAGCCGTGGCTCCGGTTCTGGTACCGCTGGGTCGGCGCAACCTACCTGCGCGCGTATCTCGACCACATGGCGAACGCGGCGCTCCTCCCCGAGACCCCGGAGGAGACCGCCGTCCTGCTCGATCTCTTCATGCTCGACAAGGCGCTCTACGAGCTGGCCTACGAGGCGAACAACCGGCCCGAATGGGTGACGGTTCCCGTCCGCGGGATCCTCGACCTGATGGAGGGGAGCGTCTGACCCGCGGCGGCGGACGCGCGCCGCGGCGAGGGCCTTCGGCGCTGCGCGAGCTGGCGTCCCTCAACGGCATCCAGCGATCCCACCTCGACGGCCTCCGCCGTCGCCGCCGGGTCCCCGACGACACGTTGGTGGCGATCCTGCGCTCACTCGGGGTCCGGCTCGGCGACCCGCACGATGCGGCCGAGGCCCTGCGGGAGGCGCGGCACCGGCGCGCGGGCGAACGCATGGAGCCGGTGGTCGTCGCGTGGGAGGGCTCCCCGCGCACCGTGCGCCTCCGCGTTCCCGCCCGGGAAAGGGGCGGGCTCACCCTGGCACTCGAGTCCGGCGAGCAGCATCGGCTCGTGCTCCGCCGGATCGCCACCGAGCGCCTCGACGGCGCCGGCCACGCGGTTCTCGAGGCGCCGCTGCCCCCCTCCCTGCCGCATGGCTACCACCGGCTCCACGACGACGGCGGGGCGGAGGCCCTCCTCATCTCATCGCCCCGCCGCGTCCATCGGGAGCCAGGCCGCGGGTGGGGGCTGTTCGCCCCGGTTCACTGGCTCCGCTCCGAGCGGAGCTGGGGCGTGGGGGACCTGACCGATCTGGGGGAGCTCGCGTCGTGGGTCGAGGGGCTCGGAGGTGAGCTCGTCGCGACGCTCCCCCCGCTGGCGGCGTTCCTCGACCGGCCGTACGAGCCCAGCCCCTACGCGCCGGTCAGCCGGCGCTTCTGGAACGAGCTGTTCGTCGACGTGACGCGCGCGCCCGAGCTGGAGGGCAGCGCGGCCGGGCGGCGCCTGGTCGCCGGGGCGCAGCGCGAGATCCGCGAGCTGGAGCGGGCTCCGCTCGTCGACCACCCCAGGGTGATGGCGCTGAAGCGGCGCGTGATGGAGCGGCTCGCCGCCGACCTCGGCCCGTCGCGCCGCGCCGAGCTGCGGCGGTTCGAGCGCGCGCGGCCCGAGCTGCGCGCCTACTCGAGGTTCCGCGCGGCCTGCGAGGCCCGTGGTGCGCCCTGGAATGAGTGGCCGGCCGCGAGCCTCCCACGCGACCTCGACGCCGGCGCGATCCGCTATCACGCCTACGCGCAGTGGCTCGCCGAGGAGCAGCTCGCCGCCCTCGACGCGGCCGGACACCGGCTCCTCCTCGACCTCCCGCTCGGCGTTCACCCCGGCGGGTTCGACACGTGGGACGAGCGCGGCCTGTTCGTCGAGGGCATCTCGGCCGGGGCACCGCCCGACGCGTTCTCCGCGGCGGGGCAGACGTGGGGGTTCCCGCCCATCCACCCCGAGCGAGCCCGGGCGCAGGGCCACCGGTATACGATCGCCTGCGTCCGCCGGCTCCTCTCCCACGCGCGGGGCCTCCGCGTCGATCACGTCCTCGGGCTCCACCGCCTGTTCTGGGTCCCCGACGGCATGCCGGCCACGCAGGGCGCGTACGTGCGGTACCCGTGGGAGGAGCTGTACGCGATCCTCTGTCTCGAGTCCCATCGCAGGGGAGCCGAGATCGTGGGCGAGGACCTGGGAACCGTCCCTCGCGGCGTGCGCCCCGCGATGCGGCGGCACGGGCTGCTGCGCACCTACGCGACCCAGACCGAGGTGTTCCCGGACCGGCGCCCCGCGGTCCAACCGGTTCCCGCGGCCGTGCTGGCCACCGTGAACACCCACGACATGCCGCCCTTCCGGGCGTTCTGGGAGAGTGGCGACATCCGGCTGCGGCGCCGGCTGGGCCTCCTGGACGAGGAGAGCGCCGGCGCGGCGGAGCAGGGGCGCGCGCGCCGGAAGCGGGCGCTGTCGGGTGCGCTCGCCGCCCGGGGCCTCCTCCGGCGCGGCTCCCCCTCGGCCCGGGAGGTCTACGATGCGGAGGCGGTCCGCCTCGCCGCGAGCCCGGCACGTTTGGCCGTGCTCGCCCTCGGGGACGTGATGGGTGAGACCGGGCAGCAGAACCTGCCGGGAACCACCGACGAGCACCCGAACTGGCGACGCCGGGCCGAGCGCACGCTCGAGGAGGCCGAACGCTCCTCGGTGGTCCTCGGTACCCTGCGACGGGTGAGCCGCGCACGACGAGGAGAGGGAGGACCATGACGAGGCCGATCGCGACACGGGAGCCGGCCACGTCGCTCCTGTCCGACCACGACCTCTACCTCTTCAACGAGGGAACGCACTCCCAGCTGTTCCGAAAGCTCGGCGCCCACCCGGGCACCCTTCGCGGCGAGCCCGGGACGCGCTTCGCCGTCTGGGCCCCGAACGCGGAGCGCGTCTCGGTGATCGGCGACTGGAACGGCTGGGACCGGGCGGCTCACCCGCTCCTCCCCCGGGCCGACTCGGGCATCTGGGAGGGGTGGGTCCCCGAGGTGGGCGCGGGCGCCGTCTACAAGTACCACGTGGCCTCGCGCCACCATGGTCACGCCGCCGACAAGGCCGACCCGTTCGCCTTCGCGTCCGAGGTCCCCCCGCGAACCGCCTCGATCGTCTGGGAGCAAACCCATCGCTGGGGAGACGCCGAATGGATGAGCGAGCGCGCGGCGCGCAACGCCCTCGACGCCCCCATCTCGATCTACGAGGTCCACGCGGGGTCGTGGCTCCGGCTCCGCGACGAGGGGGACCGCTCGCTCACCTACCGCGAGCTCGCCCCTCGGCTCGGCGACTACGTGGAGCAGCTCGGCTTCACCCACGTCGAGCTGCTCCCGATCATGGAGCACCCCTTCTACGGGTCGTGGGGCTACCAGACCACGGGCTACTTCGCGCCGACCGCCCGCTACGGCACGCCCGACGACTTCATGGGGCTCATCGACCACCTGCACCAGCGCGGCATCGGCGTGATCCTGGACTGGGTGCCCTCGCACTTCCCCACCGACGAGCACGGGCCCGGGTTCTTCGACGGGACGCACCTGTACGAGCACGCCGACCCGAGGAAGGGCTTCCACCCCGACTGGAACTCCTACATCTTCAACTACGGGCGCAACGAGGTGCGCTCGTTCCTCACCTCCAGCGCGATGCACTGGCTCACGACCTACCACGCCGACGGCATCAGAGTAGACGCCGTCGCGTCCATGCTCTACCTCGACTACTCGCGGAAGGACGGCGAGTGGATCCGCAACGAGCACGGCGGCCGGGAGAACCTCGAGGCCATCGGCTTCCTGCGCGACCTCAACTCCGAGATCTACCGGGAGCACCCCGACGTGCAGACGATGGCCGAGGAGTCGACCGCGTGGCCGATGGTCTCCCGCCCCACCTACCTCGGCGGACTCGGGTTCGGCATGAAGTGGGACATGGGATGGATGCACGACACCCTCGAGTACATGCAGGAGGACCCGGTCCATCGGAAGTTCCACCACAACCGGCTGACGTTCCGTTCGCTCTACGCCGGCTCGGAGAACTTCGTCCTGCCCCTCTCGCACGACGAGGTCGTGCACGGGAAGGGGTCGCTCGTCGCCAAGATGCCCGGCGACGAGTGGCAGCGGATGGCGAACCTCCGGCTCCTCCTGGGCTCCATGTACGCACAGCCGGGCAAGAAGCTGCTCTTCATGGGCGGCGAGACGGGGCAGTGGAAGGAGTGGGACCACGACGCCGGCCTCGACTGGGACCTCCTCGAGCTCCCCCTCCACACGGGCGTGCGCCGCTGGGTGCGCGACCTCAATCGCGTGTACGCCGAGACGCCCGCCCTGCACGAGCTCGACACCGACCCCGCCGGCCTCGAGTGGATCGACGCGAACGACAACGAGCGGAGCCTCGTCTCGTTCCTGCGCTGGTCCCGCGACCTCGAGTCCTGCGTCCTGGTCGTCTGCAACTTCACGCCGGTACCCCGGCCCGACCTGTTGATCGGGGTCCCTCGGGCCGGCCGGTGGCGGGAGATCATCAACAGCGATGCCGACACGTACGGGGGCAGCGGCGTCGGGAACCTCGGAAGCGTTGAGGCGCTGCCCGTGCCGATGCACGGCCGCCCGTTCGCCCTCCCGGTCACGGTCCCCCCGCTCGCCTGCATCATGCTCGCGGCCGCGACGCCGACCGACCCGGCGCCGTGACGCGCGTGGGTCGCCCGTCCCCGTCGTGAGAACCCGCCCCGGCTCGCCGTCGCCCCTGGGGGCGACGTGGGACGGCGAGGGGGTGAACTTCGCGCTCTTCTCCCATCACGCGACGGCCGTGGAGCTCTGCCTGTTCGACGACACGGGGGAGGAGGCGAGGATCCCGCTCCGCGAGCGGACCGACGATGTGTGGCACGCGTACCTCCAGGACGCACGGCCGGGGCAGCGCTACGGATACCGCGTTCACGGCCCGTACGCGCCCGAGGACGGCCACCGCTTCAACCCTCACAAGCTGCTGCTCGACCCCTACGCGAAGGTGCTGACCGGCGAGGTCGCATGGAGCGACGCGCTGTTCGGCTACCCGGTCGGGGACACCGAGGAGGACCTGGTGATCGATACTCGCGAGAGCGCGGGATCGATGCCGAAGTCGATGGTCGTCGACACCTCGTTCACCTGGGGAGGCGACCGGCCTCCACGAACGCCGTGGCACCGAACCGTCATCTACGAGTGTCACGTGCGCGGCCTGACGATGCGCCACCCGGGAGTGCCCGAGCAGCTGCGGGGCACGTACCTGGGTCTCGCCGCCGAGCCCGTCCTCGACCACCTCCGCTCGCTCGGCGTGACCGCGGTGGAGCTCCTCCCCGTCCACCATTCGGTCTCGGAGCAGGCGCTCGTGGACCGAGGCCTGACCAACTACTGGGGCTACAACTCGATCGGCTTCTTCGCCCCGCACCGGGCCTACGCGACGGACGGCGGCGACCCCGTGACCGAGTTCAAGTCGATGGTCAAGGCCCTGCATCGCGCCGGCATCGAGGTCATCCTCGACGTCGTCTACAACCACACCGCGGAGGGCGGACATCTCGGCCCGACGCTCTCGTTCCGCGGCATCGACAACGCCGTCTACTACCGCCTCGACCCCGGCGATCCCCGGTACACCTGGGACGTCACCGGCACCGGCAACACGGTGAACATGGCCGAGCATCACCCCGTCCAGCTGGTGATGGACAGCCTTCGGTACTGGGCCGAGGAGATGCACGTCGACGGGTTCCGGTTCGACCTCGCGACGGCCCTGGCCAGGGACGAGAAGGGCGTCGGCTGGACGGGGCCCTTCATCTCCGCGTGCCGCCAGGACCCCGTGCTGGCCGGGACGAAGCTGATCGCGGAGCCCTGGGACCTCGGGGCCGGCGGGTACCAGCTCGGAGGGTTCCCGCCGGCGTGGGCCGAGTGGAACGATCGGTACCGCGACTCGGTTCGCCGCTTCTGGCGGGGGGACACCGGCCAGCTCCCCGAGCTGGCGTCACGGCTCACGGGCTCGGCCGACATCTTCGCCGCCACGGGGCGGCGGACCTACGCGAGCATCAACTACGTCACCGCCCACGACGGCTTCACACTGCACGACCTCGTCAGCTACGAGCGGAAGCGCAACGAGGCCAACGGCGAGGACAACCGGGACGGTCCGGAGACCGAGCACAGCCGGAACTGGGGACAGGAAGGCCCCGCGGGCTCACCGAGGGTTCGCCGCATGCGCGAGCGCATGAAGCGGAACCTGCTCTCGACGCTCCTTCTCTCCCAGGGCGTCCCCATGCTCGTCGCCGGCGACGAGATGGGGAGGACCCAGCTCGGCAACAACAACGCATACTGCCAGGACAACGAGGTCAGCTGGGTGCGGTGGGACCTCGAGCCCGAGGACCGCGACCTCCTGCGCTTCACGCGCCGGGTCCTCGAGCTGTTCCGGTCCACGCCCGTGCTCCGCCGGCGCGGCTTCTTCTCCGGCCGGGCCGATGGCGACGCGAAGGACCTCACGTGGGTACGCCCCGACGGCGAGGAGATGACCCGGAAGGACTGGGACGATCGGGAGCGGCAGGTCATCGGCATGCTCGTCCAGGGACGGGCCGCCGACGAGACGGACGAGCGCGGGCGGCCGATCGTCGGGGACACGATGCTCCTGCTCATGAACGGTGGGTGGCGCTCACGCCGATTCGTCCTTCCCACGGTCCCCGGGGGGCCCGGTCTCTGGAGCGAGGTGCTGAACACCGCCCAGCCGGGGTCGGCTCGCGTGCTTCGCAAGGTCGCGCTGAACCTGCAGGCTCACTCACTGATGCTGCTGCGCTTCGCGGAGCGCGCCTAGGGTGCCTGAGGTCGCTCGGTCACGGCGTTCAGCTCCGCGCCGTACAGGAAGACCCTCGCCGCGAGGTGCAGGAGGAGGAGGATCCCGACCGTCGCCGCGAACGTCCCATAGACTCCCGCCGACCCCGAGACGGTCCGCAACGTGTACCAGGAGCCCACCAGCTTGAGGATGGTCCACCCGATCGCGGCCAGCAGCGCGCCCGGCCACAGCCGGGCGAGCCCCGGCCCTCTCCGCTCGGAGAGCAGCCGGTAGGCGGCGACGAACAGGAGGAAGTCGATGGCCACCGTGAGGAGAGCCCCGGCGACCGCGACGAGGATCCCCAGCGGGCCCGAGGCCGCCGGGCTCGAGACGAGGCCGGCCGCGGCCACCCCGACGAGCGCGAGCAGCCCGAGGACGAGGAGCTGGGCGAGCGACCACGCCTTGGACCTGAGCAGTCCCCGTTGCGGTGCGAACCGGAAGATCTGCGAGAGGGCGGTGGTCCCCGCGTCGGCGAGCCCCATCCCGCTCCAGACCAGCCCGACGAGGCCGAGGACGCCGGTCACACCGCGAGCGCCGACCAGCGCCCGCAGGTTGTCACCGATGATCGGCTCGAGGCCCGGGACCGACTGCGAGAGCCGATGCGCCCACGCTCGCTGGGCCGAGGGATCGCCCGCCAGAGCGAACCCGACGATCGACATCGCGAGCAGGAGCAGCGGGAAGAGCGCGAGGAACGCGTGATAGCTGATCGCGGCGGCGAGGAACCCCGCCCGGTCCTCTCCGAAACGGCGATGGACGGCGATCGTGGTTCGGACGGGGTCGCGCCACCCCACGGCCGCCCTCCCTCAGCCCCTCTGGGCTACGGACCCGCCGAAGCCGTGGACGGTCCTTCGCCCGGGGAGCTCGGCCCACACCCTCGTGCCGACGCCGGTGACCGCCACGCCCCAGCGGTCGGCCAGCCGGTCGACGAGGCACAGACCCCACCCGGAGAGCTCGCCGGGCCGGGGCGGGTACACCGGAACGAAGCCGGGCCCGCCGTCCTCGACCTCGACGAGGACCGGGGTCGCCCGCGCATCCACGCGGAGGAGCAGGTCGCTCCCGCAACCGCCGTGGCGAACCGCGTTGGTCACCAGCTCGCTCGTCACGAGCCGAAGGTCCTCGAGCAGCCGGGGACCGAGCACGTCCTCGAGCTGCGAGAGCGCGTCCCGGGCGATCGCCGCGGCGTCGGGGCGCACCTGAAGCCGAGCCTCGAGGGAAGCGCTCATGCCGGGTGTTTACCCGGCGCTGGCTGTCCTAGTCCTGAGCTCAGGAGGGGGAGGGGAGGCTGAACGCCACCCGCGACCCGCCGGCGGTGCCGGGGTTGATGCTGGCGTCGTCGAACAGGGCCTCGAGCACCTCGCCGGCGACGCTCCTCGCGAAGCTCTGGGGCGTCCGCGCCTCGCCCGACCCCCCGAGCCCGACCTCAGCCACCCCGGCGCCCCCGACCACCTCGAGCTCGAGGCCGCCACTTCGCTCCCAGACGCGCACGAGGAGGCCGCCCGCCCCGTCTCGCATCACCACGGCGCACGCCTCCGAGATGCCCAGCTTGAGGTCCTCCACGGCCTCCTCGCCCAGGCCGAAATGCCTGGCGATGGCCGAGCCGAACATCCGGGCGGTCGCAACGTAGGCGGGGTCGGGCGGCAGATCCAGGCTGAACGCGTGCGCCTCGTCGCTCATCGGCTCGCGGTCGCCTCCTCGACGGACGCGTGCAGTGGGAAGACCTTGTCGAGGCCGGTGATCGAAAGCACCTTCAGCACCGGCTCCCGTGTGCAGACGAGGGCAAGCACGCCGTCGTGCTCCTTGATGCGCTTGAGGCCGGCGACGAGGCTGCCGAGGCCCGTGGAGTCCATGAAGCCGACTCCCTCGAGGCTCACGATGATGCGGTGGTTGCCGCCCGAGATGAGCTCCACCAAGCGTTCCCTGAGCTTGGGAGCCGAATAGATGTCGACCTCGCCCTCGACCTCGAGCACGGTCCAGGAATCGACGGGGCGGTCCTCCAAACGCAGTTCGATCCTACGCCTCCTGGTTTCGACGGGGTTTCGACGGGTTAGTATAGGCGACCCGTGGAACCCGTTACTCGCGACATCGTCGTCTCCACTCCGGCGGGATCGGACTACGTCCACGTCCTACGGGCGGTGGTCGCCTCGCTGGCGGCGCGGCTCGACTTCCCGTACGACGCGATCGAGGACCTCAAGCTCGCCGTCGACGAGGCGAGCGGGCACCTCCTGCGCGCGGCCCCGGGTTCGCTCGCCCTGGTCGTGCGGGTGACCGCCGACGAGGACCGGCTCGCCATCGCGGTGACCGCCGAGGGGGATCCCTCGCCGCCCGTCGCCGGCGGCCTGGAGGGATCGCTGGCCTGGGAGATCCTCAAGGCGCTCACCGAGCACCCGTCGTTCGAGCTCGGAGCGGAAGGACCGACGATCAGCTTCAGCCTGCAGCCCCGATGAGCGAGCAGGAAAACGACCTCGAGCGGAGCGACGAGCTCTTCGCGCGGCTCCCTCATGATCCGTCGGCGCGGGACGAGCTCGTCGAGCACTACCGTCCCCTCGCCGACTACCTCGCGCGGCGGTTCATGGGCAGAGGCGAGGCGGTCGAGGACCTGAGCCAGGTGGCCAGCATCGGGCTGCTGAAGGCGATCGACCGATTCGACACCGAGCGCGGCGTGAAGTTCTCGACCTACGCGACGGCCACCATCGTCGGCGAGCTCAAGCGCCACCTGCGGGACAAGGGGTGGGCCGTTCGCGTGCCGCGTCGGCTGCAGGAGGCCAGTTTGAAGGTCAGCCGCGCCCTCACCGACCTCTCGCAGCAGCACGGAAGGTCCCCCACCGTCGCCGAGATCGCCGAGCGCACCGGCCTCTCCCAGGAAGAGGTCCTCGAGGGGATGGAGACCAGCAGCGCCTACTCGGCAAGCTCCCTCGATGCGCCGGTCGACGAGGAGGGGACGACGCACCTACAGCGCCTCGGCTCCGAGGACGAGTCGCTCGCCATGGTCGAGACCTGGATGAGCGTGGCCCCCGCGGTCCACGACCTGGCGACGAGGGAGCGGCAGATCCTGTACCTGCGCTTCTTCCGCGGCCTGACCCAGACCCAGATCGCGAACGAGGTGGGCATCTCCCAGATGCACGTGTCGCGACTGCTCACGCGCACGCTCCGGCGCCTGCGGGAGACCGTGAACGAGACCGAACCTCGTTGAGCGAAGGGGGAACCCGCGCGTATCGGAGCTGGCGGCGGGATTCGAACCCGCGACCTAGCGATTACAAATCGCTTGCGCTACCGGACTGCGCCACGCCAGCGATCGGATTCTAGCCTGGCAGGAGCGCCGCCTTCGGGACGACGCTACGCGGGGCTCGGTGTTCGAGGCTTGCGGCCCGCTTCCGCGTCCTCGCGGGCCTTCAGGTGAAGCTCGATCTTGCGCTTGATGCGCTGGAGGGCGTTGTCGATGGACTTCACGTGCCGCTTCAGGAGCTTCCCGATCTCCTGGTAGGACTTGCCCTCGACGTACAGGTGGAGCACCTCGGCCTCGAAGTCGGACAGGATCTCGGCGAACGCCATCTTGATGCCGCGCAGCTCCTCACTCGAGATCACCATGTCGGCCGGGTCGCTGACGTGCGGCTGGCGCAGCACGTCCATGAGTACTCGGTCGGGATCGTCGTCGGTGGCGAGCGGCTTGGAGAGGGAGACGTACTGGTTGAGGGGGACGTGCTTCTGGCGCGTGGCCGTCTTGATGGCCGTGATGATCTGCCGCGTGATGCAGATCTCGGCGAAGGCCCGGAACGACGCCTGCTTGTCGTCGCTGAAGTCCCGGATCGCCTTGTAGAGACCGATCATGCCCTCCTGGACGATGTCATCCTTGTCGGCCCCGACCAGGAAGTAGGAGCGCGCCTTCATGCGCGCGAAGTTGCGGTACCGCGCCAAGAGGGTCTCCATGGCGACCGGTTCGCCCCCGCGGTAAAACTCGATGAGCTCCTCGTCGGAGCCATCACTCAGATCCGCGACAACCCTCATCCTCGCGCCAGCAGCGGCCATATGTCGGCTCCTCTTCGTCCCCCATCATCGCTGCGGGCATTGCGAGGGCGCTCCCTGATTATGCGCGCGGACGGAGCAGGTGGCAAGAGGCGATTTCCTCTTCGAAGGCGCATGAAGCGGCCCAAGTCGGTCAGATGGACCCTCTTTTTTGGGCCTCAGGACCCCCGGCTCGGCGGATGCCTCCTGCTTTCCAGCACGAAGAGGCCGACGGCCGCCGCGGCGGCCACGTTCAGCGAGCCGACCCGGCCGCGCATCGGGATCGACGCGAGCTCGTCGCACGCCCGCGCGACGAGTCGGGAGAGACCGGCTCCCTCCGACCCCATCACGACCGCGAGCCGTCCGGGCGGGGGAGAGAGCTCGTGGATGGTGCCGGGCGCATCCCCCTCGAGGCCCACCACCCAGAACCCGGCCTGCTGGAGCCGGCCCACGGCGCGCGCGATGTTGGCCACCCTGGCGACCGGCAGGTGCATGAGGGCGCCGGCCGACGCCTTCACCGCCGCGGGGGTGACGCCGGCGCCGCGGTGACGGCGGATCACGAGGGCCTCGGCCCCCGCCGCCTCCGCGACCCGCGCGGCGGCGCCGAGGTTCTGCGGGTCGGTCACGCCGTCGAGGACCAGGACGAGCGCCCGGCCGCCCCACGGACCATGCTCGAGGTCGGCCTCGGTGAGCTCGCGGCGGGGCGCGACCCGGGCCGCGACCCCCTGGTGACGCGTCCCGCCGGCCGCGCGGGCGACGACCTCCTCGGGCACGCGGCGGACGGGCACCCCGGCGGCCGCCGCCGCGTCGAGGAGCTCGCGGAGCCCTTCGGTCGGTCGCGCCGTGTGAGCGACGAGCACCTCGGCGGCCGCGCCCGCGCGCACCGCCTCCAGCGCGGGGCGGCGTCCGACCACCAGGGCCTCGCCGCTCAAGGCGAGGAAGGGTCGTCCGGCGCCGACACCAGCGCGACCGCGAAGCATCCGATGCCGTCGCCGCTCAGGCCGAGGCCCTCCGGCCGCGTTGCCTTCACCGAGACGGTGTCGGTGGGGAGCCCGAGCGCCCCCGCCAGGGCGGCGCGCATCCGATCGCGCGCATCGGCGAGGTGCGGGCGCTCGGCGAGCACGACGAGGTCGCACGACCGGGGCTCGTGTCCCGCTTCGCGGACCATCGCCGCCACCTTCTCGAGCAGGTCGGTACCCGAGATGCCCGCGACCGCCGGATCGGTCTCGGGGAAGTGGTCCCCGATGTCCCCGAGCCCCGCGGCCCCGAGCAGGGCGTCGGCGAGCGCGTGGCACACGACGTCGGCGTCGGAGTGGCCGGCCAGTCCCGGCTCGCCGTCGAAGCGGACCCCGCCGAGGAGCAGGGGGCGGGCATCGTCCCGCGGGTGCATATCGACACCGAGCCCGACCCGCACGGCCTCACCCATCCCGCGGCTCGGCGAGGCTGCGGGCACGGAGCGTCGCCTCGGCCACCACCAGGTCCCCGGCGGTCGTGATCTTCAGGTTCGTTGGGTCGCCGGGCACCACGGCCACCGTGAAGCCGGCGCGCTCGAGGAGGGCGGCGTCGTCGGTGCCCTGGAAGCCCTCGCGCTCCGCCGCGTGGTGCGCCTCCTCCAGCGCCGCCCGTCGGAACGCCTGCGGCGTCTGGGCCAGGCCCAGGCGCTCGCGATCGACCGTGGCCGTCACCATCCCGCCGTCCACGACCTTGATCGTGTCGGGAACCGGGACGACGGGAACGACGCCGTCGGCAGAACCCAGCGACTCGAGGACCAGGGAGAAGAGGAATGGCGCCGCCAGCGGCCGGGCGACGTCGTGGCAGACGACGGCCTCGACCCCCTCGGGAACCGCGCGGAGCGCGGAAAGCACGGAGCGCTGGCGTGTCTCACCCCCGGTCACGACCGCGACGAGACCCTCGGCAACGACGGCGCGGACCTCGTCCTCCATGTGCTCGGGGGCGGCGACCACCACGCCGTCGATGGCCGGGCAGGCCAGGGCCGCCTCGGCCGCATGCGCGAGGAGCGGCCGACCGGCCAGCTCAACGAACGCCTTCGGGATCGATCGGCCCAGCCGCTCGCCCCTCCCCGCCGCGACAAGGAGCGCGACCACCCTCATCGCTCGGCGAGCTTGGCGAACACCAGGCGGCCGGTCGCGGTCTGGAGGACGTTCGTGACCGTGACCTCGACCACCGAGCCGAGCAGCTCTTTGCCGTCCTGGACCACCACCATCGTGCCGTCCTCGAGGTAGCCGACCCCCTGCCCGTGCTCGCGGCCCTCCTTGCTGAGGTGCACCGTCACGCCCTCGCCGGCGACGAACGGCTGGCGAACCGCCGAGGCGAGCTCGTGAAGGGAGCGGACGGGGACGTCGAGCGCCTGCGCCACCTTCGCCAGGTTGGCGTCGCAGGTGATGACCACACCGCCGCGCTCGCGTGCCACCCGGATGACGCGCGCGTCGACGTCGCCCTCGCCGTCCTCATCGATCAGGGCTACGTTGGCCGACCGCTGGAGGCTGTGCAGGATCTCGAGCCCCCGGCGACCGCGCTCGCGCCGGGAGGGATCGGAGGAGTCGGCGATGGTCTGCAGCTCGTCGAGCACCCCGCGAAGGATCAGGAACGTCCCACCCAGGAAGCCGGTCCTCAGCACCTCGAGGAGGCGGCCGTCGATGAGCGCGCTGGTGTCGACCACGCTGACCTCCTCGGACCGGCTGCCGATCGTCCTCGTCTTCAGCCCGAAGATCCCGAAGAAGTCGTCGCGCTTGCTTCGCCCCAGCCGGTAGCCGAAGAACGCCATGACGATGAAGACGAAGGCGGCCGTGGGACCCGCGGCGAGCGGCGGGAGCTTGAAGATGACGATCGACAGCAGCGAGGCGACGATCAGGCCGAGGATCATCCCGATCGTGCCGGCCAGCAGCTCGGCCGCCGGCACCTGGCGGAACTCCCGCTCGATCGCGCCGACGGCGGAGACGGTGCCCCTGCCGATGACCCCCCCGAGCACGTAGCCGATCGCCGAGCCCAGGACGATGCCGAGGAGGCTGCTGGTGTCGGCGTTCGTGACCTGCTCGGCGATCTGCCATCCGGCCACCGCGCACACGGCGACAAGGACGAGGCGGATCAGCTCGACGACCACGCCCCGGAACGGCTCGTTGCGAGTTCGTTTGTCCGTCACGGCCCTGACGTGCGCCTCATCGGGCGCTTCCGGCAAGTATGGGGGATGCGGACCCTGCGCGCGCGCAGGTCCGGTCCATCTGATGGATCGCGGCTCAGACGACCTCGCCGTTCGGCGACGGCACGTTGTGCGAGTCCTGGAGGACCTTGTCGAGCATGGCCTCCGCCTTGTCCTCGGTGGAGCCGACCGCGTACGTCAGCTCGGAAACGAGGATCTGACGGGCCTTGGCCAGCATCCGCTTCTCGCCGGCGGAGAGCCCCTTCTCGGCCTCCCGGATGGAGAGGTTCCGGACCACCTCGGCGACCTGGAAGATGTCGCCCGAGCGGATCTTCTCGATATTGGTCTTGTAGCGCCGGCTCCAGTTCGCCGGCATCTTGGACTCACCCTCCTTGAGGATGTCCCAGACCTTCTTCACCTCTCGCTTGTTCACGACCTCCCGGAGGCCGATCTCCTCGGTGTTGTCGACCGGGACCATGAGGGTCAGATCGCCGTGGGAGAGCTTCAGGACGAAGTACTTCTTCTCTTCTCCGAGCAGCTCCCTGGTGGTGAGATCTTCGATGACTGCAGCCCCGTGATGGGGATAAACTACCGTATCTCCCTTTCGGAACAATGTGACCCCCGAGGTTTGGCGACTGGGTTGCGAGCACCCTCATTGTAGCAGAAGCAGGCTCCCCCCGCAAGACAAAATCGCAGGTCAAAGGCCCTTTTCTTGGATTTCGACCGGGGCAACTGCCGCGAAGCCGCCCTCTCGGCTGTTAGTCTCATCGCGCCCATTTCGTTTCTTCAGGGCCCACTCGAGGGCATCCGAAACCGCTCGAACGTGGACGACCCGGATCCCCCGGGCGCTCGCCTGCGGAGGCGCGTAGACGACCCGGAGCCCGGCCGCGGAGGCCGCCGCCAGACGAGCCGGGAGGTTCGCGACCGATCGGACCGCGCCGGTGAGGCTGACCTCTCCGATGAACGCCGAACCGGGTGGGGGCGGGCGCTTGGAGACGCTGGAGGCGAGGGCGGCGGCCACCGCGAGGTCGGTCCCGGGATCGTCGACGCGCAGGCCGCCGGCCGTCGCGCCGTAGAGCTCCATCCGGGCCACGCTCAGGCCGGTCCGCTCGAGGACGGCCGCCACCTGCCCGAAGCGCCGGGGATCGAGCCCCGAGGCGTGCCGCCTCGGGGGACCCTGGGTCCCGACGGCGAGGGCCTGGATCTCGAGCGCCAGCGCCCGGCGCCCGGCAGAGAGGATCGCCGTCGCGGCCCCCGCCTCGCGCGTCCCCGGAGCCAGCAGCGCCGACGGATCGGCCTCGTGGAGCCCGTCGGGGCCCATCTCGAACCAGGCCAGCTCC
This sequence comes from Actinomycetota bacterium, assembly GCA_036396755.1. Taxonomy (GTDB): domain Bacteria; phylum Actinomycetota; class UBA4738; order UBA4738; family CALAEC01; genus DASWKG01. The sequence continues at coordinate 17,380 of DASWKG010000108.1, forward strand.
CCCTCGGGGCCGAAGCGGTTCTTGCCGCCGGCCAGGAGACGCAGCCCGGTTCGGGGGTCGCCCTCGAACGAGCAGACGACGTCGACCGCATGCTCGAGCGTGCGCGGCCCGGCGAGGTCGCCGTCCTTGGTGACCTGTCCCGCGAGAACCACGGCGATGCCCTCGTGCTTGGCGAGGCCGACGAGGGCGTCGGCGCACACGCGCACCTGGGCGGTGCCGCCGGGGAGGCCCGCGTGGCCCGGGTCACGGATCGATTGGATGGAATCGACGACGACGACCGCGGGGCGGGCGGCCGTCGCCGCGCCCACGACCTGGTCGAGCTCTCGGCCGGGGACGTAGGTGACCGCCGCGTGCGAGAGGCTCAGCCGCCCGGCGCGTGAGGCCACCTGCGCGTGCGTCTCCTCCCCCGAGGCGAGCAGGCAGGCGTGTCCGCCCCGCGTGAGACCCGCCATGACCTGGAGCAGGAGGGTGGACTTGCCGACGCCCGGCTCCCCGGCGAGCAGGACCACGGAGCCCGGCACGAGGCCCCCGCCCAGAACGCGATCGAAGCCGGCGAAGCCCGTGGGCATGCGCCGGGCCTCGGCGGGGCCGGTGCTCGCGAGCGACACGGGAACGGGCCCTTCCCGGTGACCCGGGATCGCCGCGCGTTCCTCGATCGTGCCCCAGGCCTCGCACGAGGGGCAGCGACCGGCCCACTGCGAGGCCGGCGACCCGCAGGCGGTGCAGGCGAGCTGCTTCCTTCCCATGGGCGCGACGCTACCAGGAGGGTCTGACAAGGTCCCCGGGGAGGATTCGAGGGGCGCGGCGTCGAAGCACCCGACATGCCCCGGTTGTCCGCTCGCCCCCTGGTGATCCTCACGCTGCTCTCCGCGACCGTCGCGACCCCGAGCCCGGCGACGGGCGAGGTCCCGGGCCCCGCCTGGGTCGCCCGTCGCCACAACGCGCTCGACGCGGCCGCCGCACCGGGCTCGGGGGTCCCCGTCCAGGCGGCCACGGCATCGGAGCTCGACGCCGACGGCAACCTCTACCTCACCGGCTCGATCTCGAACGGGACGAACGAGGACTACCTGACGCTGAAGTACGACCCGAGCGGGGCGCTGCTCTGGTGGCGGACGCACGACGGGGGCGCCAACGACTACGGCTACGTCCTCGACCTCCACCCGGACGGCGGCGTGGTGGTGACCGGCTCCTTGCAGGGAGCGGCCGACACCGATCTCCTGACCATCGCCTACGACGCCGACGGCGAGGAGCGGTGGGCCGAGCGCTGGGACGGCGGGGGGCGCGACTTCGCCGCCGGCCTGGTCGTCGACGACGAGGGTCGCTCCTTCATCACGGCGTCGACCGCGACGGAGACCCGGGATGACGACATCCTCACGCTCGCCTACACGGGCGAGGGTGAGCTGCTCTGGACCCGGACCTACGACCAGAACCTGACGACCGACTACCCGCGGCGGATCGCGCTCGACTCCGAGGGCGTGGTCGTGGTCGGAAGCTCCCGCTTCGAGGGGCTCGACTACGACATCGTGACCCTCGCCTACGCACCCGACGGGACCGAGCGCTGGGCGCGCCTCCACGGCGGGGGCCGGCAGGACGACGCCTACGACGTGACCACGGACGAGAACGGGAACATCTTCGTGGCCGGGATCGTGGACAACGGCACGAACGACGATGCCGCGGTCGTCAGCTACGCGCCCGACGGCACCGAGCGCTGGACCTTCCAGCACGACGGCGGCATCCAGGACCACCTGTTCGCGGTGCGGCTCGATCCGAGCGGCGACGTCGTCGTGGCCGGCCAGGCCTACCGCCTGAAGGACGGCCGCGGCGACTACGACTTCCTCGCGCTTCGCCTCGACCCCGAGGGAGCGCTGAAGTGGGAGGCCACCTTCGACGGCGGGCCCGTCCCGCAGGGCACCGGCGACTTCGGGCACGCGCTCGCGCTCGACGAGGACGGCGCGGCCTACGTGACCGGCGCCTCCCACAACGGTCTCAACTACGACTACCTGACCTGGAAGCTGAGCCCCGACGGGACCGAGGCCTGGACCGCGGTGCACGACGGCGGCGAGTCCGACCACTCCGACGCGGTGCTCATCGACGAGGACGGTAACCCCATCGTGATCGGGTACTCGGTGCTCGGCGCGGGTGCCGACATCGCGACCATCAAGTACGCGGCCGGCGACGGCGGCGTCCTGTGGTCTGCGCGGGAGCCGGCCACCATCCCCGGCGGCGAGGACCGGCCCGGGTCCGGCACCCCCGCGGGGCGGAACGCGGTCGCCGTCGACGACGACGGGAACACGTACATGACGGGCCGCGGCTCGACCGCGACGACCGACGGCGTGGTGACCGTGAAGTACGACGAGGACGGGCGCGAGGAGTGGGCGTCGGTCTACGACGGCGGGCTCGAAGATCACGCCTACGCGATCGACGTGGACGACGAGGGCAACACCGCGGTGGCCGGCAGCGTGTTCGTCGACGCTTACGGCGGCCAGCACTGGGACCTGCAGGCGCTCTCGTACGACCGGCACGGCCGGCTCCGCTGGAGCGCGCGCTGGGACGGTTACTACGAGGACCGCGGAACCGACGTCGCGGTCGACGAGCAGGGCAACGTGTACGTGACCGGCAGGACGGACACCGGCTCGTCGTTCGACGTGCTCACCGTGAAGTACCGGCCGAACGGGAAGCGCGACTGGGTGAAGAAGTGGGACGGCGGGCTCAACGACGCGGGCATTGCGGTCGACGTCGGCGCCGACGGCAACGTGTACGTGGCCGGGACCGCGGGGTCGCCGGGCCCGGGCAACGCGGTGACGATCTCCTACGACCCGAGCGGCGCGGAGCGGTGGGTGAAGACCTACGACGGCCTCGCCGACGACCGGGCGGTCGACCTCGAGGCGGGCGCCGACGGCAACGTCTACGTACTGGCCGGGTCGGTCGGGGTCCTCGGCGATCTCGCGACGATCTCGTACGCGCCCGACGGCGCGGAGCGGTGGGTGCGGCGGCATGACGCCGGCGCCGACGAGCGGGCGATCGATCTCGCCGCCGGACCGGGCGGCACGATCGCGGTGGTCGGGACCACCGGGGTGGCTGCGCCCGACGACCCGCTCGCCCCGCAGGGGACCGTCGAGGGCGCCGCCGTGCTCACCGATGTCGTGACGGTCGCCTACGCGGCCGACGGCACCCAGCGCTGGGCGCGCGAGCACGACGGCGGGGGCGTGGACGTGGCCCGGGGAGTCGTGGTGCTCGCGGATGGGGCCGTGGCGCTGGTGGCGCGCTCGGCCGGCGCCTCGACCGACGACTTCCTCACGCTGCGCTACGACGGAGCCGGTGCGCTGCTGGACGCGCTGCGGTGGGACGGGGGCGGGGGAGACGACCCGGTCGGGATCGCCGCCGGGCCTTCTGGCGCCCTCACGGTTACCGGAAGCTCCGCCGGCGAGGGCGCCGACTACCTCACCCTGCGCTACGCGTTCGGCTGAACCTCGCTAGACGCTCGGGACGCGGGACATCGCGAAGGGGGTGGTGCCGATGAACCCCGACGCCTGGAAGGAGTTGCCTCCGAGCTGGGAGCTGAGGAGCACGCCCGTCAGCTCGAGTGCCGCGGTCGCGCTCGCGTAGCGCCCGCTCACCAGGTTGAACTGGGCGAACTGCGGGGTGTGGTTCTGGACGTCGGCGCCCGGCACCACGCCGGAATCGACGCTCGGCGTCACGACACGGAACTCGTTCAGCACGTCGTTCAGCCGGATCGTCCCGAGCCCCTGGAGGCTGGTGAAGGTCCAGCTCCAGTTGATCGCGATGCTCTGGGTCTTCGCCGTCCCGGCGAACCCGTCCTCGCCCGCGTAGGTGACCGTCAGCGGGTAGGAGCCGTAGGTCGCCGTCAGCGGGAAGGAGACGGAGGCCTGGCCCGCGCTGTTCGTGGTGGCGGCCGTGTCGAGGAGGTCCGGGATCGAGAAGTGGATCTCGCGACCGGCGAGGTCGTCGTTGTTCACGACGTGCTCGAGCTTCACGCCCAGGCTGATCGTGATTCCCCGGACGCCCGCGACGGCGCCGTTGTAGGTGAGCTTCGTCTGCGCCGTCTCGACCGTGATGGGGACACTCGTCGACGACGGGGCGAAGGCCTCGTCGCCCGCGAACGCCACCTCGAGCAGGTACCCGTCGCCGACGGGGGCGTTGAGACGAAGCGCCGCCGTGGCGACGCCGCTCGCGTCGGTGGTGGCGGTCACCGACGCCACCTCGGTGCCCTGCTCGTCGCGGACGGTGAAGGTGACCTCCCCGGCGTCGATCGTGACCTCGACCGGGTCGCCGGTATCCGGGTCGGTCGAGGAGTAGGAGAGGGTCGCCGCGGCGGCAAGGTCCGACGCGTTCTGGGCAGAGGTCGCCCCCGTGTACGACAGGTTCGTGGCCTGAGCCTCCTGCGCGGAAGCCGGCGACGCCGCGCAGAGCGCCATCGTGAGGGCGCAGGCGGCGAGGGTTCGAACGATCCGGGTCACGGCGGGCCTCCTCGGTAGGTGCTGAGTTGATTCGCTATCGGCGCCACGATCCCCTCTGTGCAAGCGCACAAAACGGGCGGATCAGTCCTCGCCGGCCTCGATCGCCTCGACACGCTCCTTGCCGGCCTTGCCGCACAGCTCCTGCAGCTCGACGCCCCCGGCGCGGAGACGGCGGCGGACCCGGCGGCGGATCGTCCCGTCCTCGAGCAGGCGGTAGAGCTTCGCGCCCGGGCAGGCGGTCGATGCGTAGTCGCGGTGACCCGCGATCCGCGAGACGGCGACGTCGAACTCGGCGGTGGCCCAGGCAAGCACGTCGACCAGCGCGGCCTGCTGCGCCTTCGATGGCTTCTGCTCGTCGAAGTTGCCCTCGCACATCACGAGCAGGTGGCCCTTCGGTTCGTAGTCGGTGGCGGTGTCGCCGCGGAAGCGCCATCGGCGGCCCTCGTAGAGGTTGCCGTTCCGGTCGATCAGGAGGTGATAGGCGATGTCGGGCCAGCCGTTGTCGAAGTGCGCCTGCTGATGCGAGCGGAACCGGGCGGGGGCGTCGCGGTTGTCGGTGAGGACCGCGGCGCTGTGGTGCACCGTGATGCGGCGGATACGGTGGCGCTCGAGGCCATCGCCCGGCGGCTCCGCGCCCCAGGCTCGGCGGCAGATCATCCGCACCGAGGGCGCGGCGAGGGCCGGCGCCCGAGGGACGAGGACGCCGGCGATCGCTCCCAGCGCTCCGGCGAGGAAACCGCGGCGGGTGACGGGCCGCTGCACGTCGTCGATGCTACCCCTCGGCTTGACGCCTGCCGCTCACGATGCTCGCGTCGAGCGCCCCCCTTGTTCCCGGGCTCCGGTACCCTGGAGCGGTGCGACCGAGCGGACGCCTCCTGGCCGTCCTCGCCGCGACGCTGGCGCTGGCGGCGGCGTGCGCGTCTCCCACTCCCAGCGGCCAGCGACGGCCCGGCGCGACGACTCCCGAGGCCCCCGGCGGAACGAGCCCCATGGCGAGCCCCCGCGAGACGACCGCCCCGCCCCGGGACGTCGAGGTGCCGCAGGAGCTCCGCTTCTCGGCGCCCGACCTCGACGGCGGGACGATCGAGGGCGCCGACTACGCGGGGCACGACCTCGTGATCTGGTTCTGGGCGCCGTGGTGAACGCCGTGCAACCGGGAGGCCCCCGGTGCCGCTCAGGTCGAGCGGGAGTACGAAGGGAAGGTCGAGTTCCTCGGCGTGGCCTGGAACGACTCGCGGGAGAACATGCAGGAGTTCGTCGACCGCTACGAGCTTCGCATGCCGACCGCGGTGGACGAGACGGGCGAGATCTACAACCGCTTCGGGTTCTTCTACCAGCCGTCCTGGGTCTTCATGAACGACGACGGCGAGCTCACCGCGCTGAGGCAGGAGCTCGGCGTCGACGGCCTCCGGGCCGAGGTCGAGAAGCTGATCGCCGCCTGAACCCTCACGCGCTCTCAGCTACCTACCGTGGCGGTGGGTAGCGAAGAGCGCGTCGGGGGGGTTGGGCTATCGCAGCGTGGCGGCGACCGACTCCATGAGCCGCCGGGAGGACTCGGCGATCTCGTCGACCGCCACCTCGAACGCCTCGGCATGGCGCTGCGAGGGCTCCCGGAACCCGCTCACCTTCCGCACGAACTGCACCGCCGCCTCACGGATCTCCTCGTCGGTCACCACGGTCGCACCCTCGCGCAAACGCTTGATGCTTCGGCACATGGGCCCAAGGGTAGCGCGCAGGCCAACCGCCGGGGGGCCGCGCGCGTCTACCCCTCGAGGCTCACCCGGTAGACCGCGTTGTGGTTGAGGGAGCCGACCCAGCCGTCGCCGAAGGCCTCGAGGAACGGGCTGGCGTAGTCGCCCACCTCGAGGCGGTCGGTGATCTCGAGCGTCTCGGGGTCCATCCGCAGGACCTCCTCCTCGCCCGACGCGGTCACCCACATGGTGTCCGCACCCGGCACCAGCCAGAGGGGGGCCCGTCCCGAGGTCGATCGACTCCTCGACCTCCAGGGTCCGGAGGGCGTAACAATCCGCGAAACGACCGTGCCCTGCCCGGTGTGCGGAACCGGAGATGCCGAGAGCCCGGCAACCCCGAGGGGTCACCGGGCTCCTCGGCCTTACCGCCGGCGAGCGTCCCCGCCGACGGGGCCTTCCGGTATGAGCCGGAAGCTCTAGGTGTCCTGCTGGCCCTGGCCTGCGAGCTCGACCGGGGGGACGTCGGGCGACTGCCCCGACGTCACGAACACGATCTCTTCGCCCTGAGCGTCGACGATGATCGTCGCGCCGGCGCCGAACTCCTTCCAAAGGAGCTTCTCCGAGAGCGGGTCCTCGACCATCCGCTGGATCGTGCGGCGCAGCGGCCGCGCGCCGAGCGCGGGGTCGTAGCCCTTCGCCGCGAGCAGCTGCTTGGCCGCCTCGGTGAGCTCGAGCTCGACGTCCTTGGACTGCAGCTGTGAGGTCACCCGCTTCATCATGAGGTCGACGATCGACTTCACGTGGTCCTGGGTGAGCGAGTGGAACACGATGACCTCGTCGATCCGGTTGAGGAACTCGGGACGGAACGAGCGCTTCAGCTCCTCCATCACCTTGTCGCGCATCTTGTCGTAAGGGACCTGCTCCGCGGGCTCCTCGGCCGCGAAGCCGAGGGCGGCCTTCTGGATGTCCCGGGTCCCCAGGTTCGACGTCATGATGATGACGGTGTTCTTGAAGTCGACCTGGTGGCCCTGCGCGTCGGTGAGGTGCCCGTCCTCCAGGATCTGCAGCAGCGTGTTGAACACGTCGGGGTGCGCCTTCTCGATCTCGTCGAACAGCACGACCGAGAACGGCTTGCGGCGCACGGCCTCGGTGAGCTGCCCGCCCTCTTCGTACCCGACGTAGCCGGGGGGCGAGCCGATGAGCCGCGACACCGTGTGCTTCTCCATGTACTCCGACATGTCGAGCTGGATGAGCGAGTCCTCGTCGCCGAACAGGAACTCGGCGAGCGCCTTGGAGAGCTCGGTCTTCCCCACGCCCGAGGGGCCGAGGAAGATGAACGACCCCGACGGCCGGCGGGGGTCCTTGAGACCCGCGCGCGTCCGGCGGATCGCCTTCGACACCGCGACGACCGACTCGTTCTGATTGATGATGCGCTTGTGGAGCTCGTCCTCCATGCGGAGGAGCTTCTGGGTCTCCTCCTCGGTGAGCTTGTAGACGGGGATGCCCGTCCACGCGGCGAGGACCTCGGCGATCTCCTCCTCGTCGACCTCGGAGAGCACGTCGAGCTCGCCCGACTTCCACTCCTGCTCGCGGACCGCCCGCTGCTCGGCGAGCTTGCGCTCGTCGTCGCGGAGGCGAGCCGCGCCCTCGAAGTCCTGGGCGTCGATGGCCGACTCCTTCTTCATGCGCACGTCGGCGATCTTCTCGTCGAACTCGCGGACGTCGGGCGGCGCGGTCATGCGGCGGATGCGCATCCGCGAGCCGGCCTCGTCGATGAGGTCGATGGCCTTGTCGGGGAGGAACCGGTCGGAGATGTAGCGGTCGGCCAGGTTCGCCGCCGCCACGAGCGACGCGTCGGTGAACGACACGCGGTGGTGCGACTCGTAGCGGTCGCGCAGCCCCTTGAGGATGTCGATGGTGTGGGCCACGGTCGGCTCGTTCACGTCGATCGGCTGGAACCGGCGCTCGAGGGCCGCATCCTTCTCGAGGTGCTTGCGGTACTCGTCGCGGGTGGTGGCGCCGATCGTCTGCAGCTCGCCGCGGGCCAGCATCGGCTTGAGGATGGAGGCCGCGTCGATCGCGCCCTCGGCCGCGCCGGCGCCGACCAGCGTGTGCAGCTCGTCGATGAACAGGATGATGTCGCCGCGGTTCTTGATCTCCTTCAGCACCTTCTTCAGGCGCTCCTCGAAGTCGCCGCGGTAGCGAGACCCGGCGACGAGCGCGCCGAGGTCGAGCGTGTAGATCTGCTTGTCCTTGATGGTCTCGGGGACGTCGCCCTTGGTGATGGCCTGGGCGAGGCCCTCGACGACGGCGGTCTTGCCGACACCGGGCTCCCCGATGAGGACCGGGTTGTTCTTCGTCCGGCGCGAAAGGACCTGCATGACCCGCTCGATCTCCTTCTCGCGGCCGATGACCGGGTCGAGCTTGGTCTCGCGAGCCAGCTGGGTGAGGTTGCGGCCGAACTGGTCGAGCACCATCGAGCCCTGCTGGGCCGGCTCGCCGGCGGCGGTCTCCTTGCCCCCCGTGTAGCCGGAGAGCAGCTGGATGACCTGCTGGCGAACGCGGTTGAGGTCGGCGCCCAGCTTCTGGAGGACCTGGGCGGCCACGCCCTCGCCTTCGCGGATGAGCCCGAGCAGGATGTGCTCCGTGCCGATGTAGTTGTGACCGAGCTGAAGCGCCTCACGGAGCGAGAGCTCCAGGACCTTCTTCGCTCGAGGGGTGAACGGGATATGCCCGGTGGGGGCGGACTGCCCCTGGCCGATGATCTCCTCGACCTGCGTCCGGACGGCCTCGAGGGAGATCCCGAGCGACTCCAGCGCCTTGGCGGCCACACCCTCGCCCTCGTGGATCAGGCCGAGGAGGATGTGCTCGGTGCCGATGTAGTTGTGGTTGAGGAGCCGGGCTTCCTCCTGGGCGAGGACGACCACTCGTCGGGCCCGGTCGGTGAATCGCTCGAACATATGCGTTCCTCCGGGCCGGGTTCGCCGACCCTATTGGGTTCCCCGGGGATCCGGGGACTCCGTCCTCCCCCCGAGGTACCTGATCCGCCGCCGAAAGGGTCTCCGGCTGCGTCGCTGACGCGATTATACCCCTGGGGTGCGACCCTCCCTTCTGAAGGGCCCACCCCTGTTCTCGGCACGGTTCGCGCCTCGCATGAGTGAGAACGCTCGGGCGGGGCGGAAAGTTCCCCGTGGAGGGCTTTTCACCTCCGGATCAGGCCCGAGGGGGGGCGTCGGACCCGTTCCCGTCGCCCAGGCGCTCCTTCACGGCCCCGGCGGCCTTCTCGACCCCGCCGTGGACCGCGTGGAGGCTCTCACGAACGCCCGAGCCGACCGCCCCCTTGCCCAGCTCGAACGCGTGCTGGACGGAGGGGTTCCCCATGAAGCCCTCCCAGGCGCGCTTGATCTCCTCGTAGCGCTGGCGGCCCGCCCTCGCCCCCAGCACGTAGCCGACCCCGAGCCCCACGATCATGCCTCGCTTGAATCCGGCCATGGTCCGCCTCCTCTCGTCTGTGGTCTCCCCCGGGCCCGCGCGCGGCAAACCGGGGGGTGGGCTCGAACCATACCGCGGCGGCGTCAGTGGAGGGGGTCGGCGGAGGGCCGGGTGGTGACGCCGTAGGTGGAGCGGAAGTACTTCGGGCTCGGCCGGCCGTGCCGCCAGAAGGGGAAGAACACGCGCCGGTCGGGCTCGAAGAACACGGTCCGCTCGCCGTCGTAGGTGAAGGTTCGGATGATCGGGCGCCACGAGGGC
>DASWKG010000109.1:0-31684 GCA_036396755.1 Actinomycetota bacterium
CTCGACCCAGCTACGCCACGGCCCCTCCAGACCCTCAGCCCCGCCGAACACTTCTGACAGGTCAGACGTGTTGGCGATCGAACAGCCCGTGGCGGCAAGCAGTAGGAGCGTCAAAAGGAATGCTCCCGCCGGCCTGCGGCACAGGATGCCTGCGGTCACCAGCCGCCTTCGCCCGCTCATATCCCCAGCGAACCACATGTACCACTGATTGGTGTGGTCGACATCCACGCTGCTCCGTCTTGCGGGAAGAAGCCGAACTGCCAACCCCATGCGGCCATCTTATGTAGCGTCCTTGGGTACGTTTTCGAGCGGCTAAAGGCGAGGACGTCGGAGGCGTTCGTCACCAGCATGGCACCAGGACACCTTCCAACCGATCCGGGAATCGTCGAAATCGTGGGGTTGACCTGCGAAAACCTGGTGCGCCCGGAGGGACTCGAACCCCCAACCTCCTGATCCGTAGTCAGGCACTCTATCCAAATTGAGCTACGGGCGCAGCGCGGAGGCGGCGCGATTCGAACGCGCGAGGGGCTTGCACCCCAACGGGATTAGCAATCCCGCGCCATAGGCCTGACTAGGCGACGCCTCCAGGGACAGAGTGTAGCGAAATCCCGGCGGGCCCCGGCGGAGTAGGATTCGGCCCGTGATCCGCATCCGGCGCGACCCCGAGATCTACCGGAAGGACGGTGGGTGGTTCTCCGCCCGCTGGCACTTCTCCTTCGACGACTACCACGACCCCGAGTTCATGGGGCTCGGCAACCTCCGGGTCTTCAACGACGACCGCCTCGAGCCGGCAGCGATCTGGCCCCTGCACCCCCATCGGGACGTCGAGGGCCTGACCTACGTCGTCGAGGGCACGTTCCGGCACGAGGACGACCACGGCGGCGACGGGGTCCTGCCGGCGGGGTCGGTCCAGCGGATGACCCTCGGCTCCGGCGCCTGGCACTCCGAGCAGAACGCGTCCGAGACCGAGCCGATGCGCTTCATCCAGCTCTGGATCATCCCCGAGCAGCGCGGCCTGCCCCCTTCCGTGGAGCAGAAGGCGTTCTCGACCGAGGACCGCACCGACCGCCTCCTGCGGGCGATCGCGCCCGAGGGCGGCGATGCCGTGACGGTGCACGGCAACGCGGCCGTGTACCTCTCGCGCCTCACGACCGGGGCCGAGGTCTCGCACAAGACCCCCCACGGCATGGGCGGCTACCTCTACGTGATCTCGGGCGACCTGCGGCTCGGGGACGAGCGTCTCGCCACCGGCGACGCCGCGATGATCGTCGACGAGCCCGAGCTGCAGCTCACCGCCGGCGCGGAGACCGAGCTGATCCTCGTCGAGCCGGACCTCGGCCGCCCGGCGCGCTGACGGAACCGCCACCGCCGCGTATCGTTGGCGGAGTAGGCGTCTACCGAACCGCAAGGAGGCGACCGTGCGACGCATCATGATGCGCTCCAAGATCCACCGCGCCACCGTCACCGGGGTCGACCCCGGCTACGAGGGATCGATCACCCTCGACCCCCACCTGATGAAGGCGGCCGACATCCTCCCCCACGAGCAGGTCCACGTCCTCGACCTCGACAACGCGGCGAGGTTCGTGACCTACGCGATCGAGGGGGAGCCGGGCTCGGGTCAGGTCGAGCTGAACGGCGCCGCGGCCCGTCTCGTCATGCCGGGCGACCGGGTCATCGTGATCGCCTACGGTGAGATCGACGAGACCGAGGCGGCGGCCCACCTTCCCACCGTGGTCCTCGTCGACGACCGGAACGAGCCGCTCGCGAGCTAGGTCCTCCCCCAGACGGGGGAGGTATCAGGACTTCGACCTAAAGGATTCCGGGCGCTCTTGCCGATACCCTGGTCTGAAGGTGATCGGGGCCGCGGATCGGGACGGGCCCCGGGCGCGCGGGCTCACCCTGTTCGGCGAGGGCTCGCGCCGCAGCCGGGGGAAATCGGCGCTGGTGGTGGGCGCCCTGCTCGCCGTGTCGTGGCTCGTCGTCTACGCGGCCGGCGGCGCGAAGATCGCCCCGCACCTCTTCTACCTTCCCATCATCGTCGCGGCCGGCAGGCTCGGGCCCGCCGGGACCCTCGCCACCGCCGTCCTGGCCGGCCTCCTCGCCGGCCCGCTGCTGCCGCTCGACGTTCAGAACGGCGAGGCGCAGCCGCTGAGCGACTGGCTGATCCGGGCGACGTACTTCATCGGCATCGGGCTCTTCACCGAGTACCTCTTCCGGCGCCTCCGCAAGACCGAATCCGATCTGTCCCTCGCCCGCAGCAAGGAGCTGCTGCAGCAGCAGGCCCGGACCGAGCTCGCACGGCGGCTCGACGAGGAACGCCGCGAGCTGCTCGCCCGCGTCGTGGGCGCGCAGGAGGAGGAGCGGCGGAGGATCGCCGGCGACATCCACGACGACTCGATCCAGGTGATGTCGGCGCTCCGCATGCGGCTCGGCGCGCTGCGGAGCCGCGTCACCGACCCCGAGGCGATCCGCCAGCTCGAGCGGCTCGAGACGACCTCCCAGGAGGCGATCGCGCGCCTCCGGAGGCTGATGTCGGACCTGAACCCCTGGGACCTCGACGATCGCGGGCTGCTCGAGACCATCCGGCGCGCGCTTCCGGAGGTGCTCGGACGCCACGGCGTCTACTACGAGCTGGACGGGGAGCTGGAGGAGGAGCCACCCCCCGAGGTCGGCACGGCGGCATATCGCATCGTGCGGGAGGCACTGCAGAACATCCGCAAGCACGCCGATGCGGGGCGCGCGGCGATCGTCGTCGAGCAGAGCCAGGACGCGCTCTCGATCCGCGTCACCGACGACGGCGTGGGCTTCGCCCCGGCCGAGGCCCAGGCCGGCCACCTCGGGCTCGTGAGCATGCGCGAGCGCGCCGAGGCGGTGGGCGGCCGGTGCACGATCACCTCCGCTCCCCGGCGCGGGACCACCGTCCACGTGGTGCTGCCGCTCGGCGAGGCCGCGGCGGTGGCGCGGGACCTGAACGACACCGCGTAGACGCGCGGAACCGTCGCCGCGAGTACCCTGGGAGCATGTTCGGCCGAACCTGGCGCGTTGGGCGGATCGCCGGCGTCGCCATCCGCATCGACGCCTCCTGGACCATCATCTTCGCCCTGGTCACCTGGAGCCTCTACGAGTGGCTCGGGGACCTCTACCCGCGGCTCGGGACCGGTCCCGCGCTGGCGCTCGCCGCCGCGGCATCGCTCCTGTTCTTCGGGTCGGTGCTGACCCACGAGATGGCGCACGCCGTGGTGGCCCGGCGGCGAGGCATCCCGGTCCACGGCATCACATTGTTCCTGTTCGGGGGCGCCACCCACGCCGCCGTCGAGGCGAAGGGGCCCGGGGCGGAGTTCACGGTCGCCGCGGTTGGGCCGCTCACCAGCCTCGGCCTGGGCGCCGCCTTCGGCCTCGGGGGCATGTTCGGCGACGGGATCCTCCCCGAGGAGGTCGCGGGGACGCTCGGCTACCTCGGCATCGTGAACGTGAGCCTGGCGGTCTTCAACCTGATCCCCGGGTTCCCCCTCGACGGCGGGCGGGTCCTTCGCTCGATCGTGTGGCGTGCGACGGGAAGCATCGACCGCGCGACACGGGTCGCCGCGATCGCCGGCCAGACGGTCGGCTACCTCCTGATGGCAGCCGGGCTCCTCTTCGTGGCGACCGGGCTCCGGACCACCGGCATCTGGTTCGCCGCCATCGGCTGGTTCCTCGCGCAGGCGGCGCGCACGAGCTACGCGCAGCAGCAGCTCCAGTCGCGGCTCGGCTCCGCCACGGCCGCTGAGGTGATGTCCTCCGCCGAGGATCTCGTGGCCGGCGATTCCGACCTCGTCGTCCCCCGCGATGCGCCGATGACCGAGGTCCTCGGGAAGCTCGAGACCGGCAAAACGCGCCGGGTGCTCGTCGCCGCCCAGGGTGACGAGATCGTCGGGCTGATCGGCCCCGCCGACATCGCCCGCTGGCTCCGTCGCGAGGACGCCGTCGAAGCAGGATGACTCCCGCCTCGAAGGGTCGCCGAACCGCCTTCCTCGTCCTCACCCTGCTCGGCGGGCTCGGCCTGGGACTCGGCGCCTTCGCCTTCCCTTCGCTGGTCCTGGGATGGTTCGGCATCGGCGATCGCGAGATCCACAGGGTGCACGACCTCGCCTGGGGCGCGCACGCGGGGCTGCTCATCGCGCTGCCGCTGCTCCTTCAGTCACGGGCCCCCGAACGGAAGCCCGCGGCGATGCAACAGGCGGTGCTGGCCATGGTCGCGCTGGCCCTGGGGTACGCGATCTCCTCGAGCCTCGAGGTGTTCATCCTCATCCCGATCGTGGTGCTGGCCCTCCTCTGGTGGCTCCACCCGGCTCGAGGCCGACTGCTGGCGCGCGGCGACCGAGCCCGGCCGGTCATGTTCGCCCTCGTGTTGCTGTCCGCGATCCCCCTCACGATGTACGCGTTTGACCAGGCCGAGGTCCAGCGGGCCTGTCCGGCCATCGGGAGCGGCACTCCCATCGACGAGCTTCCGCCGTTCCTCGAGCACTGCGACGAGTTCCACTTCGCGGGGATGGCTACCCTCTCGTTCGGGATCGTCCTCGTCGGGGCGCTCGGTTCGCTCGGGACCGGAGGGTGGCGCATCCCGGCACGCACCGCCGCGACGGCGGCGATGGTGCTCGGTCTCGCCTCGATCGTGTTCCCCAACGCGACCTCGAGCATCGGGACCCGCTGGGGCGCAATCGCCCTCGCCGGCGGGCTCGTCTACCTCACCCTGGCGGAGCTGCCGGGCCGCGGCGCCCGCGCAGGTTAGCGCCCACGCGGGCACAGCGACTCCCGGTCAGACCCCCGCGCGAGCGGGCGCCGGCTCCTTGACCCGGTCCTCCGGTGCGCCTTCGAGCGACACGTTCGGCAGGATGCGGTCGAGCCACCCGGGCAGCCACCAGTTCCACTTGCCCATCAGGCGCATCGTCGCGGGGACGAGCACGACGCGGACGAGGGTCGCGTCGAGGAACACCGCGGTCGCCAGGCCGAAGCCCATCGACTTGATCGGCAGGAGGCTCGCGAAGGCGAACGCCCCGAACACGGTCACCATGACGGCCGCCGCGCTCGTGATGATCTTCGCCGTGTGCTCGAGCCCCCAGCCGACGGCCTCGGTGTTGTCGTTCGACCGCAGGTACTCCTCGCGGACGCGCGCGAGCAGGAACACCTCGTAGTCCATCGAGAGCCCGAACAGGATCGTGAACAGGAACAAGGGCAGGAACGACTCGATGTGCCCCGCGCCCTCGAACCCGAGCAGGTTCTCGAAGTGACCGTTCTGGAAGATGAACACCAGCACCCCGTAGGTGGCGAGCACCGACGCCGCGTTCATCAGGATGGCCTTCAGCGGCAGGAGGATGCTGCGGAAGAAGAGCATCAGCAGGAAGAACGACATGATCAGCACCATCACGACGACCGGGATCATCTTCGCGCGGATCTCGTCGTTCAGGTCCACGTTCAGCGCGGGGTCGCCGCCCACCGTCACGGAGGCACCCGAGCCCACCTCGTCGGCCCGCGCGCGCAGCCGCTTGACCAGGTCGCCCGCTTCGTCGGACTGTGGCCCGTGCGCCGTCACGACCCGCAGGATCGTCGTTGTCCCGTCGGTCGAGACGAACTGCTGGAGCAGCGGCGCGGCCTCCGGTGCCGCGAGGGCCGCCTGCAGCTCCTCCGGGGTCTCCGCGGCGACGATCGTGGCGATCGAATCGATCCGGACCACCTCGGGGTCCTCGGATGCGGCCGATGCCGTCGCCACCACGGCCGCGAGGCCCTCGCCCGCGAGGATCCCGTCCGGGTGGCGCACGAGCACCTGCACCGGGGCCACCTGGCCCTCGCCAAAGGCGCGGCCCACCGTCTCGGCGGCGATGCGCGGCTCGGCGTCGGGCGGGAAGATCGAGGGTCCGGATGAGCCCAGCTTCAGGTCCCTGGCCGGGAACGCGAGGATCGCGAGCACCGCCACCGAGCCGGCGAGCGCCAGCCACGGCCGCCGCATCACGCCCAGCGCCCAGCGGTGCCAGAAGCGCGAGGAGCCCTCGTCGTCGGGCATCTTCCGGCGGCGGCCGAGGTGGAGGCTGTCGACCTTCTTGCCCACGAAGCCGAGCAACGCGGGCATCAGCGTGAGCGCTGCGAGGCCGGCGATCGCCACCGCGATCATCGCCCCCGCTCCCATCGAGCGGAACGCGGCGATGTTGACGAGCAGGGTGCCCGACAGTGCCACCACCACGGTGAGCGCGGAGACCATCACGGCCTTCCCGCTCGTGGCCATGGCCCGGCCGACGGCGTCGGGAACGTCGTGGCCCTCCCGCAGCTCGTGCCGGTACCGGCTGACGACGAAGAGCGAATAGTCGATGCCCACGCCGATCCCGATCATCGACGCGATGTTCTGCGTGAAGATGCTGACGGTCGTCGCGGCCGCGAGCAGGGAGATGAGCCCGAACGAGATGGCCAGCCCGAACAGCGCCATCGCGAGCGGCAGCCCCGCCGCCACCAGCGAGCCGAAGGCCAGCACGAGGATCAGCAAGCTGATGGGAAGCGCGATCTTCTCCGCGCGCTCGAGGTCGTGGGTCGTGGTCTCGGAGAACTCCTGGTAGAAGGGGGCCGCACCGGTCAGGTACGCCTCGATCTCCCCGCCCGGCGGGATCGCCTGGTGGATGCGCCGGAGGAGCTCCGGGTTGTGCTCGAGCGCCTGGTCCTGGTCGTCGGTGAGCCCGACGCTAGCGACCAGGGTGTGGCCATCGGCCGAGATCGACTGCTCGGGCGACGCATAGGGGTCGGAGATCGCGGCGACCCCGGGGGCGTCGGACAGCGCGTCGCTGGCCGCCTCGAACGCGGCCACGAACTCCGGGTCGTCGGCGGACAGCGTCTCCGAGTACAGCACGAGCTGATCGTTCAGCTCGAACTGGCCCTCGAAGTCGCGCTCGACCGCGACGCGGACCTGATCGGACTGGGAGCCGGGTACCTCGAAGCCGCCCTGCGAGAGCCGGTCGGCCAGCTTGCCGAGCGCCGGGAACGACGCCGCGAGCGCCAGCACCCACACGGCGACCATCCACCAGCGGCGCCGCACGGCGAACGTTCCCATGCGGTAGAACGCGGACCGTGTTCCTGCCTTCGGCGCTGCGTCGGATCGTGCCATCAGCTCCCCCTTCCTGTCTCCGCGGGCTCCCGCGGGCGAACGGCCTCGGTCAGGAGACCGACGAACGTCTCGACCAGACGGCCGAGATCCATCTCGTGCACTCCGGAGATCTTCTCGAGGCCGATGAAGCCGGCGACCGCGACCTCGGACACGGCGCGCGCGTCGAGATCGGGACGGGCATCGCCCTCGTCCTGCGCATGCCGCAGGAGGTCGGCGGAAAGCTCGACCCACTGGTCGAACTGGCGCTTCACGATGGGCGCAAGCGAGGGGTCGGCGGACAGCTCCTCGGCGAGCCGGCCGACGCACCGCGACGACGGGTCGGCCTCGATCATCCCGGCCACCGTCCGCATGATGCCCATGAGCCGGTCGATGGCCCGTTCGTGCTCGCTCATCGTCGCGAGCACCTTCCCGCCCCACGCCTCGTGCCGGGAGCGGAACACCTCGAGCGCGAGCGCCTCCTTCGAGTCGAAGTGGAAGTAGAACGCGCCCTTGGTGAGGCCGCTGGCGCCGACGAGGTCGTTCAGCGAGGTCGCGGCGTACCCGCGGTCGGCGAAGGCCTCGGCGGCCTTCTCGATGATGCGGCCGCGGGTCTCCTCGCCTTTCGTCAAGCCGGGACTCACGGGCCGCAGGCTACATACCGACCGGTCGGTTTGTCAACCGGGATGGCACGGAGCGCGCTCGGGGGGAGAATGGCCCCATGCCGGAGCTTCCCCAGGTCAGGGCGCTCGCGGAGCGCCTCGACGAGCTCCTGGCCGCCGCGACCTTCCGGGGCGCAGACCCGTTGCACTTCACGGCCCTCAAGACCGTCGAACCGACCCCGGAGTCGCTCGAGGGCCGCACGGTGTCGGGTGCCTCGAGCCGCGGGAAGTGGCTGACGCTCGACCTCGGCGGCCCGCGCATCCTCGTGCACCTGTCCCAGAGCGGCCGGGTGGTGATCGAGGACCCGCCGAAGGCCACGCGCCCCCGGGGCGGGGTCGTTCGCCTCCGATTCGACGGGCGCCCCTCGGTCATGGTCAAGGAGTTCGGGACCGACCGCCGCGCGGGCTGGTGGGTCCTGGCCCCCGGCGACGAGGGCCCACTCGCGAAGCTCGGCCCCGAGGCCGGGACCGACGCCTTCGACGAGGTGCTGCGCACCTCGGAGGATCGCCGCCGGCTCCACACGATGCTGCGCGACCAGCGGACGGTCGCCGGCATCGGCCGCGGCTACGCCGACGACATCCTTCACCGCGCGGCGCTCTCCCCCTACGCCTCGCTCGCGTCGCTCGGCCCCGAGGACCGCGACCGGCTCGTCGCCGCCGCGGGGGAGGTGCTCTCGGACGCCATCGAGGGCGAGCGCGAGCGGACCGGCGGCCTCGACGCGACGAGCCTCGCGAGCGTCTTCACGATCCACGGGCGGTGGGGCTCGGCCTGCCCCCGCTGCGGCGAGGACCTCCGCCGCGTCTCCTACGAGTCGCACGAGGTGACCTACTGCCCCCGGTGCCAGACCGGCGGCCGAGTCCTGGCCGACCGGCGCTTCTCCCGCCTCATCCGCTGAATCTCCGCCGATCCGGTCCTTGCCAATCGCGCCCTTCCGTCGCAAGATTGGCTCACGAGAGAAAGGAGGTGGTCCCACTTGCATAGACGGCAGACGACCCTCGAGGTGACTGGCTGCTGAGGCCGCCTCGGTAGGGGTGGACCACCCCTGATCTGCCGGGCAGGCCCGGCGGAATCCAACCAGATCACCGAACCCGAAGGCCCCGGCTTGGTCGGGCCGGGCGAAGCCGAGAGGCGGACAACCGACGGGGAGAAGCGCAGGCGGGGCCGGGAGCGATCCCGGCTCCGCCTTCTTTTCACCGCTCGGGGAACGCGCCCCGGAACTTCTTGAGCAGCTCGGCCCCGCCGCGGGGTGGGTCCTTGTGGTCGAGCCAGCTCGCCCGCTTCTTGTCGTCCTCGAGCAGCACCCATTCGTAGGCGTAGGTGCGTGGCCCGGCCCAGAACGGGTCGACCCAATGCTCCTTGGTGAGCGAGGCGACGGCCGCGTAGCCCACCCGCGGGCGACCGGCCCAGAAGTCCTCGTGGTCGTGGATCGCCGAGCCGGCGGTGCGGCGCCGGACCTCGTCGAGACGCGAGTACTCGCCGACCCAGCCCAGCTTGATGCGGGCCCGCGCCACGAACAGGCCGCCGTGCAGCTGGACCCAGACCTCCTCGTCGGGGGCGGAGCCTCCCTTGAACGCGGGGCCCGGCCGGTCGCGCGCCTCGACGGCGAACGCGAGCGACGGGGCGTGCGAGCTCCCGGTCAGGTGCTCCAGCCTGCGAACCACGACGTGCTCCACCACGGCAGTGCAAGCCTACCGCGGCGCGGGAGGAGCGTTAGAGCTCGAGCTGCCAGAGCCGCTCGCCGCCGGCGGCGAAGCCGGCCAGGTACACGTACTCCTCGTACTCGCAGTAGTCCCAGCAGTCGGGGTCGCCCGAGACGAACTCGTAGCCGTAGGCCGTCGCCACCGACTCGTTCGCTCCGTCGCCGTCCAGGTCGGCGCCGATGACCGACCCGAAGTAGCCGGGGTTGCCCTCGGTGTCGACGGTCCCCTCCCACGACGTGCTGAGGTCGAGGCCGTTCAGGACGCTGAACCGGGGGTCCGCATCCTCGGAGCCCTCCGAGTAGGGCTCGGCCAGGATGTCGTCGCCGGCGACGCCGTCGAGCTCGTCCCCCGCCGCGTACCAGTAGAGGCCGGGGTCGATGGCGGGGTTCTGCCAGATGACGGAGGCATCCCGTCCCGAGAACGCGGCCATCTCCGACGAGAGCGTCTCGCAGCCATAGTCCCCGCTCTCGTCGCACCGATAGGTCACAGACTCGAAGATCGGGTCGGTGAGGCCGTCGCCGTCGAGGTCGGAGTAGGTGTCGAAGTAGCCGTAGCCGTAGGCGTCGGCCGGCACGTCACCAGAGCGCTCCACCTTCCACAGCGGAAGACCGGTCCGGCCCGACTCGCAGTGGACCGCAGCCCCCCAGGAGACCGGCTCGTCGTCGGGCCCGTACCGGCGGGAGATGAGCTCGGAGCAGAGGTCCACCCCACCGTCGGCGTCGACGTCGCCCGCGGGATAGGGCGACTCGTAGGAGTAACCGTTCTCGTCGTCGGCCGGCCGAGGCGTGGTTCGCGTCCACGCCACGCGCAGGGTGGCCGCGTCGAAGACGCCGGTCGTGTCGGAGGTCTCGTCGAAACGCGAGATCACGCCGTCGCGCCGCCCGTCCCCGGTGTGGTCCGGCCCCTGCGAGAGCCAGAACGAGCTCACCTGGGTCACGACGTCCGAGAAGGTGACCTCGCCGTCGTCGAGCCGCCGGCGCTCGGCCTGGTAGCCCAGCCCGGCCGGGAGCCACGTGAGGAAGACCGCCTCGCTCGCCGCTCCCGCCGGCCCGTCGGTGACGAAGACCTCATCGGACCCGAGCCCGGTCGTCTCGCCGAACGACGAGGCGACCGTCTGGCGAGGGGTTCCCGTCCACCCGTCGACGACCTCGATCTCGTAGCCGCCGTCGCCATATCGCTTCAGGGCGATCTCGGACTCCGCATCGCCGTCGGCCTCGACGAGCCCCGCGAACTCGGGATAGTCGGTTCCGAACTTCTCGGACCACAGCATCCCGAAGCTGCCGAAGAGCCCCATGACGAACTCGGTGTCGCCCCCGCCGACGTGGCGGTGGGCAACCACGAGGATCTCCTGCCCCGAGAAGGGAGAGAGGTCCCCGACGAGCAGCCCGTCCTCGTGCATCTTCTTGGGGAGCTGGTACCGCCAGCGGATGCTGTCACCCTCGACCGCCACGAAGTGCTCGCGGTTCCCGACGTACTGCGACAGCAGGACGGCCTCGTCGCCGTCGCCGTCGAGATCGACCGCGAGGATCGGGTACGCGTAGCCGCCGATGGCGACCGTCTCCGAGCCGGCCTCCGTCTCCGTGGCCTCCTCGCTCGGCCCTCCGGGCGCCACGAAGCCGAGCATCCGCAGCGACGATCGCAGGTAGTCGTGGAGCTGGGACGGCGTCGCCCGGCCGGCGAGGATGTCCGCTCGCGTCACGCGCGTGGGGACATCGATCGCCGGGGCCGAGGCGACGGCCGCCTGCGGGGGGACGACGAGCAGTGCGGCGAGCGCGGGCAGGGCCCATCTGACGAGCGCGGGCATGGAAGCCTCCTGTTGTTCGAGTGTTGTGTCCGTATGGTAGCGCTCGGCGTTGGTCGCTTCCCTTCGGGGCGTTGTGCACGTGCACTAACTTTGCGTGCCACCTTGTGACGAATCGGGCAAACGCGGTGACCACGCCTCGGATCAGCCGCCCCCACAGGTCCGGATCGGCACCGCGGGTATAACGTAGGTCGAAGCCCCGCACGAAGGAGGTCCCCCGTGAGCGCTCTCTCACGCAACCGCATCAGCGGCGCCGTCGCCGCGGCCCTGATCCTCGCAAGCCTGGTCACCCTGACCGGCGACCGGCCGGCCGACGCGACCCCGGTCGCCTCGACCGACGCCACCTATCAGGCCTGCGGCCGGGTCTTCCCCGATCCGCACGCCTACTGGCCGGCGCCAACGAGCGCCGCCGGTGACTCTCCCTGGGCCAAGGGAAACGCGAGCTGCCGGGCGGTCGACTTCATCTCCTACGCCGAGATGATCGACGGCATGACCTACCTGGAGGGGCTCTTCCCGGACTTCGTGGAGTTCTACAACCTGGAGGAAGACTTCGGCGGCGACGTCGACTGCGCTACCAGCACCGACCCCGACGACCTGTGCTCCGCGGGGCTGCCGCAGATCGGGGGGACCCGGACGAAGTCCGACCTCTACCTGGTCCGCGTCACCGACGAGCGCGTCGACGACGCCGACAAGAAGCTCTTCATCTTCCCGCTGTCCATCCACGGGATCGAGCGGGCGGGCGCCGAGGCGGGCACCCGGGCGGCCGAGGACCTGGCGACCTGGGGTTTCTGCGAGGCGGTCACCGACACCTCGCTGCCGGCCAACCCGGTGGTCGACTGCGCCAAGGAGGGAGCGATCCCCCATCCGCTGCTGGAGACCGTGCCCGATGAGAGCCTGACCGCGGGCGAGGTGCTGAAGGACTCGGCGATCTACTTCATGTTCGCCAACCCCGACGGCTGGCGCCGCGGTGACCCCGACAACATCTCCCGCTTCTACCAGCGCTACAACGGCAACGGCGTCGACATGAACCGCGACTGGCCGACGATCGGGTACACCTTCGAGCCCTACACGCCGTGGTCCGAGCCCGAGACGCGCTCGTTCGGGGAGGTGCTCAAGGGCATCCGCGGCACCTGGGACGGCGGGATCGACCTCCACGGGCAGCTCGTGGACCGTGCCTTCTCGTTCACCCTGCTGGGCGCGTCGGAGCGCGACTACAGCAAGGACCAGCGCATCCTCCAGACCGTGAAGGGCGCCTGGGTGGACGCCGAGGCCCGTCTGTCGTGGTCGCCGCTGATCAAGCCGAACGACGCGCCGGCCGACGACCAGCGCCTCTACGGCGTGCTGTGGGGAACCGTGTGGGACACCATCGCCTACACCACCACCGGGTCGCTGGGCGATTGGATCGACTCGCCGCTCGGGCTGGGCGCCGACGGCATCGACAACGAGATGAGCCTGTCGCACATCTCCAACTGCGGGACGGGGACGTGCTACCTGGAGGAGGCCGAGCAGCTCCACATCGACGGGAACAAGAGCCTGGTTTATGCGATGGTCAACTATTCGCTGCAGCCCCAGGACACCGACTTCGACGTGTCGGGCGACGTCGCCTACGTGCACAGCCCGAGGAAGCTCGTGAACGACGGCAGCGACCTCACCGAGCCCCCCACAGAGGGGCTGCCGACCCAGGACGACATGCTCGATATCAGCCTCAACCCGACGAACAGCTTCACTCACGAGTTCGAGGTGTTCGGACCGGAGAGCGATCCGGCCGTGTACAACGGCGGCCTGACCGGCACGGCCACGCCGCTGTTCAGCGTGGGCGGCATCGGGGGTTCCTCCCTGCTCTCGCTGGTCCTCGAGCGGTTCCGTCCGCTGGAGGAGGTCCCGGCCCCGGCCGAGGACGCCGGGTGCGGGGCGGCCGACGACCAGTGGGAGGAGGTCAACCGGTACTTCAACCAGGCCCCGACCTACCTGCAGTCCGGGCAGGCGGTGCACACGAACGGGCCCACCCCCGGGCTGTGGCGGATCTGCGTGACCGGGGCCGCCGAGGAGCAGATCGCCCTCAGCGGCGGCACGTTCGACCTGGACCTCACCTTCCAGGGCGAGCAGGCTTGGGAGAATCCCGGCCAGCTCCCGTACGACGCAAGCAACATGAAGTTCTTCACCGACATCGCTCAGAACATGAAGGCCGGCCAGCTGACGAAGGTGACGGCCGACCAGGTCCTGAGCGGCTCCGTCGACCTCGGCGACTTCACCAGCGTGGTGATCGCCGACGACGCCTTCCCCGGCTACACCGAGGGTGTCGAGACCGGCCCCGCGCAGGAGAACCCGCCGCCGTTCGCGAACCCCGGCGCGGGGACGGCGGCCTGTGCCTATCCGACCAACCCCGAGCTGCCGCCGACCTGCTACACGACCCACGAGTTCGACGTGGAGGCGGAGCCCAACAACCAGCAGCTCATCGTGGAGCTGACCACGATCGACCCGGCCAGCGACTGGGACCTGTACGTCGAGCGGCAGAGCGCGATCAACGGGGAGTGGTTCGGGGTCGCGCAGTCGACGAGCTCCGGGGGCAACGAGCGCGCCACGCTCCTCTCGCCGCCGACCGGACACTACCGGGCGAAGGTCGTCAACTGGTCCGCCAGCTCGGCGGGAGCCGAGTCGCTGACCGTCGCGTTCTCGAACGAGTACGCCGGGCCGCCGATCCCCGACAGCGATCGGTCTCAGGCCCAGCTGAACAAGTGGGGGCAGCTCCTGGAGACCTACGCGTCCGGGGGCGGGAACCTCGTCCTCACCGACGGCGCCCTCACGAACGTCGCCCACATGGGGCTGGTCCCGCGAAGCTTCGTCAACAACTTCTCGGTGTACGCCGGCTTCGTCGGCTTCACCCGGGACGGCCTGGAGAGCACCTACGAGGATCCGCTCGCCCAGAACGTGAACCAGCCGGGGGCCGCGGAGGGACCGCAGTTCCGCCACCAGACCTACGAGCCGGTCCCGCTCGGCTACTCCATCCAGGACGCGGCAGGGGCCGACTACAACTCGTCGCCGGTGTGGGCGATCGACCAAGCGAAGTGGGAGGCGGCCGGCGGGCGCACCGCGGGGATCACCACCGGCGACCAGGTGACCCTCGGTGAGCTGAAGGTGGGCAAGGGACAGGTCCGCGTGATCGGCGCGCTGCTGCCGATGCCGACCGAGCAATACTTCCACCCGTTCGGGTTGGCCAACTACGCCGTCACGTACACCGGCTACCAGGTGCTGAAGAATGCGCTGCAGGCTGGCGGAGGTGGCGAGGGCGGCCTCTGCCCGGCGCTCGGCGAGGAGCCCGGGAGCCACATCGTGGGCACCGAGGGACGGGACATCCTCGTCGGCACCCCCGGGGACGACTTCATCTGCGGCTACGCCGGCAACGACGTCCTGCGCGGCGGCGACGGGGACGACGTCATCGTGGCGGGCCCGGGGAACGACCGGGTCAAGGGCGGCGACGGCGACGATCGTCTCTACGGCCAGACGGGCAACGACATCGTGTCCGGCGGCGCGGGGAACGACCGCCTGCTCGGGGGCAACGGCAGGGACAGGCTGCGCGGCGGAGCCGGCGACGACCTGGTTCGGGGCTGGAAGGGCCGCGACGTGGTGCGCGGGTCGGGCGGTGAGGACTTCCTGCACGGAGGCCAGAACGGCGACACGATCTCCGGCGGGAAGGCGAACGACAAGCTGCGAGGCGCCAAGGGCAAGGACGACCTCGACGGCGGCGGGGGCACCGACGACTGCAAGGGCGGCCCCGGCCGGGACTCCGCGAGGAAGTGCGAGACCGGCCGCGTCTAGCCGGCGCTGAACGCGCGGAGGGCGCGGAGCAGCGCGGGGGGAAGGTCGACCCGGGGTCCGAAGGTTCCTCGGGCGAGGGCGTCGAGCAGGCCGCCGGTCGACGCCGGATCGAGGAGCGCGGCGGAAGAGACGCCGGGTCGGCCGGCGTGGGCGGGGCGCGACGCCGCGGCGCCCTCGCTCGATCGCAGGACGAGGACGGCGGACGACACCGACCGCTCGGAGCCGCCGGAGGGCCGGTTGACCACCTTGCCGCGCACGACCATCGTCGAGGAGCCGCCGCCGTCGAGGTTCATCGCCCACCGGGCGCCGAGGCGCTTCATCTGTCTCGCGAACTCGAGGAGCGTCATGCCCATCGACCACTTCTCCTGACGCCCGTCGACGACCACGAGCAGGATGTCGCCGTTCCCGGCGATGCCGAGGCCCGTCCTCGGATGGTTGCCGCAGATCGCGTCGCCGCACGCGCCGATGTCGACCGAGCCCGACCGGACGAGCAGCGGGTAGCCCGCGATGCCGTCGGAGACCCCGCCCCAGCCGAACGTCCAGCTGATCGTGATCCGCTCGCCGTCGGTGAGGGAGCGGATCAGCGCGGCCTCCGGCGCTCCCGGCTCGGCGGCGAGGACGACGCCGTTGCTCCCGCGCTCGAGGCGCGCGCTGAAGCAGCCCCGACGCTCCACCGTGAAGTCCCGCTCGGCCCCGTCGGCCGTGAGCCGGCTCGAGCCGTCGGGCACCAGGCGCGCGGCGCACGAGTGGGCGGGCGGCAGCTCGAGGCTCGAGCCCGCGTCGCTGAACCCCGCGACCTCCCCCATCACCGGGGCGCCCTGGTTCCACCGGTCGATCTGCCAGACGTCACCGGTGCTCGACTCCACCGCCACGACCGACTCGGTGGGGTCGTCGATCCGCGCGTTGCGCCCGCCGCGCGTCGAGCCGAAGACCGGTCCGTTGGCGAACGAGGTCTGCTTGAGGTCGCCGTCGACGGCGAACGGGCCCGCCGGACGACCGCCCGACACGGCGAAGTCGCCGTTCACGGCCGCGAGGGCGTCGGCGCGGCCGGCGATCCGGCTCGTCCGCTCGGTCCCGGGAAGGACCCCGGTCGCAAGCGCCACGTCGACCGACCGCACCCGGGGGTCGATCCGGAGGGAGAACGTGCGGAGCGGCTCGGGCCGGTACAGCCGGGTCAGCGTCACGCCCGGCGCGATCCGCTTCACGACCTTGGGTGGAGGCGGCTTCTTCTTCTTGTCCTTGGGGGAGCGAGCCGCTTGGGCCCGCTCGCTGGGGGTCCGCGAGCCGCCAGACGGGTCCACGGTGAGTCGGGGCGCGCCCGTGAGGTCGTCCGCTCGGGCCGACAAGGTCCTCGCTGCCGCGGTCGCGCCCGTCCCGGGACGCCACGCGGGACTCAGGTCGGCGTGCGGGTCGGTGGTGACCCGCTCCCGGCCCGACCCGTCGGGCTTGATGATCGCGATGTCGCGGTCGCCGCCCCCGTCGGGAGCGGTCACGAAGCCGATCCACTGCCCGTCGGGGGACCAGTCGGGGTCGGAGTCCTCACCGGGGCTGGCGGTGAGGTTGGCCGGCGAGGAGCCGTCGGCGGCCATCGTCCACACGTCGGCGTCGCCCTCGGCGACCCGCTCGAAGGCGATCTGGAGCCCGTCGGGTGACCACGCCGGGTTGGCGTCGATCTGCGCGTCCTGCGTCACGCGGTGCACGCCCGTGCCGTCGGGGGCCATCGTGTAGATCTCGGGGAAGCCGCCGTCGCGGTCGGAGGAGAACGCGATCGTCTGGCCATCGGGGGACCAGTCGGGGGAGGCGTTCATGACGCCGACGCCGGTGCCGGTCAGCTTCCGGAGGCGATCGCCCTCGGGGCTGACGCGGAAGATCTGAGACGTCCCCTTCGGAGGGAAGGAGCGGACGAAGGCGATCCACTCGCCGTCGGGCGACCAGGCGGGCTGGCGGTCGGCGCCCGCGCCGTCGGTGATCTGGACCGGGTCCCCCCCGTCGACGTTCGCCACCCACAGGTCCGGCGTGCCGTGCCGATGCTTGCGGGCGAAGACGACCTTCTGGCCGTTCGGCGACCACGCCGGGTCGAGGTCGTCGGTCGTCTCGCCGAGGGTGAGGTTGGTTTCGCCGCTACCTCCGGCCGCCGACACGAACACGTCCCAGTCGCCCCCACGGACGCTCGCGAAGGCAAAGTCGGAGGGGGCGACCGCCGGGGCGGGCACGGGGGACACCTCGAACAGGAGGGAGGCGATCATCGCCATCCCCCCGACGAGCGCGAGCCGATGTGGACGAATGCGCATGGGTGTCGGTCGCACGGGGGCCGAGCCGCGCGGAGGTGCCAGGGTATCGGACCCGGGCTCCATCCGGAAGGACCCGGGGTACCCTGGCCTGGTGACGCGCCCAGCGACCCTCGGCGAGCTGCGCTCGGCCGGCTACGCCGACCGGACCGTGAAGGACGAGCTGCGGGAGAACCTGCTCGGCCGCCTCGAGCGGGACGAGCCCCTCTTCCCCTCGATCGTGGGATTCGACGAGTCGGTCATCCCGACGCTCGAACGCGGGATCCTCGCCGGCCACGACCTGATCATGCTGGGCGAGCGGGGCCAGGCCAAGACCCGCCTGATCCGCCACCTCGTCGATCTGCTGGACGAGGAGGTGCCCGCGATCGCCGGGTGCGAGGTCAACGACCACCCCTTCCGGCCGATCTGCGCGCGCTGCATCGCGCTCGTCGCCGACGAGGGCGACGGCGTTCCCCTGGAGTGGATCGGGCGCGAGGCCCGCTACGCGGAGAAGCTCGCCACCCCCGACACGAGCGTCGCCGACCTGATCGGTGACGTCGACCCGATCCGCGTGGCCGAGGGCCGGTACCTCTCCGACGAGCTGACGATCCACTACGGGCTCGTGCCTCGAGCGAACCGGGGCGTGGTGGCGATCAACGAGCTGCCCGACCTCCCCGAGCGCATCCAGGTGGCGCTGTTCAACATCCTCGAGGAGCGCGACGTGCAGATCCGCGGCTACCGCGTGCGGCTCCCGCTCGACCTCCTGCTCGTCGCGACCGCCAACCCCGACGACTACACGCACCGCGGCCGCATCGTGTCGCCCCTGAAGGACCGGTTCGGGACGCAGGTGCGGACGCACTACCCGTCGTCCGGCGGCGAGGAGATCCGCATCATGGACCAGGAGGCGCGGACGCCCCCCGGCGCGATCCCCGTGCACGTCCCCGTGTTCATGAAGGAGGTCCTCGCCGCGATCACGCACGAGCTCCGGCGCTCGCCCCACGTGAACCACCGGTCGGGGCTCTCCGTGCGCTTCTCGATCGGGAACCTCGAGACGCTCGGGGCGGCGGCGCTGCGGCGCGCGGCGCGGGCGGGCGAGCCCGAGGCGGTCCCGCGCATCTGCGATCTCCCCGCGGTGCTCGAAGGATCGGTGGGCCGCATCGAGTTCGAGACGGTCGAGGAGGGGCGCGAGCCCGAGATCCTCGCGCGGGCGCTGGCGGGAGCCGTCCTCCACGTCTTCCGGCGCCGGCTCTCCGGGTTCGACTTCGGCCCGGTGCTCGAGCGGTTCGGCGTTGGGTTCGAGGCCGCCACCTCCGACCTCACGCCGGCGACGGAGTTCCTCGAGCAGTTCGGCGACGTGCCGGGCCTGGCGAAGCTGCTGTCGCGCCTGGGGATCGAGGAGGAGAGCCCGGGGGCCGCGGCCGCGGCGCTCGAGCTGGCGCTCGAGGGGCTCCACCTCTCGCGCCGGCTGAACAAGGACCGCGAAGGCCCCGGCGAGGCGGCCGTCTACCGCTCGCCGGGGCCCTCGGACGACTGACGCCCGGGCGTCAGTGCTTCTTGCGGGGACGCCCCTTGATCTTGATGACCTGCGACGCCGAGTCCAGCGTGCCCACGGTTGACTGTGACTCCGCCGTGAACGTGTAGGCCTTCTTCCGCTTCGGGTTCGGGTTCACGATGAGCTTCGTCCCGGTCTCGGAGGAGGTCGGGTTGATCGTCGCCGTGAACTGGAACGGCGGGCAGGTGGCGGCGTTCTGTGGGATGTCGCCGTCGAGGCTCCAACCGGCCGTCTTGCTCCCGGTCACGACGAGGTCGATCGTGGTGACGGGCTGGAGGTCGACGCGCCAGACGGCGACCGCTCCCGAGCTCGCCTGCTCCTCGGAGCGATCGACCTCGACGATGGAGACGGGGATCGGGGGCTCATTGGGCACCCCGTCCGTCCCCGCCACGCAGTCCGCGCCGGTGTTGATGATGATCTCGCCGGTGCCCAGCTCCTCGCCGTCGGTGATCGCGTCGTCCTGGGGGAGCGTGAATCCGGCGGGGATGCCCAGCGTCACGTGCGCCAGCTCCTCCTCGCCCAGCTCCTGCGCCACGTCGATCGTCACCGCGGGATTGGCCTTTCCCTTTCGGGTGCTGAGCCCGAAGGTCCAGGTGGGCGAGAAATCCACCTCCTGAGCCTGTGTCGGGCCGATGAGGCCCACCATCAGCGCCACCGAGATGGCGGCAAGCGCTCCTCGTTTCATCGGATCTCCTCCCTGATTGCGTTTTCCACAGACATCATCGCCAATCCGAGCTCCCCGCGACAAGGGCTGTCGAACCGGTCACCCCGGAACGCCACGGCGAGGGTACGCTCGGGCCGTGCGCTTCCGGTACTCGCGATGGGACGGCTCCCAGGACCCGCTGGGCCCGGACCTGTCGGCGGGCGAGATGCTCGAGGCGCTCTCCGACGACATCCTGTCGGGCTCGGGCGCCGACGCGGCCCTTCGGAGGATGCTCCGGCGGGGGCTCCGCGGGCGGTTCTCGGGGCTCGACGCGCTGCGCGAACGGGTGCGCCGGGCCCGGGCGGCGGAGCAGGAGCGCCTCGACCTCGCCGGCCCCCTCGAGGCGATCCGGGAGGAGGTGGAGGAGATCCTCGAGCTGGAGCGCGGCGCGCTCTCGCTCGATCCTTCCGACGACGCCCGGGCCCGGGAGTCGTTCCTGGAGGCCCTCCCGCCGGACCTCCCCGGGCGCATCGGCGAGCTCCGCGGCTACCGGTTCTCGGACGACACCGCCCGGCGCCGGTTCGATGCGCTGATGGAACGGCTCGCCGAGGAGGTTCTCGGGGCGCAGTTCCGGGGCCTCACCGGCGGGATGCGGAACCTCACCCCCGAGCAGCTCGCGCGCATCAAGGACATGCTCGCCGAGCTGAACGCGATGATCGAGGCGCGCGAGCGCGGCGAGCCGGTCGACTTCGAGGCGTTCAAGGAGCGCTACGGCGACCTGCTGCCGGGGAACCCGCGGACGCTCGACGAGCTGCTCGAGACCATGGCTCGACGGATGGCCGCGATGAGCCGACTCATCGCATCCCTCTCGCCCGAGCAGCGCAGGGAGCTGGAGCAGCTGGCCGAGCAGGTCCTCTCCGACCTCGACCTCGCCTTCGAGGCCGACCGGCTGACGAACCACCTCACCGATCGCTACCCGGACCTGCCGTGGGACCGGCCGGCCGTCGGCGACGGGACCGAGGCGATGCCGATGCAGGCCACGGTCGACGCGCTGGAACGGCTGCACGACTACGAGGATCTCGACCGCGCGCTCGGCGGGGACTATCCCGGCGCGAGCCTCGAGGACGTCGACGAGGAGGCGCTCCGCCGAACGGTCGGGGGCGGGTCGGCGGCCGACCTCCGCCGGCTCCGGGAGGTCGAGCGCGTCCTCGAGCAGGCGGGGCTCGTCGAGCGCGTGAGGGGAAGCCTCGAGGTGACGCCCCGCGGCGCACGCCGGCTCGGGGAGCGCGCGCTGTCGCGGGTCTTCGAGCGGCTCCGTCGCGACCGGGAGGGCGCGCACGAGGCGCGGGACGCGGGGGGCCAGGCCGAGCCGACCGGCGCGACCCGGCCGTGGCGATTCGGCGACGCGGGGCGCATCGACGTGCAGCGCACGGTCTTCAACGCGGTCGCCCGCGGAGGCCCGGGCCGCTCGGTGACGCTCTCGCCCGACGACTTCGAGCTCGCCGAGGCCGAGACGCGGACCGAGGCGGCCACCGCGCTCCTGCTCGACCTCTCGTTCTCGATGCCGCTGCGCGGCCACTTCGTGCCGGCGAAGCGGATGGCGCTCGCGCTCCACGCGCTCATCGAGGGCCGCTACCCCCACGACAAGCTCTACCTCGTCGGCTTCTCCGACTACGCCCGGCGCCTCGAGCCGGCGGACCTCGCCGCGCCGGGGTTCGAGCGCGTGTACGGGACCAACATGCAGCACGCGTTCAACCTCGCGGGGCGCCTCTTGTCGCGGCACCCGCGGGCCGCACGTCAGGTGATCATGGTCACCGACGGCGAGCCGACCGCGCACCTCGAGGGCGAGGAGGTCTTCTTCTCCTGGCCCCCCGTGCGCGAGACGATCCACCGCACGCTCGCCGAGGCGATGCGCCTCGCGAGGGCGGGCGTGACGCTGAACGTGTTCATGCTCGAGGACTCCCCCGGGCTCGCCGCGTTCATGGAGCGGCTGGCGCGGCTCACCTCGGGTCGCGTGTTCCTGATGTCGGGCGAGTCGCTCGGCGACTTCGTCCTGCGCGACTACGTCTCGCGGCGTTCGAGCTGAGATCAGACGGGCGGCCAGGGGACCGCGCGGCCGGGACCGGGCTCGGGGAACCGTCCCTCGGAGAGCAAGCGGCGAGCCCGATCGACCGTCGCCTCGATCTCCGCGTCCGTGAGGAGGGCGCGGAGCCGCTCCGCCTGGAGATCGAGTGCCATCCGCTCGAGTCCTCCGCGGAGCGCATCGGGGATCGGCTCGCCGGCGAAGTCCCAGATGACCGTGCGCAGCTTCGGCTCCTCGTGGAAGCAGAGCCCGTGGTCGACCAGCCAGATCGCGCCGTCGGCCCCGAGCAGGCAGTGCCCGCCCTTGCGGTCGGCGTTGTTTACCACCGCGTCGAACAACGCGACGGGGCGGAACGCATCGAGCCGCTCCTCGCGGAGGGTGAAGAAGTGCTGGCCGGGGTCGGCGTCGATGTAGCGCTGCACGGCCCCGGGCCCGAAGGGGCCGTCGCGCAGAACCGTGGGCGGGATGTTGGGCCAGCCCAGCTCGGCCGCGACCTCGTGGGCCGCGACCTCGCGCCCCGCGAGCGAGCCGTCGGGGAAGTCCCACAGCGGCGCCTCGCCCGCGGTCGGCTTGTAGACCGCCCGCAGCGGCCCGCCGTCGACGCGCACGAGGAACGTGTGGTTGGAAGCGCCGGGCAGCCTGCCCTCGATCTCGATCCGCCCACTCGCGAGCCGCTCGAGCAGCTCGCCCGTGCGGCTCGCCACCTCAGGCCTCCTGATGTCCGTTCATGGCCGGGCAGACGTGCCCCTCGGCCTCGATCGGGTTCCCGCAGAAGCGGCATTGGGGCCGGCCGGCCGCGCAGACCGCCGCCCCGTGGCGGGCGAGCGCGATCATCTGCTCGGGCGTGGCCCAGAGGCGCGCCTGCTCCCCGAGCGAGATCTTCTCTTCCTCGTCGTCCTCGTCGCCGGGGACGAGCTCCTCGGCCTCGAGCAGGATGAGGCCGCGATCCTCCTCGTAGCCCACCGCCAGGCGGCCGGCCCGCCACTCGGGGTCGAGGGGCTGCTCGAGGTCCATGCTCCCCGCGGCGAGATCCTCGGCCTCGACGGGACGGCCCAGCCCGGAGAGCACCTCGACGACCGTCGCCGACAGCAGCTGCACCTGCTGCTTCTCGACGAGGATCGTCACGAGCCGGTCGCCGCGGCGAGCCTGGATGAAGAAGGTGCGCTCGCCCGGCTCACCCACGGCTCCGACGGTGATCCGGTCGACGGGGTCGAGCTCTACCACCCGCCTATCCTGTCAGGTCGGCGAGGGAGCCGGTGTCGTTGACGCGGAGCACGCGCGGCCCCCCATCGCCGAGAGCGAGGACCGTGACCGAGGCCGGCGACACCTCGAGGCGCTGGTACAGGTCGATATGGACGCCGGCGAAGTGGGCGAGCGACAGCCTGATCACGTCGCCGTGGGTGACGACGGCGACGGTGCGTCGCGGATGACGGGCCGCCACCTCCTCGAGCGCCCCAACCGACCTCGCCTGCGCCTCCACGAGCGTCTCGCCCCCCGGGAACCGGGCCATCGAGGGGCGCGACCGGATCGTCCTCCACGCGCGCATCCTCGCCAGCGACCCGAACGTCCGCCCCGCCCAGTCGCCGTAGTCCACCTCGTTGAAGCCGGGCAGAACCGTGGGCGAGAGCCTTCGTCCCGCGGCGATCGCCTCCGCGGTCTCGAGGCAGCGCTCGAGGGGACTCGAGTAGAGCGCCGCGAGCTTGACCCTCTCGAGGTGGCGGGCGAGCGCCTCGGTCTGCCGGCGCCCGAGCTCGGAGATGCGGACGCCCGGCGTCCTGCCGTAGAGGCGCTTGCCGGTCTGGTCGGTGACCGCGTGCCGGATCAGGAGGAGGAGGCTCACTGGATCGTCACCCGATCGTCATGCTTCCGATGGTTCCTCGCCACATCCGGCGGACATCATGTTTCCGAGGGCGCACCGTGGGAACCATCGGTGCACCCCGTCGCCCGAGGAGGAGGTTCCCGCTATGCCGAGATGCCCGGTCTGCGAGTCGCAGCAGGTGAGCCTCGTGCTGAACGGGACGCGCGAAGGTGTCTGCCTGTCCTGCGGCGCGACGTGGGTGCAGGACGGCGGGATCCAGCGCGGCATCCGGGCCCCCGATCAATCCGCCGGCGCCCGGTAGGTCATCCGCTTCGCCCCACCCGAGAACCCCGCTTCGGCGAGTAGTGCCGCGCCCTCCGTCTCGACGACCGGCCGCCCGTCCCACAGCTCCACGCTGAGCCTTCCCCGCGGAGCGCGCCGGGCGAGCGCGGGGAGCAGCGCGACGGCGTCGGCGAGGCGCGAGAGAGAAAGCGGGACCAACCTGCGGCCTCGGCCCTCGACCGCGAGCACGGGCTCGCCCCCCGCCACGACCAGCCAGCTCCCCGCAACCCGGGCGAGACGAACGGGGCGATCGGCCGGCACCGGAAGGAGCCGTCCGTACGGGTTCGCGGGGTCGGCGGCCGCCACGAGGACCGGAGCGCCGGGGCGCTCCCCGCGCCGCAGCCGCTCCACCACGTCGGGGAGCGCGTACTGCACGCCCGAGAGGCCCCGGATGAAATACCCGCGGCGGGCCTCCCCTCGAGCCTCCAGGTTGGCCAGCGCGTCGCGCACGAGGGCCCACGCGACGGGGACCTCGGCGGCGGCGGCCGTCTCGCGCGCGGCCAGCCCGTAGACGGCCAGCAGCCGCCGCGCCCAGGCCTCCGCCCGGGCCGCGAGGTCGCCGGACGGCTCGGGGAGCAGGCTCCAGCGGCCGTACAGCGGCGGCCTCCCGCGCGCCGGGGGCTCCTCGAGCCCGGCGGCGGCATCGTTCGTCGCCCTGCCCGCCCACACCAGCGAGAACACCGCGCCGAGCGCCTCCGGCTCGGTCAGCCCGGCCTCGGCGGCGAGCTCGGCGGTGAAGAGCGCCCCGCGCCGATCGAGTGCGGCCTCGACCGCGCGGGCCTCGTCGGTGGACGCCGGCTCGGGGTCGCGGAGGAGCAGCGTCGCCTCCTCGCGCGGGAAGATCGCGACGCGACGGCCCGGGAGACCTTGCCACAGGAGCGACCCGCCGCGGAGCAGGTCGTCGACGGCCGAGGTGGCGCCGCCGCGGAACCTCGGGGCCAGCACGTCGGGGACCAGCGCCGCCGCGGGCACCGGGACCCCCGCCACCAGCGTGGCCACCTCGCGCGCGGCCGCCGTCCCGGCGGGACGCGGCCGCGAGAGGCCGTGGCGCGCGAGCAGGAAGCCCGCGAAGCGAGCCGGGTCCACCGGCTCCACGTCTCGGCGGAGGACGCGGAGCGTCTCGCGATGGATGCGGCGGAGGTTGTCGGCGTCGACCCACTCCCGGGTGGTGCCGCCCGGCCGGTACTCACCGCTCGCGACCTCGCCCCCCGCCTGCAGGTCGGTGAGAAGGAGCGCGGCCTCCTCGGCGGGAAGCCCGGTGCGCGCGGCCGCCTCCATCGCGGTGACGGGCCCCCGGCCGGCCAGGTGGCGCCGGAGCACGGCGCGGGCGGCATCGCGGTCCCCCGACCGCATCGCCCGGTACTCCCCGGCGTGCTCGGCCGCGACCCAGCGCTCCTGCCCCCCCACCTCGAGGCGGATCGCCCGTTCGTCCGCGACGAGGGGATCGAGCAGCTCGCGCCACCGCGCCCCGGCCCGCTCGCGGATCTCGTCGGTCGTCAGGTCGCCGAGGGAGGCGAGCGTGTCGGCCAGCTCCTCGGGATCGCGCGGGCGAGACCGCTCGTCGAGACGCTGCAGGAGGCGCTCGACGCCGGAGAGGGCGCGCTCGTCGAGCAGGTCGCGGAGGCTCTCGGGCCGGACCACCCGCGAGAGCAGGTCGCGGTCCACGGCCAGGAGCTGGCTCCGCCATTCCGCTCGCGGCTGGTCGCCGCCGTAGAGGAGCGATCCCTCGAACTCGAAGAGGAACGCGGCCGCGAACGGCGAGGGCACGTCGGTGGCCGCCCGGTGGATCAGGATGTCGCCGCGCCGGAGGCCGGCCGCCACGCGCCGGAGGTCCCGCACGCGGAGCACGTCGTCCCAGGCCTCGCGGTAGGTCTCGAGCAGGATGGGGAAGTCGCCGAGCCGCTTCACGAGCTGGAGCAGGTCGCCGGCCCGCAGGCGCTGGAGCCAGAGCGGGGTCCGCCGGTTCGGGCCGCGGCGGGGCAGGAGGAGCGCCCGGGCCGCGTTCTCGCGGAAGAGCGTGCCGAACAGCGGCGCGATCTGCAGCTCACGGAGCAGCAGCTCGTCGAGGTCGTCGGCGTCCGGCAGGTCGGTGATGAGGTGGAGCGGCGCGGGGGAGTCCCGGCCGGGGAAGCGGATCATGAAGCCCGCGTCGGTGGCCACCCCTTCGACGTCGAGCCCCTCCGCGTCGCGGATGCGGGAGCGCGCGGCGAGCATCCAGCCGTGGTGGACCCGGCGGCCGAACGGCGAGTGCAGCACCACCCGCCGGTCGCCCAGCTCGTCGTCGAACTCCTCGACCACGACCGTGCGGTCGTCGGGCAGCGCCCCCGTCGACTCGCGCTGCTCCAGCAGGTACGTCCGCAGGTTGAGCGCCGCCCGGTCGCCCAGGGCGCATTCCTCGCGCAGCCAGTCGACGAGGTCGGGGTCGTCGAGCCGCTCCCCCGCCTCGCGAAGGAACCGCCCGAACCGCACGCCGAGCTCGTAGGGCCGTCCCGTGATCTCGCCGGTCCAGAACGGGATGGCCGGCATCGCGCCGGGCGCCTCGTGCACGATCACCCTGTCGCGGTCGATGTGCTGGATCCTCCAGATCGCCGACCCCAGCACGAACGAGTCGCCGATCCGCGACTCGATCACGAACTCCTCCTCGAGCTCGCCGAGCCGCGCGTCGGTGCCGGCGTGGATCACCGCGAAGTACCCGCGGTCGGGGATCGTGCCGGCGTTCTGGGCGACGAGACGGAGCGTGCCCGGCCGCGCGGTCACCTCGTCGGTCGTCCGGTTCCACGCGACGCGGGGCCGGAGCTCGCCGAAGCGAGCGGCCGGGTAGCGCCCCGCGAGCATCTGGAGCACATTGTCGAACTGCGCCCGCTCGAGGTCGCGGAACGGGTACGCCCCACGCGTCATCTCGAACATCCGTGAGGCCGTCCACGTGCCGGAGCAGGCGACCGACGCGAGGTGCTGCGCGAGCACGTCGAGGCATCCCTCGGGGACGTGCGTCTCCTCGACCTCGCGGCGCAGCATCCCCCGGGCGACGCCGGCCGCATCGAGGAGGTCGGGCCGGAACTTCGGCACGATGCGGCCGACGGCGGTCTCGCCGACGAGGTGGCCCGAGCGGCCGACGCGCTGGAGACCCGCGGTGACCGTGCGCGGGCTCTCGATCTGCACCACGAGGTCGATGGCCCCGATGTCGATGCCCAGCTCGAGCGTCGAGGTCGCGACGAGCGCCGGGAGCTCGCCGGCCTTGAGCGCCCGCTCGACCTCGAGACGAGATTCGGAGGAGACGCTCCCGTGATGCACACTGCAGAGCGGCTCGCCGGCCAGCTCGTTCACCCGCGCGGCGATGCGCTCCGATAGGCGCCGGTTGTTCACGAAGACGAGCGTCGAGCGATGCTCGCGGATCAGCCCCAGCAGCTCCTCGTAGACGCTCGGCCAGATCGTCTCGCCCGGAAGCTCTCGCAGGTCGTCGACGGTGATCTCGACACGCAGGTCCATCGCCTTGCGGCCGCCGGCGTCGAGGACGGCGACGGGTCGCGGCCCCGACGACTCGCTCCCCGAGAGCCATGCCGCGATCCGTTCGGGCGGCTCGACGGTCGCCGACAGCCCGATCCGCTGGAGCGGCCTGCCGGTGAGCCACGCGAGCCGCTCGAGCGAAACTGCCAGGTGCGCGCCGCGCTTGTTGCCCGCGAGCGAGTGCACCTCGTCGACGATCACCGTCTCGACCGACGCGAGCGTGGCCGCGCCGCGCGGGGAGGTCAGGAGCAGGAAGAGGGACTCCGGGGTGGTGCAGAGCACGTCGGGCGGATGCCGCAGCATCCGCTGGCGGTCACGCTGGGAGGTATCACCGGTCCGGGTGGCGATGGTGATCTCCGGGAGCGGCTCGCCGAGCCCGGCCGCCGCCTCCGCCATCCCGGCCAGCGGCACCTCGAGGTTCCGGTGGACGTCGTTGACGAGCGCGCGGAGCGGGGAGACGTAGAGCACGCGGACGCCCTGGTGATCGGCGGGCTCGCGGGAAAGCCGGTCGAGCAGGGCGAGGAAAGCGGCGAGCGTCTTCCCGGAGCCCGTGGGGGCGATGACCAGCGCGGACCCACCGCGCGCGATCGAGGGCCAGGCGAGCTCCTGGGCGGGCGTGGGCTCGCCGAACGCCTCCTCGAACCACCGCCGGGCCACCTTCCCGAGCACCGAGACCGCCGCGTCCCCCATGCGAGCAATCGTACGGCGGCGGCCGCCCGGCCGGGTAAGGCCTCGACACGTTCTGATGACACTCAGCCTCGCCGACCGAGGCCCAGTGTCAACAGAACGAGGGGGGGTCAGTCGGGGAGGCGGACGCGGCCGCCGGGGCTGCCCCGGAGGGCCGCGGGGGCCGCGGCCACCAGGCCCTCGGCGGCGAGGGTCCGGACCGCGGCGGTCGCCGCCCGGAGCGGTCTTCCCGTGGTGGCCGCGAGGGCGGTCAGGCTGAGGCTGGGCCGCTCTCGCAGGGCCTGCACGATGCGCCCACGGAGCTGGCGGCTGGAGCCCTCGAACGCGGGCTGCCGCCCGGGCGCGGGTCGGGGCCGGCGTCCGGCCAGCCGGAACCGGCACGTCGGGGCCAGCGGACACCCGTCGCACCGGGGCATCGGACGGCACAGCTCGCGACCGAGGTCCATGAGCGCGCCGTTCCAGGCGGCGGGGTCGTCGCGGTCGATCCACGCCTCGGCGGCGGACCGGAGGCGGTTCGAGGGCACGTCGTCGGCCTCCCGCCCGAGTCTCGCCCGGGCCACCGCCCGTCGCACGTTCGTGTCCATCGCCGGAACCGGCTGACCGAAGGCGAACGACGCGATCGCCGCCGCGGTGTACGGACCGATCCCCGGCAGCCGGCCCAGCACCTCCGGTTCCCGCGGCAACCGGCCGCCGTGCTCGCGAACCACCGCGCGAGCCGTCTCCTGCAGCGCCACCGCCCGGCGGTTGTACCCGAGCCCGGCCCACTGCCGGAGCACGTCAGAACGAGGTGCACGAGCCAGCACGGCGAACGAGTCGAACCGCTCCACGAACCGCTCGAAGGCCGGAGCCACCCGCGCCGCCTGGGTCTGCTGCAACATGATCTCGGAGACGAGCACGCGATACGGGGTGGGTCGTGTGCGCCACGGGTAGGCGTGCCGACGCGGCTCGTACCACGCCGCGAGCGCTGTGACGGCGGCGTCAGGCACGGGCGGAGTCTACCCCCTGTATGAGCGGCGGGGTCTCGGGTAGGGTCAATGGACATGGACGCGATGCCGAACGAAGCCCGGCGGCGCGTCGTGATCGAGGCCGTGACACCCGCCGTCGAGGGCGGCCGCTTCCCCATCAAGCGAATCATTGGGGAGGACGTCGTGGTGGAGGCGGACGTGTTCGCCGACGGCCACGACGTGGTGACCGCCGTGCTGCGCCACCGTCCCCCGGACGGCGAGTGGCGCGAGGCCCCGATGACCGCACTCGGCAACGACCGCTGGCGCGGCTCGTTCGAGGTCGACCATCTCGGGGAGCACGCCTACGCGATCTGGGCCTGGGTCGACCGGTTCGGCACGTGGTGGCGCGACCTGCTGAAGAGGGCGGAGGCCGGCCTCGACCTCGCCCTCGACCTCGAGGAGGGCGCTCACCTCGTTGAGCAGACGGCCAAGCGCGCGTCGGGCGACGACCGAGCGGCCCTGCGCTCGTGGGCAGCCCGGCTGCGCGACCGCTGGGCACCCGAGCTGACGGCCGAGGCCGAGGCGGAGCTCCAGCCCATCATGGCCGCGCACGCCGACCGCCGGCACGCGACCCGCTCGCCGAAGCTGGGCATCGTCGTCGACCGGGAGCGCGCGCGGTTCGGGAGCTGGTACGAGCTCTTCCCCCGCTCGACCGCCACCGACGCCGGCCGCCACGGCACGTTCGCCGACACCGAGAAGCGCCTCGCCTACGTGGCCGAGATGGGCTTCGACGTCCTCTACCTGCCGCCGATCCACCCGATCGGCGTCACCCATCGCAAGGGCCGGAACAACGACCCGGCGGGCGCTCACGGCGCGCCCGGGGTCCCCTGGGCGATCGGCTCGGACGAGGGAGGGCACACGGCCGTCCACCCCGACCTCGGCACCCTCATGGAGCTCGACCGGCTCGTCGACGCGGCGGCCGAGCAGGGCATCGAGATCGCCCTCGACGTTGCGTTCCAGTGCTCGCCCGACCATCCGTGGGTGCGCGAGCATCCGGAGTGGTTCCGCCGCCGCCCCGACGGCAGCATCCGGTACGCGGAGAACCCACCGAAGCGCTACGAGGACATCTACCCCCTCGACTTCGAGACCGGCGACTGGCGGGCGCTCTGGGAGGAGCTGAAGGGAGTCGTGGAGTTCTGGATCACCCACGGCGTCCGCATCTTCCGCGTCGACAACCCGCACACGAAGCCCTACGCGTTCTGGGAGTGGCTCATCGGCGGCATCAAGCGCGACCACCCCGACGTGATCTTCCTGTCCGAGGCGTTCACCCGGCCGAAGGTGATGCACCGGCTGGCGAAGCTCGGCTTCACCCAGTCCTACACCTACTTCGCGTGGCGCAACACAAAGGCGGAGCTCGAGGAGTACTTCGGCCGCGACCTGCCTGCGGTGGCCGACTTCTTCCGGCCGAACCTGTGGCCGAACACGCCCGACATCCTCACCGAGCAGCTGCAGACCGGCGGCCGCGCCGCGTTCATGTCGCGCGTCGTGCTCGCGGCCACGCTCGGCGCCTCGTACGGCATCTACGGTCCCGCGTTCGAGCTCATGGAGTCCACACCGCGACAGCCCGGCTCCGAGGAGTACCTCGACTCGGAGAAGTACGAGATCAAGGCGTGGGACCTCGACCGGCCGGACAGCCTTCGACCCTTCATCGCCCGGGTCAACCGCATCCGCCGCGAGAACCCGGCGCTGCAGAGCGACCGAACCCTCCGGTTCCATCACACCGACAACGAGCAGCTCGTCGCGTACAGCAAGCGCTCGGGCGACGACGTCGTGCTGACGGTCGTGAACCTCGACCCGAAGTGGACGCAGTCGGGCTGGGTCGAGCTTCCGCTGCGCGGCCTCGGGATCGACCCCGCGCATCCGTTCCCCGTCGAGGACCTCCTGACCGGCGAGCGCTTCACCTGGGACGGGGGCCGGAACTTCGTCGAGATCGACCCCGACCTCGTCCCCGCGCACATCCTCCTGGTGCGGCCGCGCGTGCGCACCGAGCGCGACTTCGAGTACTTCATGTGAGTGCCGACCCGCGCTGGTACCAGGACGCCGTCATCTACCAGCTCCACGTGCGCTCCTTCCACGATTCCGACGCCGACGGCATCGGCGACTTCCGCGGCCTGACGCAGAAGCTCGAGTACCTGCAGGACCTGGGCGCAACGGCGATCTGGCTCCTCCCGTTCTACCCCTCGCCGCTGCGCGACGACGGCTACGACATCTCCGACTACGCGGGGATCCATCCCGCCTACGGCACGCTTCGCGACTTCCGGCTGTTCCTCCGCGAAGCGCACCGCCAGGGGCTCCGGGTCATCACCGAGCTCGTGCTCAACCACACCTCGGACCAGCACCCCTGGTTCCAGCGGGCGCGTCAGGCGCCCGCGGGCAGCCCGTTGCGCGACTTCTACGTGTGGAGCGAAACGCCCGACCGATACGCCGACACGCGGATCATCTTCAAGGACTTCGAGCCGTCGAACTGGTCGTGGGACCCGGTCGCGGGCGCGTACTACTGGCACCGGTTCTACGCGCACCAGCCCGACCTGAACTACGACAACCCCGAGGTGCGGGAGGCGATGAAACGGGCGCTCGACTTCTGGTTCGACCTCGGGGTCGACGGCCTGCGGCTCGACGCGGTTCCGTACCTGATCGAGCGCGAGGGGACGAGCTGCGAGAACCTGCCCGAGACCCACGACGT
Organism: Actinomycetota bacterium; assembly: GCA_036396755.1. Lineage (GTDB taxonomy): Bacteria > Actinomycetota > UBA4738 > UBA4738 > CALAEC01 > DASWKG01. Next base: position 31,643 of record DASWKG010000109.1, read on the forward strand.
GCTGCGCGACCTGCGCGCGCACGTCGACGGCCGCTACGACGA
>DASWKG010000110.1:0-2288 GCA_036396755.1 Actinomycetota bacterium
GCCGGGTGCGGCCAAGGCGGGCGGCATCTCGATCGCGGCGACGCAGCTGCGGTTGTTCCTGATCTCGGGCGCGCTGGCCGGCCTGGTCGGGATGCAGCAGATCCTGGCCGATCGCGGATACCTGGGGACGAACTACATCGCCCAGCTCGGCTTCACCGGGATCGCCGTTGCGTTCCTGGGACAGAACAACCCGATCGCCATCATCTTCGCCGCGATCTTGTGGGGCATCCTGTCGCGCGGCGAGGTCGCGCTCCAGATCGAGACCGAGGTCCCCCGGGAGTTCATCATCATCCTCCAGGGCATCCTGATCCTGTCCGTCGTCATCACGTACCAGATCGCGAAGCGCCGCCTGGCGGCCAGGCAGCTGCAGCGCGCGGGTGCGGCCGGCGCGCTGGAGGACTCGGCCGCGCCGGCGGACACCGACGAGCCGCTTTCCGACGTAACGCCCGTCCGGCGCGAGGAGGCGTGATGCCGCTCACCGACATCAGCGTCGCGATGCAGATCTCGTTCACGTACTTCACGGTGCTGTACCTGACCGGTCTCGGGGGGCTGTTCAGCGAGCGTTCGGGCATCGTGAACATCGGCCTCGAGGGGCTGATGATCATCGGCACGGTCACCGGCGCGTGGGGGGCGAGGTACTTCACCGACACGCTGGACCTGGGGCTGCCGTGGGGCCCGCTGCTCGGGCTCCTCGCCGGTGCGATCGCCGGCATGCTCTTCGCGTCGATCCATGCTGTATCGACGATCACGTTCCGCCTCGATCACATCGTGTCCGGCGTTGTCATCAACCTCGTCGCGGTCGGGCTCGCCCGGTTCCTGTCGCAGGCGTTCTTCGGACAGGCCACGCAGTCCGATCCCGGTGGCCCGCACCTGGACCGCATCGCCATCCCGCTCCTGTCCGACCTGCCCTGGGGGCTCGACCGCGCGTTCTCGAACCTGTCGCCGGTCGTCCTGTTGGCCGCGTTCACGGTGGTTCCGGCCTGGTGGGCGCTCAACCGGCTGCGGTGGGGGCTTCGGCTGCGGTCGTGCGGCGAGAACCCGGAGGCGGCTCGCTCGCTCGGGATCCGCGTGAGCCCGTACCGCTTCGAGGGCGTCCTGCTGTCGGGCGCCCTCGCCGGCACGTCGGGGGCCTTCCTCGCGTCCGAGGTGGTCGGGAACTGGCGTGAGGGACAGACGCTCGGGCTGGGGTTCATCGCCTTGGCCGCGCTGATCATCTCCAACTGGAACCCGGTCCGGCTGATGTTCTTCGCCTGGCTGTTCGGCTTCGCGCAGGCGATCCCGCTGCGGTTGAACGACGCGCCCCTGATCTCCGCGCTCCCGCCGCAGTTCATCCGCATGATCCCGTACATCGTCACGATCGTCGCCATCGCCGGGTTCGTCGGACGCGTCCGTCCTCCCGCCGCGGCGGGCAAGGCGTACGAGGGCGCTGGCGGAAGCTGAGGTCGGGCGGATCAGGTCCCGAACAGTCGGTCTCCGAAGTCGCCGAGCCCCGGCAGGATGTAGCCGTGGTCGTTCAGCTGGCGGTCGATCGATGCCGTGTAGATCGGCACGTCGGGGTGGTCGGCCTCCATGCGCGCGAGCCCCTCGGGCGCGGAGACGACGCACACGAACCGGATCGACGCGGGCGTGCCCGCGTCCTTGACCGCTCCGGTGGCCGCGGACCCCGACCCACCCGTCGCGAGCATCGGGTCGAGGATCAGGACGTGCCGGCGGTCGACCGGGGGCAGCTTGCGGTAGTAGGACTGCGGAAGGAGCGACGCCTCGTCGCGCTCGAGCCCGATGTAGCCCACGGCGACCTCCGGGAAGAGCTCCGTCACGGCCTCCAGCATCCCGAGCCCGGCCCGGAGGATCGGGACGGCGACGAGGTCGCCCAGGACCCGCGCCGTCGTGGTCTCGAGCGGCGTCTCGACCTGTACCTCCTGGGTGGGCAGGTCCCGGATCGCCTCCAGCGCCAGGGCCAACGCGAGGCGCTTGGCGAGCGTTCGGAAGACCGGCGGAGGCGTGTCCCGGTCTCGCAGGCTGCCGAGGAGGTGAGCGGCGAGCGGGTGGTCCACGACCGTGACCGACATCACCGCGAATCCTAGCCGGGCCGCTCCGGGCGAGCTTCCGTGCCCGCCGACGTGCGCGGATGGGTTGCCAAGCCGGTGCGAGGCTGGCACCATACCCCCGACTATGCGGGCGCAGATCGGCTTCTGGTTCTTCTACGGCGGGGGGGACCCGGCGTAGTCACCTGAGCCGAAAGAAGCGAAGGGGACCCCGGGTCGAAGGCCCGGGGTTCGTCGTCTCCC
>DASWKG010000111.1:0-2748 GCA_036396755.1 Actinomycetota bacterium
AGGAGACCCGGGAGCGAAGGCTGGCCAAGCTCATCGAGCACTCCGCCAACGGCGAGCGGCTGCCGACGCTCGCCTGACCAGTCAGACCCTGATCACCTCGAGGCCCGGAACCTCGTCGTAGTCGGCGTCCTGCGTGACCACCGGAAGCTCATGCGCGATGGCCGTGGCCGCGATCCACGAATCGTTCAGGGGCATCCGCCTTCCCTCGTCGCGCAGGGCGAGGCGAAGAGCCGCCCACGCGTGAGCCACGCTGCTGTCGACCGGCAGGGGGGACAACGACTCGGCGAACAGGAGCGTCTCCAGCCGCAGGGCCCGGTCCGAGGCGTCGTGGGCGGTGAGCACTCCCAGTCGCAACTCACCGATCGTGATGAGCGACACAGCGATGCCCTCGGGTGGAGTCCGGGCGAGGGATCTTCCGGCCTCCTGCGCGATGAAGAGCGAGGTATCGGCGAGAGCGCGTGTCGCTGCTTCCCGCGACCTACTCACGGATCGGGACGTCGTCTGTGGTGTCCGGAATCAGCTCGGCCAGCTCGGCGGCCAGCCCGGGATCCGCCCGGGGGCCGCGTTCGAACTCGCTCCAGCTCATGAACCGAGGGCGCGGATCGAGAGGGATCAGCTCCGCGACGGGACGGCCGTTAACCGTCACACGGAGTCGCTCTCCGGCCTCGACCCGACGCAACACGCGGCTCACGTCATTCCTCAGCTCGCGCGCGGGAATCTCCTCCATGGAGAGGAGTGTAGCACTTCTGCTACGGGCACTACCCCGCGGCCAGCTCGTTCACGTCCATGCCCTCGAGCGCCTTGGTCGTCTTCTCCTCCAGGGCTCGCTCCAAGAAGGCGTCGATCGAGGCGCCGCGGGCCTCGGTGCCAGCGCGGTCGCGGACGGCGGCGGTGCCGGCCTCGACCTCCTTGTCGCCCACCACCAGCGTGTAGGGCACCTTCTCGACCTGCGCGGCGCGGACCTTCTTGCCCAGCGTCTCGCGGCTCTCGTCGACGCGCGCGCGGAGGCCCGCGTCGCGCAGGCGGGCGGCGAGCGTCCCGGCGTACTCGGCGTGACGGTCGGCGATCGGGACGATGCGCACCTGCTCGGGCGAGAGCCACAGCGGCAGCGCCCCGGCGAAGTGCTCGATCAGGACGCCGAGGAACCGCTCCACCGATCCGAGGATGGCCCGGTGCACCATCACGGGGCGATGCCGCTGGTTGTCCTCGCCCATGTACTCCATGCCGAAGCGCTCGGGCAGCGCGAAGTCGACCTGCACGGTCGTGAGCTGCCACAGCCGGCCGATCGCGTCGTGGAAGTGGAAGTCGACCTTCGGGCCGTAGAAGGCTCCCTCGCCCTCGGCGACCTCGAACGGGAGCCCGCTGCGCTCGAGCGCGGCCCGCAGGGCCTCGGTGGCGCGCTCCCACATCTCGGGCTCCCCGATCGCCACGCCCGGCTGCGTCGAGAGCGTGATCAGGGGATCGGTGAAGCCGAACGTGCGGTGGATCTCGAGGGTGAGGTCGAACACCCCGAGGATCTCGTCGATCAGCTGGTCGGGCGTGCAGATGATGTGCGAGTCGTCCTGGTTGAAGCCCCGGATGCGCAGCAGTCCGTGCAGCACGCCCGGCCGCTCGTAGCGGTACACCGTTCCCAGCTCGGAGAGGCGGAGCGGCAGCTCGCGGTACGAGCGCGTCTTCGACTTGTAGATCAGCACGTGGAACGGGCAGTTCATCGGCTTCACGTAGTAGTCGGAGCCGTCGTCGGCGACCATCGCCGGGTACATGTTCTCCCTGTACTTCTCGAGGTGGCCGCTCGTCTCCCACAGGATCGAGCGCGCGACGTGCGGGGTCGTCACCAGGTCGTAGCCCCGGTCGAGGTGAACCTGGCGCACCCACGACTCCAGCTCGTGCCGGAGGAGGCCGCCCTTCTGGTGCCACACCGCGAGCCCGCCGCCCAGCTCGTCGGGGAACGAGAACAGGTCGAGCTCGCGCCCGAGCTTGCGGTGGTCGCGCTTCTCGGCCTCCTCGAGCCGCTCGAGGTGAGCGCGCAGCTCTTTCCCGGTCGGCCATGCGGTGCCGTAGATCCGCTGGAGCATCGGGCGCTTCTCGTCGCCCCGCCAGTAGGCGCCGGCGAGCGACAGCAGCTTGAACGCGCCCAGCTTCCCGGTGGACCCGAGGTGCGGGCCGAGACAGAGGTCCTCCCACGCGCCGTTGCGGTACACGGTGACGGCGTCGCCCGTCGCGCCCTCCGACTCGTCGACGCCCTCGATGATCTCGACCTTGAAGGGCTGGTCGGCGAAGCGCTTCAGCGCCTCCTCCTTCGAAAGCTCCTCACGGACGAAGGCCTGGTCTTCCGCCACGATCTCCTTCATGCGGCTCTCGATCTTCTCGAGGTCCTCGGGCGTGAGCTGCGCCGGCAGCTCGAAGTCGTAGTAGAAGCCGTCCTGGATGGGCGGCCCGATCGCGTACCTCGCCCCCGGCCACAGGTGGCAGACGGCCTGCGCCATCACGTGCGCGGTCGAGTGCCGGAGGACCTTGAGCTCTTCGTCGTTCATCCGAGGGTCATCATAGGACGCGCTCGACCGCGAAGCCGCGTGGGGAGTGCGGGTGCTCGGCCTTGCACGTCAGCAGGCGCTCGGGCAGCTGGGTCTCGCGGAGCTCCACGGTCCACCGGCCTCCGGGGACCCCGAAAGAGACCCGGTGGAGCCCGTCCTCGACCTCGTGGCGCTGGAGGACCAGGTCGTCGACCCCGTCGATGCCGGTCCGGCG
>DASWKG010000112.1:0-52289 GCA_036396755.1 Actinomycetota bacterium
GAACGCGGTGAAGTCGGCCAGGCCCTTCTCGGAAAGGACCTTGGTGATCGCCGCGGTCAGGGTCGTCTTGCCGTGGTCGATGTGGCCGATCGTCCCGATGTTGACGTGCGGCTTGCTGCGCTCGAACTTCTGCTTGCTCACTGTTCTCTCCTTCTGTCGCTCGCCCGGATCGTAGCGGGGGGCGGATTCGAACCGCCGACACAGCGATTATGAGCCGCTTGCTCTGCCACTGAGCTACCCCGCCGTGTCGGGATCAAGTCTAGCAACGGGGAGCCCCCCCGGCGACAGGCGGGGGCCTCAGTCCTGCGGGTGCTCGGCGTGGCCGGTGCGGTCGAAGTGGCGATGCGGGCCCCCGGCGGCGTGGTGGGTGTCGTCGAGGTGGATCCGGCCTCCCTCGAGCGCGACCAGCGGCACCCCGTAGGCGTCGCTCAGCTTCTCGGGGGTGATGACCTCGTCGGGCGGGCCCTCGGCGACCACCCGCCCCGCGAGCAGCAGCACCCGGTCGGCCAGGGCGGCCTCGCCCAGGTCGTGGGTGGTCATCACGACGGCCGCGCCCCGCTCGCACTCGGCCCGGACCGCGTCGAGGATGCGCTGGCGCGAGACGAGGTCGAGCCCGGTCACCGGCTCGTCGAGGAGGAGCACGTCGGCCTCCTGCGCGAGGCCCTGAGCGACGAAGACGCGCTGCCGCTCGCCGCCGGAGAGCCGGTCGAGGTGGCGGGTGTCGAGGCGCAGGACGTCGAGCCGCTCGAGCGCTCGGTCGCAGGCCCGGCGGTCGTCTCGCCGGAACCGGCGGAAGGCGCCGAGGCGCGCGTACCGCCCCATCGCGACGACCTCGCGGACGGAGACCGGCATCGTCTCGTTCACCCGGGTCGCCTGCAGGACGAGCGCCACGTGACGGTGCACGGGCGGCTGCACCCGCACCTCGAGGGTGCCGGCCCGAGGCTCGATGAGCCCCGCGATCGCGTTCAGCAGGGTCGATTTCCCCGACCCGTTCGGGCCGATGATCGCGGTCACCTTCCCGCCGGGGATCTCGAGGTCGGAGCGGTCGAGCGCAACGTGGTCGTCGTAGGCGAGCACGAGGCCCCGGGCCCGGATCAGCGGCTCGACTACCCGCACGAGCCGCACAGCCCCTCGAGGTCGAGGCGGTGCCCGACGACCCCCCACCGGGAGCCGCTGGCCGCCTCGGAGGCAAGCCCGGCCAGCCGGTCCTCGATCTCGGGATGGAGGTCGAGGTCCTCGGTGGCCCCACAGCGAACGCAGGTGAGGTGATGGTGGTGGCCGGCGAGGGGCTCCGCGAGCTCGAACCTCGTCACCCCGGTCGCGTCCACGAACCGGTCGAGGACCCCCGCCTCGTCGAGGCCGGTCAGCGTGCGGTAGAGCGACGAGAGCGGGACCCGCCGCCGGAGCCCCCGGTGAAGCTCGGCCGCCGACATCGGGCCGCGCGCCCGCTGCAGCGCCCCGAGCACGAGCCTGCGGGCGGCCGTGAAGCGAACGCCCCGCTCGGCGAGGCCCTCCCGGGCTCTCGCCAGCACGTCGCGGGGGCGCCCCTCGTCGTTCCGTTGCCGCTCCGCCATGGCGCTGGTATCGTACCATCACGAAGATGAGAACGATTCTCATTCTCTGTCTGGTCGCCCCGCTCGCGAGCTGCGCGCCGGGCTCCCCCGACGAGGGCGGCGAGCTGGTCGTGGCCACCACCACGATCCTGGGCGACGTCACGCGCGAGGTCGCCGGCGACGAGGCCCGGGTCGAGGTGCTGATGCCCCCCGGCGCCGATCCCCACGAGTTCGAGGCATCCGCCCAGCAGGTGGCCCTGCTGCACGACGCCGACCTGGTGGTCGCGAACGGGCTCGGGCTCGAGGAGACGCTTGCCGACGCCCTTCAGGCGGCCCGGGACGACGAGGGGAACGTCCTCGAGGTGGCGCCGGAGCTCGATCCGCTCCCCCTCGAGGGCGGAGGGCTCGACCCCCACGTGTGGATGGACCCCAACCGCGTGGCGCGCGCCGCCGAGCTGATCGCGGCCCGCCTGGATGAGCTCGTGCCGGGCGGCTGGGAGGGCCGCGCCGCCGCCTACGCCTCGGAGCTCCGGGAGCTCGACGAGGAGATCCGCGCCCTGCTGGCGCCGATCCCCGCGGAGGACCGGGAGCTCGTCACGAACCACGACGCGTTCGGGTACCTGGCCGATCGCTACGACCTCGAGGTCGTCGGGGTCGTGATCCCCGGCGGGTCGACGCTGGGCGAGCCGAGCGCCGCCTCGCTGGCGGCCCTCGCCGAGATCATCCGCGAGCGGGACGTGCCCGCGATCTTCACCGAGACCATCCACTCGACCGGGCTGGCGGAGGTGCTGGGCGACGAGGTGGGTCGTCCGGTCGAGATCGTCTCGCTGTATTCGGACTCGCTCGGCGAGCCGGGGTCCGAGGCGGCCACCTACGCCGGGCTGATGCGGGCCAACGCCACGAGGATCGCCGAGGCCCTGTCGTGAGCGGGCTGCGCTGATGGACTGGCTCACCGAGCCCTTCTCGCACGCGTTCATGCAGCGCGCGCTCATCGCCGGCGTCCTCACGGTGATCACCACCTCGCTCATCGGGACCTGGGTGGTGATCCGCGGGCTGACGTTCATGGGCGACGCCCTCGCGCACGGTGTGCTCCCGGGCATCGCGGTCGCGTTCATCCTCGGGGTGAACCTCACCCTCGGGGCGGCGGGCGGCGCCCTCGTGATGGTCGCCGGGATCGCTCTCGTGCACCGGAAGGCCCGGCTCCGGGAGGACGCGGGCATCGGCCTCCTGTTCGTCGGAATGCTGGCCCTGGGCGTGATCCTCATCTCCCGCCTCCCCTCGTTCACCAGCGACCTGTCGGCGTTCCTGTTCGGGGACGCCCTCGGCATCCAGGACGGGGACCTGCTCATCGAGGCGGTGGCGGCGGCACTGACGCTGGCGGGGGTGACCGTCTTCTACCGCCCCTTCCTCGTCCTCTCGTTCAACGAGGCGAAGGCCCAGCTCCTCGGGCTTCGGCCCGGGCTTGCACACGTGGCGATGCTGACGCTGCTCACGATCGCGGTGATCTCGTCGTTCCGTGCGGTGGGGACCCTGCTGGTCTTCGGCCTCCTCGTCGCTCCCCCGTCGGCCGCCTCGCTGATCTCCCGGCGCGTGCCGCAGATGATGCTGACGGCCGTGCTGCTCGGGATGGTGGCCGTGGGAGCGGGCCTGCTGATCAGCTGGCACGCGGGGACCGCCGCGGGCGCTACGATGGCCGGCGTCTCGGTCGCGATCTTCTTCCTCGTGCTGACCGGGAGGGAGCTGGCCGCGAGATGGAGCGGGCGTGCGGAGGCGACGCGATGAGAGCTGGAGGTGGGATTCGAACCCACGACCCCCGCCTTACCATGGCGGTGCTCTGCCGAGCTGAGCTACTCCAGCGTCTAGACTGGGGCCAATGATAGAGGCATTCCGTCGCCACCGGCCAGCGATCGCGATCGTCGCGGCGCTGCTGCTCGCCTCCTGCGGGGGCACGTCCGGCGCGCCCGGCGGCGGGGCCGTGCTCTCGATCGACACCGGCGACGGGACGGTCGAGGTGCAGGTCGAGATCGCCGACACCGAGGAGGAGCGCCAGGTCGGGCTCATGAACCGCGGGGAGCTCGCCGAGGACGCGGGCATGGTCTTCCTCCACGAGACGCCCACCGCCGGGGGGTTCTGGATGAAGAACACGCTGATCCCCCTGACCGTTGCCTTCTGGGACGAGTCGGGAGAGATCCTCGCGATGATCGACATGGTGCCCTGCGAGAAGGACCCCTGCACCATCTACGACTCCGGCGAGACGTGGCTCGGCGCCGTCGAGGTGAACCGGGGATTCCTCGCCGACCAGGGGGTCGAGGTCGGCGACACGATCACGCTGTCCGGCGTCCCCACGCCGGGGCCCGCCACGAGCTAGGCGACCGGCACCCGCTCCCGCAGGTGGAACGGCACGCTGGTCACGACCACGTGCGGCTCGAACAGCAGCAGCCGTTTGAGGAACAGGGCCGTCTGGTTGTGCAGGAGGTGTTCCCACCACCGGCGCGGCACGAACTCGGGGATCACGACGCTGACGACCGTCCCCGGCCGGGCCGTGTGCCGCCGGACCTCCCCGAGCATCGGGGCGGTGAGGTCGCGGAACGGCGCGTCGACGATCGAGAGTCGGATGCCCATCCCCCACCGGCTCCACTCGATGAGGATGCGCTCCTGCTCCTCGGGGTCGGTGGAGAAGAAGATCGCCTCGACCTCGGCTGCCCGCAGCGAGGTCGCGTAGGACACGGCGCGCGAGGTCGCGGCGTGGACCGCCGATACCGGGACCAGCACCACGTGCTGGAGCGGCTCGAGCGGATGCTCGGAGACGAGCGGCCGCTCCTCGGGGAGCAGCGGGACGTTGGTGACGACGACGCCGGCGACGAACAGCAGGGAGAACTTGAGCCAGAAGGTCGAGCCGGGACGCACGAACTGGAGGAGCGATGGCCCGGAGAGCTCCTCGGGCACGACGACGGTGACGAAGCCGTCGGGATCCTCCCCGCGCCGGGACTCGAGGTACGTTCGGATGCTGCGCGTGCGGCTCCCGTGCGTGGGCAGCTGCTCGAGCTCGCCCATCCGGGGTGCGATCGACGGCCACCGGGCGGCGACCTCCTCGTACGCCTCGGGATCACCGACGTACAGGGGGACCACGGAATCGGGACGCAGCGAACGCAGGTAGGCGATCGAATCTGCCGTCGCCAGCTGGAGGTCGGGGACGAGCAGGATGAACCGGTTCGAGATCTCGCGGCTGGGCGGCACGACTGCGGCGCGAAGGACCCGCCCGATGGCCTCGTAGTGGCGATGGACCCCGAGGAAGAACGCGATGATCACGGGCATCGCGGCGATCACGATCCACGCGCCCGGGTGCGGTGGCGTCCCGAACTTGGTGACCGCCACGATGACCAGCACGATCCCCGTCGCGGCTGCCCCGATCCCGTTGATCACCGCGCTGCGCCGCCAGCCGGGCTCCTTGAGCCGCAGCCATCGCCGAACCATGCCGAGCTGCGACAGCGTGAACGCGGTGAAGACGCCCACCACGTAGAGCTGGATCAGGCTCGTCAGGTTCGCGTCGAACAGGGCGACGAGAAGCGCGGCGACGAGGCTCAGAACGACGATGCCGTTCGAGAACACGAGGCGATCTCCTCGATTCTTGAACTGCGATGGCATGAAGCGGTCCCGCGCGAGGATCGCCGAGAGCCGGGGGAAGTCCTGGTATGAGGTGTTGGCGGCGAGGATGAGGATCCCGGCCGTGAGACCCTGAAGCGTGAAGAACAAGAAGCCGCGGCCGAAAACCGCCTCAGCGATCTGGGACAGGACCGAGCGAGAGGCCGCGATCTCCTCGTTGACCCGCACGTGGAGCAGCACCGACAGCAGGGTGATGCCGAGGAACATCGTCACCGTCATGAGTCCCATCGCCCCGAGCGTCTGCGCGGCGTTGCGCGACTGGGGGCGCCGGAAGGCCTGCACCCCGTTCGAGATCGCCTCGACGCCGGTGAGCGCGGTGGCGCCGGATGAGAACGCGCGCAGGACCAAGAACAGGGAGAGCCCTGCCGTCGCCTCGAGGGGAAGATCGGCCGTCGCGGCGCGCGGGCAGTCACCGAAGCACCGGACGAACCCCGTGGCGAGCATCAGGTACACCATCGCGACGAAGCCGTAGGTGGGAACCGCGAAGAGGATCCCCGCCTCCTTCACCCCTCGAAGGTTTGCCACCGTCAGGAGAACGATGAACCCGATCGCAAGCGCGACCTTGTGCTCGGCCAACCCGGGCGCGGCCGAGGTGATCGCGAGCACCCCCGCAACCACCGACACCGACACGGTGAGCACGTAGTCGATCAGCAGCGCCGCGGCCGCCGTGAGCCCCGGAACGACACCGAGATTCTCGTGGGCGACGATGTAGGAGCCGCCCCCGCTGGGATAGGCCCGGACGGTCTGACGGTACGACACGACGACGATCGTCAGTACCGACGCGATGGCGAGCGCGATCGGGATCCGGTAGGCGAGCGCGCCCGCTCCCGCCATGACCAGGACGAGCATCATCTCCTCGGTGGCGTAGGCGTTCGACGAGAGCGGGTCGGACGAGAAGACCGGGAGCGCGAGGGTCTTCGGGAGGAGTTGGTGCTCGAGCTTGTGGGTCGCGATGGCGCGGCCGAGGAAGACGCGCTTCAGCGAGTCGATCGCCATGGCCGCCTCTCCATCGCCTCGAGCACGTCCTCGGTGAGGCGGGCCTCGCGAGAGGCCTCCGACCACTCGCGCCACGAGATCCAGAGCCGGACGAGCGGGCCGACCACGACCCCGAGCAGGAGCCCCAAGGCCAACCCGCCCACGAACGCCCCCCCGATCATGCCCTCATGGTCGGTCCCGGTCCGTCAGGGAGGCGTCAACGAACGGACCGGGTCCGTAAGGATCCCGTAAAGGACCCTCGGTTGTACGGCGGCTCGCCCCGCGGGAGAGTGGGGCCCGTGGAGCCGAGGTCGAGCGGCGGAGGTGCCGGGTCGCGGATCGCGCGACCGGTGGCGGTCGCGCTCGCGCTCGCCGGGGCGGGGACCGGGCTGGCCGCGATCCCCGGCATCTCGACGGCGGGGGCGGCCGTCATCTACGTCCTCGTGGTGACCGGGGCCTCGGCGATGGGAGGGCTCCGGGCCGGGCTGGCCGCGTCGGCCCTCTCGTTCCTGGCGCTGAACTTCTTCTTCACGCCGCCCCTGCATCGGCTGACGGTCGCCAAGCCGGAGGACCTCGTCGCGCTCGTCGTCTTCCTCGTCGTATCGGTGGTCGTGGGGACGCTGCTGTCGAGCGCGGTCGCGCAGCGGGCACGGGCGGAGCGCCGCGAACGGGAGGCGTTCCTCCTGCACCGGCTCGGGACGCGGCTGCTCTCGGGCGAGCCGGTGGCCGACGTGCTCGAGAGCTTCGCCGAGGCGGTCACCGAGCTGCTGCCGCTCGCCCGCTGCGAGATCAGGACGGAGCTGACGGCGGAGCCGATCGTCTCGGAGCGACGGGGTGCCGAGCCGGGGGAGCCCGAGTCGATCCCGATGGTCGCGATGGGACGCGAGGTCGGCCAGATCGTCCTCTCCCCCGCCCTGCCCGGCACCGAGATCTCCGAGCAGGAGCGGAACGTCGTTCAGGCCTTCGCCGGCCAGATGGGGCTCGCGCTCGAAGGGGTGCGCCAGAGCAGCGAGGCCGCGGGGGCCCGCCTCGAGGCGGAGGCCAGCCGGCTCCGGGCCGCGCTCTTCTCGTCGGTGACCCACGACCTCCGGACCCCGCTCGCCTCGATCACGGCGGCCGTCACGAGCCTCCTCGACGGCGACCCGGGCTTCTCCGACGAACAGCGGACGGAGCTGCTCGAGACGATCCGGCACGAAGCCGAGCGGATGAACCGACTGGTCGGGAACCTCGTCGACCTCGCGCGCATACGGGCGGGAGCGCTCGTCCCCTCCAAGACGCCGGCCGCGATCGACGAGATCATCGAGGGCGTGGTGGCCCGGCTGCAGCCGCTGCTGAAGGATCACGAGGTGATGCTCCGGCTGCGAGAGGACCTCCCCGAGGTGCCCGTCGACGTCGTCCAGATCGACCAGGTGCTCACGAACCTGCTGGAGAACGCGGCGAGGTTCAGCTCCCCCGGCTCGCCGATCGTCGTCTCGGCCGCCCGGTGGCAGCACACGGTGGAGGTGCAGGTCGCCGACCGCGGCGAGGGCATCCCGCCCGAGGAGCTCGCGCACGTGTTCGAGCTGTTCTGGAGCGGGGACGAGAGCTCGGGAACGGGGATGGGCCTCGCGATCGGCCGGGCGATCGTCGAGGCCCACGGGGGCAAGATCTGGATCCAGGACACCCCGGGTGGAGGGACGACCGTCGTGTTCCAGCTCCCGGTGACATGAAGCTCCGCATCCTCATCGTCGATGACGACGCGCAGATCCTGCGGGCGCTGCGGACGAGCCTGCAGGGCCGGGGACACGAGATCCGAACCGCGCCGAACGGCGAGACCGCGCTCGAGGTGGCCTCCGAGCACCCGATCGACCTCGTCATCCTCGACCTCGGGCTTCCGGGGATCGACGGACAGGAGGTGATCGAGCGGCTGCGAAGCTGGTCCGACGTGCCGATCATCGTGCTCTCCGTCCGCGAGGCGCAGGAGCAGAAGGTGGCGGCCCTCGACGCCGGCGCCGACGATTACGTCACGAAGCCATTCGCGATCGAGGAGCTGCTCGCCCGGATCCGGGCCGTGCGGCGCCGTGCGGCGTCCGAGGTTGAGCGGTCGGCGCTGCGGTTCGGCGCGCTCACCGTCGACCTCGCGCGGCAAGCCGTCACGATCGACGGCGAGCTGGTGCACCTGACCCCGACCGAGTACCGGCTGCTCGAGACGATGGCCACGCAGCCGGGCAAGCTCCTGACCCACGCGTGGCTGCTGCAGAAGGTGTGGGGGCCGGGCTACGCGACGGAGTCGCACTACCTCCGCGTGTTCATCCGACAGCTTCGACAGAAGCTGGGCGACGAGGCGGCGCGGCCGAGCTTCATCATCACCGAGCCGGGCCTCGGCTACCGCTGGAAGCCGGAGCCCGACGACGAGGTGGGGGGAGGAGGATTCGAACCTCCGTAGGCTACGCCGGCGACTTTACAGGCCGCTCCCTTTGGCCACTCGGGCATCCCCCCGAACGAACGCGATTATCCGATAAACTCCCGCGCCATGACCAAGTTCTCGTTCGATGTCGTCTCCGAGGTCGACCTGGCCGAGGTGACCAACGCCGTGGACCAGGCCCGGCGCGAGGTGACCACCCGGTTCGACTTCAAGGGCACCGACACGTCGATCTCCGAGGACGAGGACCTCATCGAGCTGCGCTCCTCGACCGAGGACCGGCTGAAGGCGGCCCTCGAGGTCCTCAAGGAGAAGCTGATCCGGAGGAAGGTCCCCATCAAGGCGCTCAGCGAGGGGCCGATCCAGCCGGCAGCCAAGGGCACGGTCCGGCAGGCCCTCAACATCAACCGCGGCATCTCGCAGGACAAGGCGCGGGAGCTGAACAAGTTCATCAAGGACCTCGGCCTCAAGAAGGTCCAGACGCAGGTGCAGGGCGATCAGCTGCGGGTCTCGGCGCCGAAGAAGGACGACCTGCAGGAGGTCATCACGGCGCTGAAGGAGAACGACTTCGGGATCCCGCTGCAGTTCACGAACTACCGCTGATTCAGTCGCCGACCTCGATCGTCCCCGTCCCGACCTCCGCGCCCGGCAGCGCGCCGAGGAACGGCGTCGCCATCACGGCCTGACGCGCCTGGGCCTGCTCGTACTCCTCGATGAGGGTGGCGAGCTGGGCGTCGACCTGATCGCTCCAGTCGATCTCCCACGCCATGCGGTCGAGGGTGCGGCGGGCCATCTCGAGCGACGAGGCCGCCGGCTGGAGCCCCGCGATGAGCAGGAGCTGAGCGCTCGTCGCGTCGGCGGCGTTCGCCGCGCCCGCGAGGTCGAACGACCGCGTGAGGCGGAAGGTGTCGAGCTGGGCGAGCGTGACGGGGGGCTCGCCGGTGATCTCGAGCACGAGCTGGAGGGCCCGGCGCTCGGCGATCACGAGCCACTGGTCGACCCAGGGCTTGGGGGGCGCCGGCACGCCGCCCGGCTGGAACTCGAAGTGCACGTGCGACGGCGTGTAGATCGCGTTGCCGGTGTTGCCCACGTAGCCGAGAACCTGGCCGACGTGCACGCTTTGGCCGACCTGCACGTCCCCCCACTTGCTCATGTGCGCGTAGAAGTACTGGATGCCGTCCGCGTCCTGGATCTCGACCGAGATCCCCGACAGGTCGCCGACCACCTTCTGGGTGACGACGCCGTCGGCGGTGGCGACCAGCGGCGTGCCGCTCTCGGCGAAGATGTCGAGGCCCTCGTGGAAGCGGGTGCAGCCGTCGCGGCAGGCGTGCCAGTCGTCGGTCCACCACGCGAGTCCGGCCACCGGGAACGGGCCCGCCACCTGCAGCATCGCCTCCTCTGTCGTGATCCCGTAGGGCTCGAGCTGGGAGAGGATCTTGATGAGCCTCGAGGAGTTCTGGGGTCCGCCGAGGAAGAACGGCTGGGGCTCGGGGGCGTCGGAGCCTCCGGGGCCCTCGTCTCCCTTCCCGTCCTTGCCGTCCTTGCCACCGCCGCCTGGGTTCTCGCCCTCGCCCTTGCCGCCGCCCTTGGGGTCGTCGGTGGGGGTCGGCGAGGGCTGGGGAGACGGTGAGGGGCTGGGCTCGGGCTCCGGCTCGGGGGTGGGAAGCGGCGGAGGGTCGTCGGGGCACAGGTCGGGGATGGGGACCGGGTCGCAGGGGTCGATCTGGGCGCCGGCGTAGGGCTGCGAGCCCGCGAGCGACGCGGTCGTGTGCACGACGGCCAGGATGGCCGCCAGCCCCAAGAACCTCGTGATTCCCCTCATAGACATAGGCGCCCGCGTCGGGCGGGCGCACCTTCCATGTTCTCCATCGGACAGTGAGAATCCTGCCTGAACCGGGCCCCCGAGTCCATAGTCAGACTAGGTGGTCCTCGCGCCGATCTCCCGGAGCCTGCGGACCCGCTCCTCGGTGGGCGGGTGGGTCGAGAACAGGGAGGCGATCCCCCGCCCCTTCCCCCGCAGCGGGTTCACGATGAACAGGTGTGCCTGGGCCGGGTTCAGCTTCACCGGCACCTGCTTGGCCGCCTGCTCGAGCTTGAGGAGCGCGCTCGCGAGCGCCTCGGGGTCCTGCGAGAGCAGCGCGCCCGATTCGTCCGCCTGGAACTCGCGTGAGCGCGAGACGGCCATCTGGATCAAACCGGCCGCGAGCGGGCCCACGAGCCAGAGGAGCAGGAACGCGATGCCCCCGAGCGGGCTGTCGTTGTCGTCGCTCCCGCCGAAGAACAGGAGCATGTAGGCCAGGTAGGTGAACGCCGAGGCGATGGCCGCGGCGATCGACGAGACGAGGATGTCGCGGTTCATCACGTGCGACAGCTCGTGCGCCAGGACGCCTCGCAGCTCTCGCCGGTCGAGGATCCGCAGGATGCCCCGCGTGACCGAGACGGCCGCGTGCTTGGGGCTGCGCCCGGTCGCGAAGGCGTTCGGCTGGTCCATCTCGCTGACGTAGATGCGGGGCATGGGCGCCTTCGCCTCGGCCGCGAGCTCGCGGACGATCTCGTAGAGGTCCGGCGCCTCGGCCTCGGTGACGGGCTTCGAGCGGGTCGCCTTGATCGCCAGCTTGTCGCTCGACCAGTACATGACGGCGTTCAGCCCCAGCGACAGGAGGAGCGCGATCGTGGCCCCCTGTCCCCCGCCGAGCCAGGCCCCCACGGCCACGAACAGGCCGGCCAGAACGCTGAGCAAGAGCCAGGTCTTCACGCGGTTGATCCCGATCATCTCTCGAGTCCTCCTTCTGCCCCCCGATTGTAGAGGCACCAGGGGATAACGCCCGGGTTAGGGGAGGGTGGCGCCGGGGGGGAAGGTGGCGAAGAGGTCGGGGAAGATGCCGATGGCAACGACCGCGAGGGCGGCCAGGACGACGACGCCGGTGAGCAGGGCGGGCACCCGGAAGGGCTGGGGCTCTGCGGCGTCTCGGAGGAACATCTGGGCGCCGACCATCACGTAGTAGAAGAGGCTGACGACGGCGTTCACGAAGATGGCGACGCCGAGGTAGGCCTTGTCGGCCTCGATCGTGGCGCCCACCACGAAGAACTTCGCCCAGAAGCCCGCGAGCGGGGGCAGGCCGGCCAGGGACAGCAGGAAGATCATCATCGCGATCGCCATCGTCGGGTTCCGCCGGCCGAGCCCGGCGAAGTCGGAGACGAGGGTCCCCGGGGCCTCGCGGGAGAGCGCGATCACCACCGAGAACGCGCCGAGGTTCATCACGCCGTAGATGAGGATGTAGAGGACCGCGGCCGCGAACGCCTGCTCGTTCGTGGCGACCGCCCCGGCCGAGGTTGCCGCGCTGACCAGCGCGATCGGGGCCAGCATGTACCCGGCCTGGGCGATGCTCGAGTACGCGAGCAGGCGCACGACCTGCCGCTGCTGGAGGGCGATGAGGTTCCCGATCGACATCGTGAGGATCGCCAGCAGGCCGATCATGGGCGTCCAGCGATCGGCGAGCGGGGCGAACCCCACGAACATGATCTGGAGCAGCCCCGCGAACCCGGCCGCCTTGGAGGCGACCGACAGGAACGCGGCGACCGGGATCGGCGAGCCCTCGTAGGTGTCGGGGGCCCAGAAGTGGAAGGGGACGGCCGACACCTTGAACCCGAAGCCGGCGACGACGAAGAGGATGCCCGCGATCGCCAGGGCCGGGTCGGCGCCGCCCAGGCGGGCGGCGATCTTCGTGAGCGCGAGCGTCCCCGTGACGCCGTAGATGAGGCTCATGCCGTAGAGCATCACCGCCGCCGAGAGGATGCCGATGAGGAAGAACTTCAGGGCGCCCTCGTTCGAGCGGGGGTCGCGCTTTCGGAACCCGGCGATGAGGAACGCGGGCGCCGAGACCAGCTCGAGCGAGATGAACAACATGAGGAGGTCGCGTGAGGACGCGATCGTGAGCATCCCGAGGACCGAGGAGAGCA
Organism: Actinomycetota bacterium; assembly: GCA_036396755.1. Taxonomy (GTDB): domain Bacteria; phylum Actinomycetota; class UBA4738; order UBA4738; family CALAEC01; genus DASWKG01. Next base: position 12,553 of record DASWKG010000112.1, read on the forward strand.
GCAGGAAGTAGTACTCCCCCTGGAAGTAGCGCCCCTCGCGGAAGTAGCGCATCGAGATCAGCAGGACGACGAGCGTGACCGACAGGAAGAAGATCTTGAACAGGATCGCGAAGGGGTCGACGACGTAGGTGCCGCCGAACAGGGTCCGCGTCTCGCCGATGAGGGGGAACGTGGCGATCAATGCCGCGGCGGTGCCGGCGAACGACACGAGCATCGCCCACCACTTCCGGTCGGGGCGGAGCCACAGGTCGAGGACGAGGGTCGCGAGGATCGTCACCGAGAGGATCAGCTCGGGAGCGAGGGCCCCGAAGTCGACGTCCAGGCTGAATCCGGGCATCGCGCTAGCCGAAGAGCCCGATCAGCGAGCCGACGGCCTCGTTCGTCACCCCGAGGATCAACCGCGGGTAGATCCCGAGCAGAAGGATGCCCGCGAGGAGCGGCGCCCACGACGTGTACTCGAGCGCGGTGACGTCGACGAACGGCTTCTCCTGCCATCGCTCGGGCACCGTTCCGAGGTTCACCCGCTGGAGCATCCACAGGAAGTAGCCGGCGGTCAGCACCGTGCCGACGCCGCCCAGGACCATCAGCGTGCGGAAGAGCCCGAGCGAGAGGTCGCCGAGCGGGTTGAACGCCGAGAGCAGGGCCATCACCTCGCCCCAGAACCCCGCGAGGCCGGGCAGCCCGAGCGAGGCGATGGCGGTGAACGCCAGCAGACCCCCGAGGTTCGGCAGCTTCTGGAGCATGCCCCCCCCGATCTCGGCGATCTCACGCGTGTGGTAGCGCTCGTGAACGGAGCCGGCCAGGAAGAAGAGCATGCCGGTGATCACGCCGTGCGCGACCATCCCGAAGATGGCCGCGTTGATGCCGATGTCGGTGAGCGTGGCGATGCCGAGCATCACGAAGCCCATGTGGCCGACCGACGAGAACGCGATGAGGCGTTTCAGATCCCGTTGGGCGAGGCAGGCGAGCGCCGCGTAGATGATCGCGATCACCGCGAGCACGCCGATCCAGGGCGCCCAGACCTTCGCGGCGTCGGGAAGGATCGGGAGCGCGATGCGGACGAACCCGTAGGTTCCCATCTTCAGCAGGATCCCCGCCAGCACCACCGACCCCACCGTGGGGGCCTCGGTATGGGCGTCGGGCAGCCACGTGTGGAACGGCCACATCGGCACCTTGATCGCGAAGCCGAGGAAGAGGCCCCCGAACAGGATGACCTGGAAGGTGTGGTCGAAGCCCGCCTGCTGGAGCAGGATCATGTCGAAGGTGTGGCCGACCCCGGGGATGTTCGAGCGGAAGTACATCGCCAAGAAGCCCAGCAGCATGAACACCGACCCGAAGAGCGTGTACAGGAAGAACTTGATCGCCGCGTACTCGCGCCGCGGGCCGCCCCAGATCGCGATGAGGAAGTACATCGGGACCAGGACCAGCTCCCAGAACACGAAGAACAGCACGAGGTCGAACGCGATGAAGGTTCCCGCCATCCCCGTCTCGAGCAGGAGCAGGAGCGCCACGAACGCCTTCGGCTTGCCCGGGTCGGGCAGGTACTTCCAGGTGTAGATCATCGAGAGGAACGAGAGCAGCAGCGTCAGCTCGAACAGCGGCAGGCTGATGCCGTCCATCCCGATGTGGAACCTCGCGTTGATCGCGTCGATCCAGGAGGCGTTCACGCGGAACTGCAGCGCGCCCTCGGCGCCGGCGGCCCCGCCGAACGCGCCCCCCATCCCGTAGTCGAAGCGGAACAGCATGGCGATCCCGATCACCAGCGGAACGAAGGTGAACAGGATGCCGAGGCCGCGGACCAGGCGGTCCCGCTCTTTCGGCACCAGTGCGATGGCGATGGCCCCCGCCGTCGGCAGGAACACCGCCAGGGAGATCGCCCATGTGTCGAACCAGCTCATGATCCCTCCGTCGTCAGACTCTCGTGAAGACCACCGCGAGGATCGCCACGCCCGCGAACAGGATGATCGCGTAGCGCTGGACGTTCCCCGATTGGATGTATCGCAGCAACCCGCCGGTCCACCCGGCGGTCACCGCGACCTTGTTGACGGCCCCGTCGACCACCCGTCGATCCACGATCTCCGTCGCCGTCCCGAGCTTGCGGGCGATCCAGCCGAAGGCGTTGACGGTGCCGTCGAGGATGTACGTGTTCGTCCAGTTCACCACCCGCGCGATCGGGTACTGGATGGGCCGGATGATGCCCTTCATGTAGATGTCGTCGAGGAAGTACTTCCGCTCGACAAAGGTGTAGAGCGGGCCGAACGCGCGGAGCGGGTCGCGGGCGCGATAGGTCGAGTAGAGGCGGTAGCCGATCAGGATCGAGATGCCGGCGACCAGCAGTGAGATCCCGGCATTGAAGAACGAGAACGCGGCGTGGTGCGCCTCCTCGCCGAAATGCACCCAGTCGCCGAACCACCCGATCCCCGGCGCGTTGACGAACCCCACGACGACCGACAGGCCCGCGAGGATCGCGAGGGGGGCGACCATCACCGGGGGCGACTCGTGCGGGTGCGCCGTGCCGCGGTACTCGCCGTGGAACGTGAGGAGCACGGCCCGGGTCATGTAGAAGGCGGTGAGGGCGGCGGTGAAGAGCGCCGCGATCCACAGGCCGTAGTTCTGGGTGGTGTAGGCGGCCGTGATGATCTCGTCCTTCGACCAGAACCCCGCCAGCGGCGGGATGCCCGCCAGCGCGATCGCGCCGATCAGGAACGTGCGATAGGTCCAGGGCAGGTGTCTTCGCAGGCCCCCCATCTCGCTCATGTTGTTCGAGTGGACGGCGTGGATGATCGAGCCGGCCGCGAGGAAGAGCAGCGCCTTGAAGAACGCGTGGGTGAACATGTGGAAGATCCCGGGGGTGAGCCCCGCCTCTCCCAACCCGAGCGCGGCCATCATGTACGCAAGCTGGGAGACGGTGGAATAGGCGAGCACGCGTTTGATGTCGTCCTGGACGGCCGCGAGGAGCGCGGCGATCACCATCGTGATGGCCGCGATGACCGCCACGAAGGTCAGAGCCCCGGGGGTCGCGTGGACGAAGACCGTGAGCATCCGCCCCACCAGGTAGACGCCGGCGACCACCATCGTCGCCGCGTGGATGAGGGCGGAGACGGGCGTGGGGCCGGCCATCGCGTCGGGGAGCCACACGTGCAGCGGGAACTGGGCAGACTTGCCGATCGCCCCCCCGAAGAGCAGGAGGGCCGCCACGGTGAGCAGGCCGCTCGAGATCTGGCCCTCCTCCACCATGTGGGAGATCTCGGGGATGCTGGCGGTGAAGCCCGCGAAGATCGTCAGCGCGATGATCCCGAACGTGAACGGGATATCGCCGATGCGGGTGGTGATGAACGCCTTCATCGCGGCGCTCGAGTTCTCCTTCTCCTCCCACCAGTGCCCGATCAGGAGGTACGAGCAGACGCCGACGAGCTCCCAGCCGACGAGCAGCTGGAAGAGGTTGCTCGCGACCACGAGGTTGAGCATCGCGCCCGTGAACAGCGAGAGGACCGCGTAGAACCAGGTGAACCGGCGGTCCCCGCGCATGTAGCCGAGCGAGTAGATGTGGACGAGGAGCGACACCGTGGTGACCACAACCAGCATCACGGCGGCGAGGCCGTCGATGTTGGTGCCGATCTCGAGGTGCAGGCCGCCGATCTCGAACCAGCGCCAGCTCCGGACCACCGCCTCGCCCGCGCCCCCGACCTGCTGGAAGAACGTGATCAGCCCGAGCAGGAACGCGGTGCCGGTCGAGAGGATGCCGATGCCGGCGCCGCGGGCCGGCTCGCGCTTGCCGAAGAAGGTGATGAGGAAGAAGGACGCCAGCGGGATGAGCGGGATGATCCAGGCGTTCTCGATCACGTGCTCACCATCTCAGGAGGTCGATCTCGTCGACGTTGACGGTCTCGCGGTTGCGGAAGATGAGGATCACGATCGCGAGGCCGATCCCGACCTCGGCGGCGGCGACGGTGATGACGAACAGCGCGAAGATCTGGCCCGAGAGCGCGACGTCCTGGAGGTACTGGGAGAAGGCGACGAGGTTCAGGTTGACCGCGTTCAGCATCAGCTCGATCGACATGAGGACGAGGACCGCGTTCCGCCGCGCGAGCACCCCGTAGACCCCGATCCCGAACAGGCCGGCCGAGAAGAAGAGGACGAGGGGAAGGCGGATCACTCGGGGTCCTCCTTCCGGGCGAGGACGACCGCGCCGATGAGCGCGGCGAGGAGCAGGAACGAGACGACCTCGAACGGCATCACGAACGTCGTGAAGATGCTGCTGCCCGTCTCGGCGGTCGTGGTGGCGGCGGCCGTGTCGATCCGCTCGCCGCGGAACGCCCCGTCGATCAGGAAGACCAGGCCCACGATGATGCCGACCGCGACGATGCCGGCGAGCACCCGCTGCTGGTTGTCGAGCGCCTCACGACCGATCGGGGCCCGCGTGAGCATGAGCCCGAAGAGCAGGAGGACGACGATCGCGCCCACGTAGATCAGCACCTGCACCCAGGCGACGAACTCGGCCCCCAAAAGGAGGTAGACCGCGCCCACCATGGCCAGCGTGACGACGAGGTAGAGGGCCGCGTGCACGACGTTCTTGGCCGTCACGAGGCGAGCGCCCGCTCCCAGCCCGATCAGGGCCAGGACGGTGAAGAACCACTCCTGCCAGGTCACCCCCCACCCTCCTGGGCCTTCTCGCGGGCGGCCCGGACGGCGGCGGCCTTCGCGCGCCCCTCGGCGACGCGGGGGTTGACGCCCTTGTCGATCTGCTCCTTCAGCACGCGCTCGTAGGTCGCCGCGTCGGGCTCGACCTCGACCCGAGGAGCCGGAGCGGCTGCGGGCGGACCGGCCTCCGCGGCCGGAGCGGGCGCCGGGGAAGCTGCCGCCGGGGACGGCGACGCGACGGACGCGGCGGCCGGCTGCGCGATGGTGACGGCGGCCACCTCGGGAGGCTCGGCCTCCTGCGGCGGCATCGCGCCCTCCTCGAGCTCGGGCGGCGGCAGCACCTTGTAGGTCCACTCGTCGAGCTTCTCCTTCTCGTGGGTCAGCTCGCTGATCTCGTAGGTGGAGTACTCGAACTCCGGGCTCCAGAACAGCGCGTCGAACGGGCACACCTCGACGCAGATGCCGCAGTACATGCAGAGGGCGAAGTCGATCGCGAAGCGGTCGAGCACCTTCGCCGAGCGCGCCCGGCCGCCCGAGGCGGGCTCGTGCGACTCCTTGTGCGACTCGATGTAGATGCACCAGTCGGGGCACTCGCGCGAGCACTTCCAGCACACCGTGCAGTTCTCCTGCTTCAGCGCGATGACCCCCCGCGTCCGAGGCGGCAGGACCGGCTTCTCGTGCGGGTACTGCTGGGTGATCGAGCGGGACATGAGGTGCTTCAGGGTGACGAGAAGCCCCTTGAGGAGCCCGATGCCCGGAAGGGCGCGCGGCGGCCGCTCGTTCTCGTCGATGCGGTCGGTCTCGGTCGCCATCAGGTTCGCCTCACGAGACCGCCACCTTGACGACGGCGGTGATCAGGATGTTCGCGAGCGAGAGGGGGATCAGCACGATCCAGGAGAACCGCTGGAGCTGGTCCTCCCGGAGCCGCGGGTAGGTGGCCCGCAGCCAGATGATGAGGAAGCTCAGCCCGCCGATCTTCGCCGACATCCAGATGAACCCGGGCAGGAAGCCGAGGGCCGGCGGGGGGAGGTAGCCGCCCAGGTAGAGCACCGAGGCGACCGCCGCCAGCACCACGATCCCCGCGTACTCGGCGAGCAGGAAGAAGGCGAACTTCATGCCGGTGTACTCGGTGTAGGCGCCGAAGATGATCTCGGAGTCGGCGACCGGCATGTCGAACGGCGTTCGCACCAGCTCGGCCAGCGAGGCGATCACGAAGATCAGGAAGCCCTGGGGCTGCACCAGGATGTACCAGAAGCCGTTCTGCGCCTCGGTGATGCTCACGAGCGACAGCGAGCCGGCGAGCATCGCGACCGCCACGGCGGCCAGGATGAGCGGCAGCTCGTAGGCGATGAGCTGGGCGGCGGCGCGGAGCGCGCCGATCAGCGAGAACTTGTTCGCCGAGGCCCAGCCGGCCATCAGCACGCCAACGACGGAGACCGTCGAGACCGACATCAGGAAGAACAGGCCGACGTCGAGGTCCTCGATCCAGATGGTGGGGCCGAAGGGCACCACGATGAACGTGAGGATCACCGGGACCAGGAACACCGCTGGGGCGAACGTGAACACCCAGCGGTCGGCGGCGCTCGGGATGATGTCCTCCTTCTGGATGAACTTCACGCCGTCGGCGATGAGCTGGGCCCATCCGTGAAACTTCCCGGCCTCCATCGGGCCCAGCCGGTGCTGCATGTGGGCCAGGATCTTGTGCTCGGCGTAGCCGACCACCATCGGTGCGGTCAGGAAGAAGCCCATGACCAGGATCACCTTGGTCCCGGCGGCGAGCCAGAAGTTGTTGAAGAAGGTGTCGATGAAGCCGGCGGCGATCACTCCTCTTCCTCCTCGCCCTCGACGGCGCCCGGCCACGGCTTGGCCACGCGGCTCATGAGCACGAAGTCCTTGCGCCCCGGGAAGCCCTCGAACTCCTCGGGCAGCAGCAGCTTCAGAAGGCCGGGGTGGCCGTCGAAGCGGATGCCGAAGAGCTCCCAGGTCTCGCGCTCGTGCCAGTCGGCGCCCGGGTAGAGGTCGTGGATGGAGGGGCAGGTCGGGTCCTCGCGGTCGCAGCGGACCTTCACCCGCACGTGGCCGTGGTGGGAGGTCGAGAAGAGCTGGGTCACGACGTCGAACCCCTCGTCCTGCAGGTCGACCCCGGCGACGAAGTCGATGAAGTCGAAGGCCAGCTCGGCGTCGTCGCGGAGCGTTTGCACCAGCTCGCGGTAACGCTCGGGCTTCACCCGGACGACGGCCTGCCCATGCGGCTCGCTCGTCTCGGTGACGTCCTCACCGAGCTGGGCGCGGAGCCGCTGGACGATCTCAGCTGGGGACGGTGAGCTTGCCACTCCACTTCTCCCTGATGTCCTCGTTGGCGATCTTCTCCTGGAGCTTCAGGATCCCCTGCAGCAGCGCCTCGGGCCGGGGCGGGCAGCCCGGCACGTAGACGTCGACGGGGAGGATCTGGTCGACGCCCTTGGTGACGGAGTACGAGTCCCAGTACGGGCCGCCGCAGTTCGAGCAGGCGCCGAAGGAGATCACGTACTTCGGGTCGGGGATCTGGTCGTAGACCCGCTTCAGCGCAGGGGCCATCTTGTCGGTGAGGGTGCCGGCGACCACGAGCAGGTCGGCCTGGCGCGGGCCGTGGGCGACGGGGATCACGCCGAGGCGGATGAAGTCGTGCTTTGAGGTGGAGGCCGCGATCAGCTCGATCGCGCAGCACGCGAGGCCGAAGTTCATGACCCACAGCGAGTAGCGGCGGCCCCAGTTCAGCAGGAACTTGACCGGCTGGGGCATCGGGACCTTGTCCAGCAGGCCCATCTCAGGCGCCCCTCCGCTCGTGGATCAGGTCCACCGCAGGACCCCCTTCTTCCAGGCATAGAGCAGGCCCACGCCGAGGATCACGATGAAGATGCTCATCTCGACCACCGCGAACCAGCCGAGCCGGTCGAACACGACGGCCCAGGGGAACAGGAACACGCTCTCGACGTCGAAGATCACGAACAGGAAGGCGTAGATGTAGTAGCGGATCTGGCTCTGCGACCATCCCTCCCCCACCGGGTCGATCCCGCACTCGTAGGTCGTGAGCTTCTCGGGGAGCTGGCGGCGGGGGGCGATCATCCGAGCGAGGAGCACGGCGACAGCGACCAACCCCGCGCCGGCGAGGGTCAGCCCGACGAGCGTGCCGTAGGAACGAAGGTAGAGGTCCATAGCTTGTGAATCTTTTCTCGAGCGGGATTCTAGCAAGGGGGGTTGGGCGCCCTGAAATCGGCGCCGGGGCCACTCGCGCATGCCCGATGATCCGCGCCCCGATCCCCGGCGCGTGACGCCGAACTTCACACGCCCCGGGCACCTCCCCCGGCGCGTTCCGCGCCGACCCCCGCAGCGTTCCGTTCCCCCTCCGCATCGTGCACGGCGTTCTCACGCCGTTCGGTTGGAGGACGCGGACCCGGTCCACGGGTCGGAGTCCCGAACCGCAGACGCGACGGAGAGGAGGGAAGCGATGCCACGGATCCGGATCAGGAAGCCGGTCAGTCGCCGGACCAGGAGGCCATCGGTGCTTCCCCTCGATGCTCGCGACCCCGACGTGGTGCGGGCCAAGGAGCTCGCCCGGAAAGGAGGTGGCACGGCCGGATCCCCGCAGTGAGCCGTCTCGAACCGGCACCTGTTCGAGCGAGCCGCCCGGCGGCTCGGCACACACCGACCACGGGGCCAACGGCCCCCAGAGCACAAGGAGGTAACGATGTTCCACCAGACCCGCAAGATGGCCGCGGCCGCCCTCGCCGCGGTGGCCCTCGCGACGATGCTGAGCGGCGGCGCAACGGCCGCGGTGCGCAACCACGGCGCCTACAGCCTGCCGCTTCCCGACACGCAGGGGGCCGTGCTGGAGATCCTCGGCCAGCAGGTGTCCACGGCCGGACGGACCGACCAGGTCGTCAGGCTCGCCTGGGACAACCTGGCCGACGTGCAGGCCAACGGCGGCCTCGTCCTGGAGAAGACCGGCTACTCGTGCCCCGGGACCGACATGAAGGTCTCGATCGCGGCCGAGGCGCTCGGTGCCGCCGACGCCTACGTGTCGGTCCTGTACTCGTTCACCGAGTGGACGTTCGACAGCACCACCGGCCAGTTCGAGCCCACCGAGGGGAGCATGGGCGACACGCTCGTCGACAATGACGGCGCCGCCGCGCAGGACCAGCTGATCGAGCTGGTCAAGATCTGCACCCAGTAGCAGCCCGCCCCGGACGGAGCCCGGCCACGGGGCCGGGCTCCGTCTCCCGGGTTCCGGACTCGGGGCCCGCGCAACCGGAAGGAGCATCATGTCGGACCGAACCCGTCGCCCTCTGGCAGCCGCAGCGCTCGCCCTCGCCCTCGCCGGGGCCCTGGCTCCCCCGTCCGGCGCCTCGGCCCAGGGACCGTGCGAGGCCCCGGATGCCGACCACCTCTCGGTCCGTCTCGGAGCCGAGGGGGTGACGCTCGGGCCCGTCGCCGACCCCGAGGTCTGCGTGGAGGCGGACCCCGCCGCCGTCTCTCTCGTCGCCCGCCCCATCTCTCACGAGGGCTGCGGCGACCCCTGCTACAGCGTGGAGACCTCGATCGCCGGCGGCGGGAACGTCCTGGTCGTCGTGCGCTTCCGGGTGAACGGCCGGCAGGAGCGGGTCACGCTCGGGCCCCAGCAGGTGGGCCCCGGGCCGGCCCTGTCGATGTGCACCTCGGTGGGAACGCCCCCGCCCGAGTGCCCGACCGACCCGCAGCCGTCCCCCGACCCGGAGCCGTCGCCTTCGCCGTCGCCGTCGCCGTCGCCGTCGGCCAGCCCGGAGCCGTCGCCCCCGCCGAGCCCGGAGCCGTCGCCCTCGGCCAGCCCGCAGCCGTCGCCGCAGCCGAGCCCGCAGCCGTCGCCGGATCCCGAGGGCCCGCCCCCGGCACCCGAGCCGTCGCCCTCGCCCGAGCCCGACCCCGAGCCGCGGGATCGCGGCGTGACGCTCTGGGCGGGCCGGGGCGCGCCCGGGATCCGCCGGGTGGTCCGGCTGGCAGGGCTCGTGGAGGGGCCGGCTGGCTGCGTGGCGAAGCAGCGTGTGCGGCTCAGGGCCCGGGCCTCCGGCGCCCATGGCTACCGGTCGGTCCGCTCGACCCGAACCGAGGACGACGGCGGCTTCGCGTTCGAGCTTCGCTCGCGGGGGCCGCGTGTCTTCCGGGCGGCCGTCCCGGCCGGCGACGGATGCCCGGCCGCGACGTCGGCTCCCGTCGCCGCGGGAGGCGTCAGTCGGGACGGATGATGATGCTCGTGGTGACGCGGCCGGCGCACGTCTGGACCATCTTGACCTGCCCGGTGGTCTCGCCGCCGGCGAAGTTGACCTCGGCGTCGTTCGTCTCGACCTCGTCGAACGTGACGCCGTAGCCGGCGGCGGGGAACGCTGCGCGCCAGCCCTCGTAGGCCTCCTCGAGGTCCCCGGACCAGTAGCCCTCGACCACCGAGGAGGGACCGGCCTCGCGCTGGAGCGTGAAGGTCATGAGATCCGGCGTCGGGAACCCCGGCGGAAGGTCCGGGGCGCTCGCGAGCGGCGCGGGCGGCGGGTCGCACTCGGGGAGGCCCGGCGAGCAGGCGGAGGCCGTCGCGGCGGCGACGAGAGCGATGAGACCCAAGCGCACGCGGCGAAGTGTAGCGGCCGGCGTCCTCCCGTAGAGTCTCGGCATGCCCACGGACCGCCCGATCGAGTCCGGCGGCCGGCGCCACCTTCCGGCGCTGCTCGCCTCGATCGTCTTCGTGCTGCCGCTGTGGATCATGGTCGCGGGGTCGCTCCGCGAGCCGGGGGCGCCGCCGCGGGGGGCGGAGCTCATCCCGTCGAGCCCCTCGCTCGCGAGCTACCCGGCGGCCTTCGACCTCGTCGACATCCCTCGCTACATGCTGAACTCGCTGATCGTGGTGGTGGTGGCCGTGCCGCTGACGGTGCTGGTGGCGTCGTGGGCGGGGTTCGCGATCTCGCGGCTTGGGGGCCGCGCGGCCGGGGTTCTCGTGGGAGCCTCACTCGTCGCGCTGATGATCCCGGCCACGGCGCTGCTCGTCCCGCGCTTCACGATGTTCCGCGTGCTCGGGCTCACCGACACCTTCGTCCCGCTCTGGGCCCCCGCGTTGCTCGGGACCTCGCCGCTGTACGTCCTCATCTTCGCCTGGAGCTTCCGGCGGCTCCCCGGCGACCTGTTCGACGCCGCGCGCCTCGAGGGGCTGACCCCGTTCGCGATCTGGCGGCGGGTGGCCATGCCGCTCGTTCGCCCCGTCACCGTGGCGGTCGGCGTGCTCGCGTTCGTGTTCACCTGGGGGAACTTCCTCGACCCCCTGATCTACCTGTTCGACGAGGCGAAGTTCACGGTGCCGCTCGGGCTGCGGGCGCTCTCGACGCTCGGGCCCCAGGACGCGCCGCTGTTCCTCGCCGGCGCGGTGGCGGCGAGCGCCCCGGTGGTGATCGCGTTCCTGTACGCCCAGCGGTTCTTCCTGCACGAGCACCGCGAGGCGGGATGGCTCGGGCGATGACACGGCTCGGCCTGCTGCTCGTGGCACCCCTCCTCGCCGCGTGCGCCGGCGGCGCGGACGGCGCCACCGACGACGCCGGCACCATCGACTTCATGGTCTTCGGGGACCCCGAGGAGATCGTCGCCTACGAGAACCTGATCGCCGCGTTCGAGGCGCGGGAGCCCGACGTCGACGTGAACCTCATCGTGACCAGCGACCGCGACGACCTGATCGCGAGGCTGTCGACGTCGTTCGCCGGCGGGCAGCCACCCGACCTGTTCCTGATGAACTACCGGTACTACGGTCAGTTCGCGACACGGGGCGTGCTGGAGCCGCTGGGGCCGTACCTGGAGGGCTCCGACGTCTTCGAGCGTGAGGACTTCTACGAGGTCGCGATGGACGCGTTCGTGTTCGAGGGCGAGCAGACGTGCCTGCCCCAGAACATCTCGAGCCTGGTCACCTACTACAACAAGGACCTGTTCGCCGAGGCGAGCGTCCCCGAGCCCACGGCGGGATGGACCTGGGACGAGATGGTCGAGCGCGCGCTCGCGCTGACGCGGGACACCGACGGGGACGGCACGACCGACGTCTACGGCCTCGGCGCCGGGCCGTCCGTCATCCGGATCGCGCCGTTCGTGTGGTCGAACGGCGGCGAGATCGTCGACGACCCCGATCGGCCCACGCGGTTCACGCTCGACACCCCGGAGGCGCAGGAGGCACTCCAGGCGTTCTTCGACCTCCGACTGGTCCACCAGGTGATCCCCGACGAGCAGGAGGTCGAGTCCGAGGACGACGAGTCCCGGTTCCTGAACGGCGGGCTCGCGATGGTGCTTTCCTCGCGCCGCTCGACGCCGCTGTTCCGGACGATCACCGACTTCACGTGGGACGTCGCGCCGCTGCCCGTGTTCGACGAGCAGGCGGGCATCCTGCACGCCGACGCGTACTGCCTGACCGAAGGCTCGGAGAAGAAGGGCGCGTCGTGGACCTTCGCGGAGTTCGCGCTCGGCCCCGAGGGGCAGGCGATCACCGCGGCGTCGGGGCGCACGGTCCCGTCGCTGATCGAGGTCTCGACGTCGGAGGCGTTCCTCGACCCCTCGGCCGACCCGGCCAGCTCGCAGGTGTTCATCGACACCATCCCGGTCATCCGCCGGGTGCCGTCCATCTCGACCTGGCCCGAGATCGAGGAGGCGGCCGAACAGCTGCTCGAGCTGGGGCTGTACGAAGGGGTGCCGGCGAGCGAGGTGGCCCGGTCGATCGACGACGCCACCCGGTCGATCTTCGCCCGGGCCCGCGCCTGATGGGCGGCCTCGCCTTCCGGGACGTCGGGAAGGCCTTCGGGGCCGTCACCGCCCTGCGGGGGCTCGACGTCGAGGTGGCCCAGGGCGAGCTCCTCGTGCTCGTGGGCCCGTCGGGGTGCGGGAAGACCACGGCCCTTCGCGTGGCGGCGGGGCTCGAGCGCCCCGACGAAGGGCGCCTCTTCATCGGGAGCCGCGACGTGACCGACCTTCCGCCCGGGAAGCGCAACGTGGCGATGGTCTTCCAGTCCTACGCCCTGTTCCCCCACCTCACCGCCGAGGAGAACATCGTGTTCGGCCTGCGCTCGCGTGGGATGGACCGGGAGGCGGCCCGCGAGCGCGCGCACTCGGCGGCCAGGCTCGCGGGCTGCGGGGAGCTACTCGACCGGAAGCCGTCGCAGCTCTCGGGCGGCGAGCGGCAGCGTGTGGCGCTCGCGCGGGCGCTCGCGCGGGAGCCGGAGGTGTTCCTGCTCGACGAGCCGCTCTCCAGCCTCGACGCGCAGCTCCGCGTGGAGATGCGGGCCGAGATCGCGGGGCTCCACCGCCGCCTCGGGAGCACGATGCTCTACGTGACCCACGACCAGGTGGAGGCGCTCATGATGGGCGACCGGGTGGGGATCATGCGCGAGGGGGCTCTCGAGCAGGTGGGCACGCCCGACGAGGTCTACCGGCGGCCGGCCACGCGCTTCGTGGCCCGCTTCCTCGGGAGCCCGCCGATGAACCTGCTGCCGGCCGTGCGCGACGGCGCCGCGCTGCGAGCGGGGCCGTTCCTCGTCGACCGTCCCGAGGTGGCGGGGCTCTCGGGCCGCCTCGAGGTGGGCGTGCGGCCCGAGCGGGTGCGGATCGGCGACGGCGCCCGGGCCGAGGTCCGGCTCGTGGAGACGGCCGGGAGCGAGCGCTACGTGCACCTGTGGACGGGAGAGCTCACCGTGATCGCGCGCACGGCCGCCGACGCGGCGGTCGCCCTGGGCGAGACCGCCAGGGTGGGCTTCGACCCCGCCGACGCCTGCGTGTTCGACGCCGACACGGGACGGACGCTGGTGCACGCGCGGTGACCGAGCGCCGCCGGCTCTTCCTGCTGCTCTCTCCCTACCTGCTGGGCCTCACGGTCCTGATCCTCGTCCCCGGCATCGTGACGTTCGCGATGTCGCTGTTCGACTGGGACCTCATCACGCCGCCCGAGTTCACCGGGCTCGACAACTTCCGCGAGCTCGCCGGCGACGGCCTGTTCCGCATCTCGCTGCGGAACTCGCTGTCGTTCGCGGCGTGGGCGGTACCGCTGCGGCTTCTGGGCGCGCTCGGCCTCGCCCTCCTGCTGCACCGGCGGTTCCGCGGCGTCGGCGCGTACCGCACGGCGGCGTGGATCCCGACGGTCATCCCCGACGTCGCCTACGGCCTCGTGTGGCTGTGGATCCTGAACCCGCTCTACGGGCCGCTGAACCTCCTGCTCGAGGCGGTCGGCATCGGGGCGAAGAACTGGCTCTCGGACCCGACGTCGGCGCAGGCCGCGGTCGTGCTGATGAGCGCGTTCACCATCGGTGAGGGGTTCCTGGTGGCGCTGGCCACCCGCCAGGAGCTGCCCGAGGAGCTGTACGAGGTCGCGTCCGTCGAGGGCGCGTCGCCTCTGCGGGTGTTCCGCAAGGTGACGCTCCCGCTCATGGCGCCCACGCTGCTCCTCCTGCTCTTCCGCGACACGGTGTTCTCGATGCAGGCGAGCTTCGTCCCCGCGCTCATCGTCACCGGGGGCGGCCCGCCGCCGAACTCGACGACCTACCTCCCCCTGTTCGCGTACGAGAACGCGTTCGAGTTCCTCCGCTATGGGTACGCCGCCGCCGCGACGCTCGTGATGTTCGCGGTGACGGCAGCGATCGTCGGAGTGCAGTGGCTGCTCGTGCGCCGCTACCGCCGCGCGTTCGTGCTGTGACGCGGGCCGCGCTTCAGTCGAGATCCGGAGGAGGGCGATCGCGCGAGTGCGCCGACGGAAGCGTCGTCCATTCCTCGAAGCCGACAGGCTCAACAACGGCATCGCCGGTGAGCCGGTCGTAGAAGACGGCGACCACCTCACCGCTGCCGGTAGCCGAGGAGGCACGAACCGCCTCGAAACCCACGTAGTGGGCGGCCTCTCCAACTCCCTGGCAAGCCGACGGATCCTCCGAACGGATGTCGTCTAGTGAAAGGCCCACCCTGGACAGAGCCTCAACCGTGGTGAGGTCGAGGACGCCGGTGAGCTCGGTCCGATACGTGTAGAGCCGCCTCGGGAGAAGGGCTGCGGGAGGCATCGACTGATGTCGAGCGAGTCGATAGAACTCACCGACGACCGTTTCGCGGTCAAGCCCCAAGTAGAGCGTTGGGAAGCTCTCAGGGGGATTCCAACGCCCCCCGTGGATGCGGGCACCCTCGGCGTTGAGGGGTGAGTATCGCGGACCCAGATGCCGAAATGCTTGCCCCTGATACCCCGCCCTCGGAAACGAGTCGACGGCCTCGATGAGAGGGAGGTCCGGCACTACACGAAGACGCCCTCGCCGAGGGCATCGATCGCGGCAAGAACCTCACGGTAGCGGCCTTCCCGCAAGAGCTCTGCCGGCTTGTGGTGACCAAGAGCGGCGTTCGGCGTGAAGAGCCAGTCGTGCGCCGGTTCCGGGCGAAGGGTCGCAGAGAGACGCTCAACGACGGCGAGGAACTCCAGCAGTCGTTCCCGAGCGTCCGGGCGTGGCGAGACCTCGCGACGGAGCCATCGGGAGACCGTCCTCGTAGTGGCCCCGACGACCCGGGCAAGATCGCCATGATCCAGCCCCGCGGACGCCAGAGCAGACTCCAGCCGCAAGGTTAGCGCCGCCATCCCCACCTCCCTCCAGAATCACAGGATTGTGTTTGTCATCCTGGATGTCCTACAGTATGGCACACGAACGTCGCTGATATGGCTCCAGAAACCGACTTTCTGGCCCCGAGTGAGCTGAGGGGCGGAGCAACTCTCGGACTCCGCTATTCGCGGGCGCCGCAGCGCTCCGCGAGGAACCTCGCGAGGTGGGTGAGGGCCTCCCGAGCCGGGCCGGCCTCAAGGCCTTCCGCCTCGTCGACCGCCTGCCCCACCTCGGCGGAGACTGCCTCGCGGGCCCGGTCGAGCGCGCCGTCGGTGCGGACGAGGTCGAGCGCGGCCCGGAGGCGCTCGCCCGAGGGCGGGCCCTCGGCGAGCAGGGCCCGGAGGCGACCGTCGTCGCCCTTCAGCGCGTGGATGACCGGGAGCGTGTAGACGCCCTCCTTCAGGTCGACGCCCGGCTCCTTGCCGAGCGCCGCCTCGTCCTCGGTGATGTCCATGATGTCGTCGGAGAGCTGGAACGCCATCCCGAGCGCGCGGCCGAAGCGGGTCAGGCGCTCGACGCCGGGCGGGTCCACCCCCGCCAGCATCCCGCCAAGGCGGCACGAGGTCGCGATCAGGGCGGCGGTCTTCCTTCGGATCACCTCGAGGTACTCGGCCTCGGCCACGTCGACGCGGCCGGTCACCTGCGCCTCGAGGATCTGGCCCTGGCAGACCTGCGCGATCGTCGCGGCGAGCAGCTTCGACACGTCGGTCCCCAGCTCGGCGGAGATCTCCGACGACCGGGCGAACAGGTAGTCGCCGGTGAGGACCGCGACCGTGTTCCCCCATCTCGCGTTCACCGACGGCGCGCCGCGCCGCGAGTCGGCCTCGTCGATCACGTCGTCGTGGTACAGGCTCGCCAGGTGCGTGAGCTCGATCGCGGCGGCCCCGGCGATGAGGCGCGGGTCGGCGGGGTCGCCGAGGTGGCTGCTGAGCAGCACGAGCATCGGGCGGAACCGCTTCCCTCCGGCGGCGAGCAGGTGCAGGGCCGCGTCGGAGACGAGCGGCACGTCGGCGCCCAGCGACGACTCCAGGAACGCCTCCACCTGGTCCAGCCCGCTCGCCACCCGCGCGTCGAGCTGGGGGTCGGGGGCCACCAGCTCCGGCTTCGCGTCCCTGCTCATGGGGGTGATGGTATCCCGCGGGTCAGAAGCGAAGCACGGACGCCGACTTCAGCACGTTCAGGAGGATGCCCGGGAGCACGCCGAACAGCAGCGTGAGCACCCCCGTGACGGCCACCGCCATCGCCGGAAGGGGCTCGACCGAGAGCAGGCCCGCCTCCTCGGGGTCCTGCATGTACGCGAGCACGATGAGCCGGATGTAGAAGAAGGCGGCCACGACCGACGCGAGCACACCCACGATGACCAGCTCGGTCTGCCCCGCCTCGATCGCGGCGCCGAACACGAGCACCTTCGCGATGAAGCCGGCGGTCGGCGGGATGCCGGCCAGGGAGAGCAGGAACAGCGCCATCAGCCCCGCGAGGAGCGGGCTCCGGCGCACGAGCCCCGCGTAGGAGCTGAGCGACGTGCGCTCCTCGCCCACGCCGGAGACGAGCATCACCACCCCGAACGCACCGAGGATCATCGCCGCGTACGCGGCGAGGTAGAACATCGCGCCGGAGATACCGGCCTGGTTCGCGGCCGTCACGCCCACGAGCACGAACCCCGCGTGCGCGATCGAGGAGTAGGCGAGCATCCGCTTCACGTCGGTCTGCGCGATCGCGAGCAGGGAGCCACCCACCATCGAGAGGACCGCCAGCCACCAGAGCGCCGGGGAGATGTCCCACGAGACCGGGCCGAGCGCCGACGCGGTGACCCGGAGGAGCGCGGCGAACCCCGCGACCTTCGTCCCGGCCGACATGAACGCGGTGACGGGCGTCGGCGCGCCCTGGTAGACGTCGGGGGTCCACATGTGGAACGGGACCGCGCCCACCTTGAAGGCGAAGCCGACGAGGAGCAGCGCCCCGGCCCCGAGCGCGAGGCCCAGCTCGCCGGTCTGCCCCGACAATGCCCGGCCGATGCCGTTCAGGCTCGTCGTGCCGGAGGCGCCGTAGGCGAGCGCGATGCCGTAGAGGAAGAAGGCCGAGGAGAACGCCCCCAAGAGGAAGTACTTCATCCCGGCCTCCTGCGAGGTGAGCCGCCGGAGCGAGTAGCCCGCGAGCACGTAGAGCGACAGCGACAGCAGCTCGAGGGCGAGGAACGCGACGATGAGGTCCGCGGCGGCGGCGAGCAGCGTCATCCCCGCGGTCGAGAACAGGAGCAGCGTGAAGAACTCGGGCTTGCCCTCCCCCGTCCGCCGCAGGTAGTGCGTGGCGAGCACGGTCGCGATCGCCGCGCTCGCGAGGATCACGAGCCGGAAGAAGACCGAGAAGCGGTCGGTGGCGACCGTGTGGCCCAGGACCGTCGCCTCGCCGCCCCAGTTCCAGAGCGCGAGGGCGGCCGCGGCCGACCCGGCGATACCGGCGAGCGCCAGGAGAGCGGCGGGGCGATGGTCGCGCGCGGGACGGGCCGCGTCGATCAGCATGATGAGGATCGCCGTCCCCACAAGGATGATCTCGGGGAGGATCGGGACGAGGGCGATCCGCGGCGCGTCGATCGGCGGCATCTAGCCTCCCCCTCCGGCGGCCTCGATCGGCGTCGGCTGCGGCACGACCTGGATCACCTTCGCGGCGCGATCGGCCGACGGCTGGATCCGGTCGAGGAACGGCTTCGGGAAGACGCCGATCGCGACGATCAGGGCGACGATCGGCACGAGGATCGCGTACTCGCGGATCGAGAGGTCGGCGAGGCCGGCGTGCTCGGGCCTCGCCTCGCCGTGCATCACGCGCTGGTAGGCCCAGAGCAGGTAGATCGCCGCCAGCACCATCCCGAAGGCGGCGAAGATCGCGAACGGCCGGTGGGCGAAGAACGTGCCGCCGAGCACCAGGAACTCGCCGATGAACCCGTTCAGGCCCGGGAGCGCGAGCGACGACAGTGCCACCACGAGGAAGAAGCCGGCGAGGACCGGCGTCTGCTTCGCGAGCCCGCCCATCGAGTCGATGTCGCGCGTGTGCGTCCGGTCGTAGAGCATGCCGACCAGCAGGAACAGCGCGCCGGTGGACAGGCCGTGGTTCACCATCTGGATCACGCCGCCCGACATGCCCTGGAGCGTGCCGGCGAAGATGCCGAGCACCACGAACCCGAGGTGCGAGACGCTCGAGTAGGCGACGAGGCGCTTCAGGTCGCGCTGGATCAGCGCGACGATCCCCCCGTAGAGGATGCCCGTGACCGCGAGCGCGAGGACGAGGTTCCGGAAGTAGGAGGACGCCTCGGGGAAGAGCCCCAGGTTGAACCGGATCAGGCCGTAGGCGCCGATCTTCAGCAGGACGCCGGCGAGGATCACCGACCCCGCCGTCGGCGCCTCGGTGTGCGCGTCGGGCAGCCAGGTGTGGAGCGGGAAGAGCGGGACCTTCACCGCGAACGCCAGGAAGAACGCGAGGAACAGCCAGCGCGCGGTCGCGACCGGCAGCTCGAGTTCCTGCAGCGCCTGCAGGTCGAACGTGGCGCCGCCGAGCTGCGAGCCGGAGCGGAAGTAGAGGAACAGGATCGCGACGAGCAGCAGCGCCGACCCCGCCATCGTGAACAGGAAGAACTTCACCGCCGCGTACACGCGGCGCTCGTAGCCCCAGATGCCGATGATCAGGTACATCGGAAAGAGCATCCCCTCGAAGAAGACGAAGAAGAGGAGCAGATCGAGGGAGAGGAAGGACCCGAGGAGCGCGGTCTCGAGCAGGAGGAGCGAGGCCATGAAGTACGGCACGCGGTCGGTCACCTTCCACGACGCGAGCACCGCGAGCGGCATGAGGAACGTGGTGAGCAGGACCATGAACAGGCTGATGCCGTCGACGCCCAGCAGGTACTGGAAGTTGAGCGCCTCGACCCACCGGGCGCGCTCGACCAGTTGGAACCCGGCCTCCGACGTCTCGAACGCGCCGAGGATGCCGAGCGAGACCACGAACGTCGCGGCCGTGACGGCGAGCGTGCCCCAGCGCCACAGGGCGTCGCGGCTGAGGCCCGGTGAGCGGCCGGATCCGTTGAGCGAAAGGTCCACGCCGGGCTCCAGCGCGTCGGTCTCGCGACGGCGGCCGGCGCCCACGGACAGCAGCGCCAGCACGACGAGCCCCATCAGG
Source organism: Actinomycetota bacterium (assembly GCA_036396755.1). Classification (GTDB taxonomy): domain Bacteria; phylum Actinomycetota; class UBA4738; order UBA4738; family CALAEC01; genus DASWKG01. The sequence goes on from DASWKG010000112.1 coordinate 32,004, forward strand.
GGGGCGAACGCCGTCACGGTCAGCCAGGGGAAGTCCATCTAGCTCCTCGCGAGCACCAGGATGAGGAGGAAGACCGCCCCGGAGAGGAACGCGAGCGCGTAGGTGCGGACGAAGCCGCTCTGCACCCGGCGGCCGATCGTCGCGAGGCGCCCGAAGCCCTCCCCCAGCCCGTTCACCGCGCCGTCGATCACCCTCTTGTCGAACACGTAGGCCATGAAGGCAGCGGCGGCCTTCCCGGGAAGGACCAGGAGCGCGCCGTAGACGTCGTCGAGGTACCACCCGCGCGCGAGCGTGCGCTGGATCATCGCGTGCCGGACGCGGAGCGCCGCCCAGTCGATCCCGCCCGACCCGTAGATCCACCAGCCGAGCAGGATGCCCCCCATCGAGACGAGGGTGGCGATGACGGCGAGGGGGACGGCTCCGAGGGCGGCCTCGTGCTCGGCGGCGTGGGCGAGCCCGAGGAACCCCTGGATGCGGCCGGTCGTCGCGGAGAGACCGAGCAGGCCCACGAGGGCCGCGCCCGCGGCCAGCACGGTCATCGGGATCGTCATCAGCGGCGGGGACTCGTGCGGGTCGAGGTTCGAGCGGGGCGAGCCCAGGAACGTGAGGACGAACGCGCGGGTCGCGTAGAAGGCCGTGAAACCGGCGGCCACCAGCGCGAGGACCCACAGCCACATCCGGCCGGCCTCGTACGCGGAGGCGAGGATCTGGTCCTTGCTGAAGAACCCGGCCAGCGGTGGGATGCCCGCGAGCGCGAGCGCGCCGACGCCGAACAGCGCCGCCGTCCACGGCATGCGTTTGGACAGCCCGCCGAGGCGCTTCATGTCGATCTCGCCGCCGGTCGCGTGCATCACGCTCCCGGCACCGAGGAACATGAGCGCCTTGAAGAACGCGTGGGTCACGAGGTGGAAGATCGCGACGGCGTACGCGCCGACGCCGGCGGCCAGGAACATGAACCCGAGCTGACTGATCGTCGAGTACGCGAGCACGCGCTTCAGGTCGTCCTGGCCGAGCGCCGAGGTGGCCGCGTAGAGCGCGGTGATGGTCCCGACGACGGCCACCACGAACAGCGCGACCCCCGACGCCTCGAAGATCACGTGGGTCCGAACCACGAGGTAGACGCCCGCGGTCACCATCGTGGCGGCGTGGATGAGGGCCGAGACCGGCGTGGGGCCCTCCATCGCGTCGGGGAGCCAGACGTGCAGGGGGAGCTGGGCCGACTTCCCCGCCGCGCCGAGGAACATGAGGAGCGCGATCGCGGTGGCGGTGCCGCTCGCGATGCCGGGCGCCTGCCGGAACACCTCGTCGAACTGCACCGACCCCGTGACCGTGAAGATGAGGAAGATCGCGATCGCGAACCCGACGTCGCCGATGCGGTTGACGATGAACGCCTTCTTGCCCGCGTCGGCCGCCGCCTTCTTCTCGAACCAGAACGCGATGAGCAGGTACGAGCAGAGCCCCACGAGCTCCCAGCCCAGGTACATCAGCACGAAGTTGTTCGCCAGCACGAGCATGACCATCGAGAAGACGAAGAGGTTCAGGTACGCGAAGTAGCGGGTGGAGCGCGGGTCGCCGTGCATGTAGTCCATCGAGTACACGTGGATCAGGAACGAGATGCCGGTGACGGTGAGCACCATCACCAGCGACAGCGGGTCGATGCGCAGCTCGACCGGGGCCTGGAACGAGCCGACCGAGATCCAGTCGAAGAGGTGGACGCTGTGGGTGCGCAGGTGACCGGGGAGGCTCATCAGGTCGAAGAGGGCTTTGAGGCCCATCGCGAACGACAGCCCGACGAGGAGCGACGCGAGCCCACCGGCGATCCCCCGCAGACGCTTGCCGAACAGGAGCAGGACCACCGCCCCGGCCAACGGCAGCGTCGGGATCAGCCACACGGTGGAGAACGACGGAGCCCCGACGATCGAGCCCATCACCAGCGCATCACGCTCACCTCGTCGACGTCCGCGGAGGACCGGCGGCGGAAGATCGAGACGATGATGGCCAGGCCCACGACGACCTCGGCGGCGGCCACGACCATCGAGAAGAACGCGAGCACCTGCCCGTCGACCTCGCCCAGGCGGCGCGCGAAGGCGACGAGCGACAGGTTCACCGCGTTCAGCTGCAGCTCGACCGACATGAAGATCACGAGCGCGTTCTTGCGCACGAGCACGCCGAGCGTCCCGATGCTGAACAGGACCCCCGACAGGATGAGGTAGGCGCCGATCGGCACTAGACCGGCTCCTCCGGCCGCGGCGGCGCGGACCTCGTCGCGGCCCGGGTCTCCGCCTCCTCCTCGCCCGTGCGGCGGGCGAGGACCATCGCCGCGATCGCCGCGACGATGAGCAGGACCGAGGTCACCTCGAACGGGAAGACGAAGTCGGTGAAGAGCACGCGGGCGACCGCGCGGACGTTGTCGCCGCTCGCCGGCGGCAGCCGCGGCTCCGAGAGCCCGACGCCGACCTGGATCAGGAAGATGACGGCGGCCACGAGGAAGACCCAGAGCGCGATCGCGGCCGGGCGCTGGAGGCGGATGCGGTCGCGCAGCACCTCCCGGCGGTCGACCCCGAGGAACATGATCACGAACAGGAACAGGACCATGATCGCGCCCGCGTACACGATGACCTGCACGGCCGCGAGGAACGGCGCGTCGAGGAGCACGAAGAGCACCGCGAGCGTGAACTGGTTGAGGATGAGCAAGAGCGCCGCGTGCACCGCGTTCCGCTGGAACAGCATGAACGCGGCCGCGCCGACGCTGACCGTCGCGGTGATCCAGAAGGTGATGACCTCGCCCATCTACCCCTGCTCCGTCCCGGGGCCGGTCCCGAGCGGCGGCGGCCGCTCGAGGAGCTGGTCCTTCTCGAGGATCGCGTCCTCGCGGTTCTGCCACGACAGCTCGAAGCTGGAGGTGAGCGTCAGGGCCCGCGTGGGGCAGGCCTCCACGCAGAGGCCGCACATGATGCAGCGCAGGTAGTTGATCTGATAGACGCTCGCGTGGCGCTCCCCCGCCGAGACCGGGCTCGCGGGGTCGTTGTCCTCGCCCTGCACGTAGATCGCGTCGGCGGGGCAGGCCCACGCGCAGAGCTCGCACCCGATGCACTTCTCGAGCCCGTTGTCGTGCTTGTTCAGCAGGTGCCGCCCGATGTGCGAGCGCGGCGGCAGCTCCTTCACCTCGTCGGGGTACGGGATCGTGACGGGCTTGCGGAACATGTTCCGGAAGGTGACCCCGAGGCCCTTCATCGTCTCCCAGATCATGGGACGCGCTCCTGCGGCTGCTCGGAGCTCGCGTCCGCCGGCGGCTTCTTCTGGAACACGGGGGCCGCCAGCGAGATCAGCAGGGCGACGCCGGCGGCGATCGCGGCCCAGCGGAAGAAGCGGTCGCGGCCGTAGAGGTCGGGGAGCACGACGATGGCGCCGGTCGCCAGCACCCAGACGAGGCCGGCCGGGATCAGCACCTTCCACCCGAGGTGCATCAAGCGGTCGTAGCGGAACCGGGGCAGGGTCGCGCGGATCCAGATGAACACGAACAGCAGCACCGACACCTTGAGGACGAACCACAGGATCGGCCAGAGCCAGGGCACGAAATCGGGCGCCGGGCCGCGCCAGCCGCCGAAGAACACCGTCACCGCGACCGCCGACACCGTGATCATGTGCAGGTACTCGGCGAGGAAGAACATCGCGAAGCGGATGCCGCTGTACTCGGTGTGGAACCCGGCCACCAGCTCGGTCTCGGCCTCGGGCAGGTCGAAGGGCGCGCGGTTCGACTCCGCGAGCGCGGAGACGCCGTAGATCAGGAACGCCGGGAACTGCGGGACGACGTTCCAGATGGAGTCCTGGCGGGCCACGAGCTCGGACATCCGCATCGTGCCGGCGTACATCAGCACCGCGACCAGCCCGAGGGCGAGGCTGATCTCGTACGAGATCATCTGCGCGGTGGAGCGGACGGCGCCGAGCAGCGGGTAGGTGGACCCCGACGACCACCCCGCCAGCACCACGCCGTACACGCCGAGTGAGGTGACCGCGAGGATGTAGAGGACGCCGATGTTCAGGTCGGCGAGCTGGAGCGGGATGTCGCGGCCGAAGAGGTGGACGGTCGAGCCGAACGGGACCACGGCGAACGCTAGGAACGCGGGCACCAGCCCGACGATCGGCGCCAGCAGGTACACGGGCTTGTCGGCCATCGCCGGCGTGATGCCCTCCTTGAAGAACAGTTTGATGCCGTCGGCGAGCGTGACGAGGATGCCGAACGGGCCGGCGCGCGTGGGGCCGAGCCGGGTCTGCATGTCGGCGACCACCTTGCGCTCGACCCAGATGAGCAGCAGCACGGAGACGAGCAGGGCGGCGAAGACGATCGCCACGCGGACCACGAGGATCAGCCAGTCGGCCCAGTTGCCGGCGTCGAAGGGCATCTAGCCGGCCTCCTCGGCCACGACCGCCTCGGCGGCCTCGAGGGTCACGCTCGCGAGCGCCGCGCCGGAGAACAGCGCGTTCGCCCGGAACCCGGCCTGGTTCCACGGCACGAACGCGGCGCCCGGCGCGATGCCCCCGCTGATCCGGACCGGCAGCATCGCCTCCCCCGCCTCGGTGCGAAGGCGGGCGGCGTCGCCATCGGCGAGCCCGAGCCGCTCCGCGTCGGCCGGGTGCAGCTCGACGAACGGGTCCTCGTGGAGCGCCCCCTTCAGCTCGTCGGCGTCGACCGACTGCCGGCCGTCGTCGACGAGCAGCGGGTAGCTGAAGAGGGTGAGCTCGCCGTCCGTCCGCGGGGGCAGCGACTCGGGCCGGGCGCTCCCCACGAGCCACGACATCCGGCGCGGGACGAGCAGCCGTCCCATCTCCTGGTGCAGGGCATCGAGCGAGGTGAAGCCCATGTCGGCTCCCGCCGCCTCCGAGAGCTCCTGGAAGATCTGCCAGTCGGGCCGCGCGAGCCCCGGCGGCTCGCGGACCGGCTCGAACCGCTGGCCGCGCCCCTCCCAGTCGGTGAAGTGGCCGGACCTCTCGAGGAACGCGGCGGCCGGGAGCGCGGCGTCGGCGTACGGCTCGTACTCGCCGAGCGAGATGTCCTGCACCACCTTGAACGGGACGTTCTCGAGGGCCCGCCGCACGAGGGCCGGGTCGGGCACGTCGACCAGCGGATCGGCACCGACGAGGAACAGCACGTCGATCTCCCGTCGCGCGGACGCCTCGAGGATGCCTTGGGTGTCGCGCCCCGCCTCGTGGGGCACCTCGCCCCAGCGCGCCTCGACCTCGGCGCGCTCGGCATCATCCTCCACGCGGCGGCCCCCCGGGAGCAGGGACGGGTGGACGCCGGCCCGCATCGCGCCGCGCTCGCCCGCGCGCCGCGGCAGGTGGACGAACCGCGCGCCGGCCTCGTTCGCCACGGCGGCGAGACCGCTCAGCGCGTCGCCGGGGCTCCCCGCCAGCCGCGACCCGGCGAGCACGATGCCCGCCTCGCCGGCGTCGCGCAGCGCGGCGGCGACCTCCGCGAGCGGCCCCTCGCCCGCGCGGAGCCCCCACACGGCCTCGGCCTCGCGGCCGGGGAGCGCGGGGACGAACGTCGCGAACTCCGAGAGCGCCGTCCTGCGCGGGTTGACCTCGAAGACGCGGGCGCCGCCGTTCCGCCACGCCTTGCGGATGCGCAGGTGCAGGATCGGCAGCTCCTCGCGCGCGTCGAGCCCCACCACGACGATCGCCTTCGCGTGCTCGACCTCGGTGTAGGTGACCGACGGCGCGGAGCCGGCCTGCAGGCGCTCGATGCCGCCGTCGGCGACCGGCGCGAGCCGGTGGTCGACGTCGTTGGTCCGGAACACCGTCCGGGCGAGCTTGGACATCGCGTAGGCGTCCTCGTCGGTGAGACGCCCGCCGCCGAGGAACGCCACCCGTCCCGACTGCGCCCGGTCGGCGATCGCGGCGAAGACCTCGCCGTAGGAGGCCGGCTCGAGGCCGGGGACCCGGAGCATCGGCGTCTCGAGGCGGGCGCGGTCGGGGAAGCGGAACGCGTTCCGGCCCTTGTCGCAGATCCACGCGTCGTTCACCTCGGCGTTGTCGCGCGCGAGGTGCCGCACCACCTCGCCGCGGCGCAGGTCCACGCGCAGGTTGCAACCGCAGGCGCAGTGGGGGCAGATGGAGTCGCCGCTGCGAAGGTCGAACGGCCGCGCCGCGAACCGGTAGCTCGCGTTCGTCAGCGCGCCCACCGGGCAGATCTGCACGGTGTTGCCCGAGAAGGGTGACGCGAAGTCCTCGCCGGCCGAGATCGACACCTGCTCGGCGGCCGAGCGGTCGAACAGCTCGATGAAGCGCTCGCCGGAGATCTGGTCGCAGAAGCGCGTGCAGCGCGCGCACAGCACGCAGCGCTCGCGGTCGAGCAGCACCTGCGGCGACAGCGGCACCGGCTTCGGGTACACGCGCTTGGGGTCGATGTAGCGGCTCTCGCCGGGCCCGTACGCGAGCGCCTGGTCCTGCAGCGGGCACTCGCCACCCCGGTCGCAGACCGGGCAGTCGAGCGGGTGGTTGATGAGGAGGAACTCGATCTGGCCGCGCTGGCCCTTGGCCGCCTCCTCGCTGGAGCTCTGGGTGCGGATGACCATGCCCTCCTCGACCGGCGTGGTGCAGGAGGTCACGAGCTTGCGCTGCCCCTCGACCTCGACGAGGCACGTTCGGCACGCGCCGACCGGGTCGAGGTAGGGGTGGTCGCAGAACCGCGGCACCTCGACCCCGAGCGCCTCGGCCGCGCGGATGATGAGCGTCCCCTTCGGGACCGAGAGCTGCCGGCCGTCGACGGTGACGTTCACGCGCTCGGTCACGGCAGCACCTGGTCGAGGGGGATCGTGAAGCCCTCCGCGCCGGCGGTCCGGGGGGTAGCGGCCGCCACGCGCGGCCGCTCCTTCCTCGGGCAGCCGCCGGCGCGCACGTGCTCGACGTACTCGTCGCGGAAGTGCTTGATGGAGGAGGCGATCGGCGAGACGGCGCCGTCGCCGAGCGCGCATAGAGACTTGAACAGGATGTTGTCGCCGACGTCGAGCATCGTCTCGATGTCGTCGAGGCGGCCGTCGCCGTGCTCCATGCGGTGCAGGACCTTCGTCATCCACCAGGTGCCCTCGCGGCACGGGGTGCACTTGCCGCAGGACTCATGCGCGTAGAACTGCGTCCAGCGGAGCGCCGCGTCGACCACGCAGTCGTCCTCGTCGAGCACGATCACCGCGCCGGTGCCCAGCAGCGAGCCCGCCTCGGCGACCGACTCGAAGTCCAGCGCCACGTCGATGTGGCCGGCGGTGAGGAACGGCGTCGAGGACCCGCCGGGCGTCCAGGCCTTCAGCCCCTTGCCGCCGCGGATCCCGCCGGCCAGCTCCTCGATCACGACGCGGGCCGGCGTGCCCATCGGCACCTCGTAGTTGCCGGGCCGCTCCACCTTCCCCGACACGCTGAAGACCTTCGTGCCGGTCGACTTCTGGGTGCCCATCCCCGCGTACCAGCTCGCGCCCCTCGCGAGGATGTGCGGCACGGTCGAGAGGGTCTCGACGTTGTTGATCACGGTGGGCGACCCGTAGAGGCCCGCGACCGCGGGGAACGGCGGGCGCAGGCGGGGCTGGCCGCGCTTTCCCTCCAGCGACTCGAGGAGCGCGGTCTCCTCGCCGCACTCGTAGGAGCCGGCGCCTCGGTGCACCACGAGGTCGAGGTCGAAGCCGCTCCCGGCGATCCCCCGCCCGAGGAAGCCGCGGTCGTACGCCTCGCGCACCGCCCGCTCCACCGTGCGCCCCGCCTCGAGGAACTCCCCGCGCAGGTAGATGAACGCCCGGTGGCACCCGACGGCGTAGCAGGCGATCGCGATGCCCTCGATGAGCTGGTGGGGGTCGCGCTCCATGAGCTCGCGGTCCTTGAAGGTGCCGGGCTCGCCCTCGTCGGCGTTGCAGGCGAGGTAGACGGGCTTGCCGGTGTCCTTCGGGATGAACGACCACTTCACTCCGGTGGGGAACCCGGCCCCGCCCCGGCCGCGGAGGCCGGAGGCCTTCACCTCCTCGGTGACGTCGCCCGGCGACATGGCCAGGGCCTTTCGCAGCCCCTCGTAGCCGCCGCTCGCGAGGTAGCCGTCGATCGCGGCGGCCTCGTCGTTCCCCCAGCGGGCGGTGACCACGCGGACCTCAGTCACGTGGGTCCCCCAGGCCCGCGAGGATGCGCGCGGTGTCCGCGTGCGGCACCGGCTTCGGGCCGCGGGAGGGCACCGGCGGTTCGCCCGAGCGCAGCGCCTCGATGATCTCGCCGATGCCGTCGGGCGTGACGCGGTCGTAGTTGCAGTAGTTGACCTGCACGACCGGGGCGGCGTCGCACGCGCCGAGGCACTCGACCTCCTCGAGCGTGAAGAGGCCGTCGGCCGTCATCGACGGCGCGTCGTCGCCGAGGACCTCGCGCGCGCGCTCGTACACCTCGCGCGCCCCGACGACCGCGCAGGAGACGTTCGTGCACACCGAGACCAGCCAGGTGCCGCAGTCCCTCCGCTTGAACATCGTGTAGAAGGTCGCGACGGCCTCGACCTCGGCCGTCGTCAGCCCGAGGATCTCGGCCACCTCCTGCATCCCCTCCCGAGTGACGTGGCCTTCCTGAGCTTGGGCAAGGTACAGGAGAGGCAGCAGGGCCGACCGGGACGACGGGTACCGAGCGATCAGCTCATCGGCTCTTGCCCGGAGCTCATCCGAGAGCACGCCCATCAGCGGTCCACCCCGCCCATCACCGGGTCGAGCGACGCGACGCACGCGATCACGTCGGCGATCAGACGGCCGCGCACCATGTCGGGGACGGCCTGGAGGCCCACGAACGACGGGTCGCGGATGTGGCATCGGTACGGCTTCAGCCCGCCGTCGGAGACCACGTAATAGCCGAGCTCGCCCCGCGGCGACTCGACCGCCGTGTAGACCTCGCCCGCGGGCACGTTCACGCCCTGGGTCACGATCTTGAAGTGGTTGATGAGCGCCTCCATGGACTCCTCCATGATGTGGCGCACATAGCGCTCGGAGTTGCCGATGCCGTCGGGCCCTGCCTCGAGCTGCGCCGGCCACGCGAGCTTCGGGTCGTCGATCATCACGGGGCCCCCGGGCAGCGTCTCGATCACCTGCTCGACGATGCGGAGCGACTCGCGCATCTCCGCGATGCGAACGAGGTAGCGCGCGTAGCAGTCGGCGCCCTGCTCGACCGGCACATCGAACTCGTACCGCTCGTAGCCCGAGTAGGGCGCGAGCTTGCGCAGGTCGTGCGCGACGCCGGCGGCGCGGAGCATCGGCCCGGTCACGCCCCACCTCTGGCACTCGGCGGCCGAGAGCGTCCCGACGCCGCGGTTCCGCTCGATCCAGATGGGGTTCTTCGTGAGGAGGCGCTCGTACTCGTCGATGCGCTCGTCGAGGTCGAGGAGGAGGCGCTGGATCTCGTCGGTCGCGCCGTCGGGCAGGTCCATGATCACGCCGCCGGGACGGATGTAGGCGTGGTTCATGCGCAGGCCGGTGATGCTCTCGAACACGTCGAGGATCCCCTCCCGCTCGCGGAAGCCGTAGAGCATCATCGAGAGCGCGCCCAGCTCGAGCGCGCTGGTCGCGAGCCACACGAGGTGGCTCGAGATGCGGTTCAGCTCGCAGACGAGCACCCGGATCGCCTGCGCGCGCGGCGGCGCCTCGACGCCGAGCAGCCGCTCGACCGACAGGCAGTACGCCAGCTCGTTGAAGAACGGCGACAGGTAGTCGGCGCGCGTGACGAAGGTCACGCCCTGGTGCCAGGTCCGGTACTCGACGTTCTTCTCGATGCCGGTGTGCAGGTAGCCGACGATCGGCTCGCAGTCGACGACGGTCTCTCCGTCGAGCGTGAGGAGCAGCCGCAGGACCCCGTGCGTCGACGGGTGCTGGGGCCCCATGTTGACGACCAGCAGGTCCTCGCGCACTCAGTTCCCCCGCTGGTCGGGAGGCGGGATGAAGGCGCCCTTGTACTGGGTGGGCACCCCCCCGAGCGGCTCGTCCTTGCGAAGCGGGTGACCGGTCCATTCCTCCGGCAGCTCGATGCGGCGGAGGTTCGGGTGTCCCTCGAAGATCACGCCGAAGAAGTCGTAGACCTCCCGTTCGTGCCAGTCGGCGGTCGGGAAGAGCGGCGTGACCGAGGGGACGCGGAGGTCGTCCTCGGCGAGGCCCACCTTCACACGGACCCGCCACGGTCGCGTCAGCGAGGACAGGTGATAGGCGACCCACATCCGTGGCTCCCGACCCGGCCAGTCGGTGCACGAGAGGTCGGAGAGGAAGGCGAGCCCCTCCTCGTCGCGGAGCGCGCGGAGCGTCTCGAGCAGCTCGGCACGGCTCACCGTGACGGTCAGCTCGCCGCGGGCCTCGACGGCGCCGGGGAAGCGGTCGCGGACCTGGGCGGGGATCAGTGGAAGGTCCCCCGCTTCGAGATCTTCTCGTGGAGCTGGAGGATGCCGTACATGAGCATCTCGGGGCGCGGCGGGCAGCCGGGGACGTAGACATCGACCGGCACGATCGTGTCGACGCCCTGGATCACGCCGTAGTTGTTGAACATGCCCCCCGAGGACGCGCACACCCCCATCGAGATGACCCACTTCGGCTCGCCCATCTGGTCGTAGATCTGGCGGAGCACCGGCGCCATCTTCTGGGAGACGCGGCCGGCGACGATCATGAGGTCGGCCTGGCGGGGCGACGCGCGGAAGACCTCCATCCCCCACCGCGCGAGGTCGTTGTGCGCGGCGCCGGCCGCCATCATCTCGATCGCGCAGCACGCGAGGCCGAAGGTGGCCGGCCAGGTCGACTGCTTCCGAGCCCAGTTGACGGCCTTCGCCAGCGAGGTGGTGAGGATGCCCTTCCTCGCCTCCTCTTCGGCGACCCTCGCTTCGATGCTGCTCACGCCCGCACCTCCGGCTCGCTGGTCCACTCGAGGCCACCCTTGCGCCACACGTAGACGTAGGCGACGAAGACGAGGCCGATGAAGATCGCCATCTCGACGAGGCCGAAGAGCCCGAGCTGGCGGAAGGTCACCGCCCACGGGAACAGGAAGATCGTCTCGACGTCGAAGATGATGAACAGCATCGCCACCACGTAGAACTTCACGGGGAACCGGTCGCGCGGCATCTGCTCGGGGACGATGCCGCACTCGTAGGGCGCGAGCTTCGCCGGGGTCGGGCGCTTCGGCCGCACCAGCGACGAGGCGAGCATGGAGGCCACCGCGAACGCGAGCGCCAGCCCCGCGAGGAGGACGACGGGGAGGTAGTCGGTCAGCATCGCGCCCCGAATCTTGCGTCGGCCTCGCGCGCCGCGCAAACCATTCCCCCTGGACCCATCATCGCCGCTCCGGGGCCATGCGCACGATCGCCTTCATCAGCTTCTCGTCGACCTGCTCACCGCCGTCGGCCAGGTTCGTCATGAGCCGGAAGAGGAACTCCATGAATCGACGGCGCGGCAGCCCGTACCGGACGGAGGCCTCCATGATCGCCGGCCTGCCGATCGCCCGGACGAACGCGCGGCCGAGCGCGTAGTAGCGGCCGTAGCGCTGGCGGAGGACGGCCGGGTAGACGTGCGCGAGACCCGGGCGGTCGCGGACCAGCGCGTCGTGGATCAGCTCCGCCGCGATCTGGCCCGACTCGATCGCGTAGGCGATGCCCTCGCCGTTGAAGGGGTTGATGAAGCCGCCGGCGTCCCCGGCGACCAGCAGCCCCGGCACCGCGAGCGGCCGCCGGTTCATCCCCATCGGGAGCGGGCCCGACAGGATCGGCCCGACCGCGTTCTCCTCGGTCAGCTCCCACTCCCTCGGCACCTGGGCGAGGAAGATCTCGTAGATCTTGCGCGAGGACATCTCGCGGAAGTCGCGGAAGGTGTTGAGGAGCCCCGCGCCCACGTTGAGGATGCCGTCGCCGACGGGGAACACCCAGCCGTAGCCGGGCAGGTAGCTGCCCTCGTGGTAGAGGTCGAGCCACGACTCGAAGAACGGGCCGGGGTCGTGGGGGCTGCGGAAGTAGCGGCGCGCGGCTACGCCGAGTGGGCGGGCGGCGACCCGGCGGACCCCCGCCTGCCCGGCGAACCGCGACGAGGCGCCGTCGGCCGCCACCACGAACCGGGCCCGGACCTCCCGGGGCTCCTCGCCCTCCTCCTGCTGGAGCACCGCGCCGGCGACCCAGCCGTCGTGCATCAGGGGCCGGACCGCCTCGGTGCGCTCGGACAGGCGGGCTCCGGCCGAGGTGGCGCGCCGAAGCATCAGGTCGTCGAGGTCGTGGCGCGTCCGCACGACCCCGTAGGAGGGGAACCCGTTCGTCTCGGGCCACGGGAGCTCCAGCGTGTGGCCGAAGCCCGTGGTCCGAAGCGCCTCCACCCGCGTGAACCCCGGCTCGGTCGGGTCCACGCCCATCTGCAAGAGCGCCTTCACCCCGCGGGGGGTGAGCCCGTCGCCGCACACCTTCTCGCGCGGGAACGCGGCCTTGTCGACCACGAGCACGTCCACCCCGTGGTGGGCCAGGTGGTAGGCGGCGGCCGAGCCGGCGGGCCCTCCCCCGACGACGAGGACGTCCGTCTCCACGCTCACCACCGGACGCTCGTGAAACTTTTCACAAGCTGGATTCTGGACTCGGCATTTCGCCCCCGCAAATCGAAAGGGGCTAGCGGCCGGTGCCGGAGCGGCGCGCCCGTCGGACGGACCCGCCGTGGTCCCAGGAGCCGACCGAGGCGGCGCGGATCCGGAGCATCCCGGGGCGCTCCACCTGCTCGGCGTAGGCTCGGAACGCGTCGCCGGCGAGCAGCGGGCGGTACTTCTCGTACCAGGCCGAGAGCACGCCCCGCAGGGCGGGGTGCTCGGTGACGAGCGGCTCCGCCCTCCCGCGGATCACGACCCCGGCCAGCTCCTGCCACGCCTGGCCGAGGTGGAACGAGACGGCCACCCGCGGGTCGCGCTCGACGTTCCGCCAGCTCGCGGAGTCGCGGCGACAGGAGACGTAGATCGCCTCCTCGCGCCAGACGAACCAGAGCGGCACCACGTGGGGGCTCCCATCGGTCTTCGTCGAGGCGAGGTGCACGACCGGGAGGTCGCCGAAGAGTCGCCGAGCGTCAGGGAGCCGCATGCCATCGCTACTCATCCCACACGGCGACCGTTGAATCAATCACCCGGCGCCGCGGGACGCCTACGAAACCCGAAGCGCGACCGTGTCGACGAGTCCGTCGAGGAGGGCCGCGACCTCCCGGGGGATCGCCGGCTCCTCGAGCGCCACCCGGGCTCGGGCCGCCAGCTCGTCGACCAGCGCCTGCGTGGAGGCGCGCGCACCGGTCGCCTCGATGATCGCGCGCATCCGGTCGAGCTCGTCCGGCACGAGGCCCGGATGGCCGAACCGGTCCTCCAGGAGCCGGCGATCCTCGCCGCTCGCGGCGGCCAGCGCACGAGCGGCAAGCAGGGTCCGCTTCCCCTCCCGGAGGTCCGAGTCGCGGTCCTTGCCGGTGACCTCGGGATCGCCGAACACGCCGAGCAGGTCGTCGCGGAGCTGGAAGGCCTCGCCGAGCGGCACGCCGTATCGTGACAGCGCGTCGAGCAGCGCGGCCGGGCCGTCCCCGAGCAGGGCCCCGATGTGCAGCGGCCCCTCCACCGTGTAGCCGCCCGACTTCAGCGTGGCAACGCGGCGCGCCTCCCCCTCGGTGAGCCGGCCCCGGTGCGCGGCGAGGACGTCGAGGAACTGCCCCGCCACCACCTCGGTCCGCATGCGGTCGTAGCGGGCGATCGCCGGAAGGAGCCGATCGGTGGGGAACCCGGACTCGAGCAGGCCGCGGTCGGCGAGCATCAACGCCAGGTCTCCCTCGAGGACCGCGCCCGAGAGACCGAAGGCATCGGGGTCGCCCGGGAACCCCTCGCGCCGATGATCGTCCGCCAGCTGGACCCACGTCGCGGGGCTCCCGCGGCGAACGCGCGAGTGGTCCATCACGTCGTCGTGCACGATCGCGAAGGTGTGCAGGAGCTCGAGCGAGGCGGCGGCCCGGAGGATCGGCCGGTCGATCTCCCCGCCCGCGGCCGCGTGGCCGAGGCAGCAGAACACGGGACGCAGCCGCTTGCCCCCCGACGCGACGATGCGCGCCAGCTCGTCGAAGAGGCGGCCCACGCCGGGGGCGCGGGCCTCCGTCTCGGCGCGCTGCTCGTCGAGGAACGCGTCGAGCTCGGCGTCGACGCTGCGAGCGATGTCCTCGCAGGCCGGAGGGAGCGGCAGGGGCTTCATGGAGGGTTCGTTCATGGCCGGGCGCCGGGGCGCCGCGGCGAACCTACCACGCCGACCCGAGCTACTCCTCGCCGTCGAGCCGGTAGGTCCAGTACGAGGGCGGCCCCGCGGTCTCGCCGGACAGCACGCCCGAGGCCACGAACAGCCGCCCCGGCACGAGCGGGTCGGCCGCGATCGCACCGGCCGCCATGCCCGGGAGCCCGTCGTTGAGCGCCTCCCAGGTGGCGCCCGCGTCGCGGGTCACCCGGACGCCGTCGGTGGGAGACGTCACGTACAAGGTGTCCGCGTCCCAGGGGCTCGCGATCGGGAATCCCCGGCCCGCGCCCGACGCCACCCAGGTCCGTCCGAAGTCGGTGGACCGGTACAGATCGTCGTCGCCGACCGCGTAGGCGAGGCCCGGCTGCGCCGGCGAGAACAGGACCGACGAGGTCGAGCTGGGAGACGCGGGCAGCTCGGGCACCTGCGCCCAGGTCGCGCCGCCGTCCTCGGAACGCCAGGCGCCACCGTCGAACGCGGCGACGAGCACCTTCCGACCGTCGTGGGGCGAGACGGCGATCACGTAGATGTTGTCGCCGGTCTCGAGCACCGGGGTCCAGGTCAGGCCGCCGTCGGTCGATCGCTGGAGGACGGTGCGGCAGCAGCCGTTCGTCGTGAGGCCCGCGGCGAAGACGATCTTCGGGTCGGTCGGGTGGGTCGCAACCGCGCCGACGGAGCCCCCCGGGAAGGGAACCTTCGTCCATTCGGTCACGGCGGCGTTCGAGTGGTACAGGCCGTCGTCGAAGCCGCTGGTCCACAGCGAACCGTCGGCCGACGCGACGAGCGGGAAGTACGACTCGCCGACGAGGTCGTCGTACCTCGGCGCCTCGGCGTCCGCCCAGGTCGCGCCCCCGTCGTCGGAGCGCAGGATATGCCGCCCGCACGCCAGGAAGAGCGAGCCGTCGGACCGGGCGACCATGTTCAGGCAGGTTCGCCCGTGGTCCAGCTCGTCGAACCAGCCCGGGGCCGTGAGCCCGCTCTCGCTCCCGTGGAACTCGGCGCGGTAGACGCTGGCGCGGGAGACCGTCGCGTACACGTTGTCCGCATGGGCAGGACCCGGGTTGCGGTCCGCCACCGCGAGCGCGCGGACGGCGCGGGCGCCGGGAGCGGGATCGAGCCGGAACCACTCCAGCCCCGGAACGCTCACCGTGAGCCCGACGCCATGCCAGAAGCCCGTCTCGAGGAGCGCGATGTACAGCCCCCCCACGGTTCCGGCGTAGAGGGCCGTCGTCCGCCCGAGGAACTGGTTCGGGATGTCGGTCGCCACCTCGAGCGCCCCGGGGTTCAGCCGCGGGACCGGCACGCCGAGCATCGGCGGCAGCGGGGTCCAGGTCACGCCGAGGTCCGCGGACCGGAAGAACGCGGTCCCGGCGGCCGAGGCGGCCGGTCTCGCCATGAAGACCACCGACGGTGCCACCGGGTCCTCGGGCGCCGATGCCCAGGTCACGCCCCAGGCGGCGGTCTCGGGCGAGGGAAGCCCGGTGGTCGCGCGCGTGAAGGTCGCCCCCCCGTCGGCGCTGCGATACAGGCCCTGCTCGGTCGCCACCAGGAGCACCGTCCCGCCGGGCTCCACCTCGTTCACGCGCGCGGCCGGGAGGCCGGTCCCCAGCGGCGCCCAGGTGCTGCCCCGGTCCCCGCTCACGCGGAGGCCGCCGGCCACGAGGCCGGCGACCGGACGGCCATCGGCCAGGAAGGTGAGGACGTTCACGTCGGCGCCGACGTCGCCGACGCGCGCCCAGGTCGCGCCGTCGTCGTCGCTCCGCCAGACCGCGGTCGCGAAGAGCGCGTACGCGTCGTCGCCGCCCGGCGGCGCCGCGACGAGCGAGGGCGTCTCGACGATCTGACGAAGCTCGATCTCGCCGTCCGGCCTCACCACCCGCTCCTGGCCGAGCTCCCAGCTCCGGCCGCCGTCGGTCGAGCGGAAGAGGCCGGGCGTCCGGACGCCGGCGATGGTCTCGACGCCGCCTCCGAACGTGTCCTTGACGACGGCACGCCCGGTGGCCAGCAGCAGCCCCTCGCGCGCGGCGACGCTGGTCGCGTCGGAGGGGCCGAGCGCTTGGGTCGCCGACCAGGTGGCGCCCTCGCCGGCCGAGGCGAGGCCGGCGGGGATCGCGAGCGAGAGCGTCGCGAGGAGGGCGAGGGCGCGTCGCATCGAGATCAGCCCGTCATCCCGCGGTAGATCCACATCGACTGCGGAGCGACGCTGTAGCCGAGCACCCCGGCGGCGATGAACACCTCGCCCTCGGTCGACCGGCTGGGCACGAGGTGGGAGATCTCCTCGCAGATGTTGCAGTCGGGGTGCTTGGGAAGGCCCCCGTCGTACAGATCCCACGTGACGCCGCCGTCCTGGGTGACGACGAGGTCGCCGTCGATCGACAGCGAGTAGATCGTGTCGGCGTCCCAGGGGCTCACCTGGATCTCGAACGTGCTCTTCTCGCGCCCGTCGACGACGACCTGGCCAACGAGCTCCCACGTCCTCCCCGCGTCGTCGCTGCGGAAGAAGCCGTCGGAAGTGAGCGCCCAGGCTCGCGCCGGCGACGCGGCCGTGTAGTACGCCCGATAGACGTTCCCGCTGATCCCGAGGGCCTGCGTCCAGGCGCCCCCGCCGTCCTCGCTGATCCAGAGCCCGTCGTCGTACGCGGCGACGAGCACCTTGCTGGGGGTCGAGGGCGACACGCTGATCGTGTAGACGTTCGTCCCCAGGTCGAGGATCGGCCTGCCCCACGTCGCCCCGCCGTCGGTGGACTTGTACAGGAGCCCGGTGGAGCCGTTCGTGAGGAGGCCCGCCGCGTACACGATGTTGGCGTCGGTCGGGTGCGTGCCGATCGCGCCGACGCTCGCCCCGGGGAACGCGACCTTGCTCCATTGGGTGACGGCGGCGTTCGAGTGATAGAGGCCGTAGTGGAAGCCGCTCGTCCACAGCGAGCCGTCGGCCGAGGCGACCAGCGGGTTGAACGGGGTGTCGCCGACGCCGGCGCTGACGTACGGAAGCCCGTTGCCCGCCCCCGACCACGTCGCGCCGTGGTCGTTCGAGCGGAACACGTGGCGGCCGCACGCGGCGAACAGCGCGCCGTCGGGCCGGGACACGAGGCCGCCGCAGATCCGGCCGCCCTCCAGCTCGTCGATCCAGCCGGGCGCCGTCAGCCTGACGGCGTTCCGGGTGACGGCAGCGGGGCTCGACCTGCGGAGCGCCGCGTAGACGGTGAAGTCGCGCAGCGGCCCCGGGTTGGAGTCCGCGCCGGCGAGCTCGGTGACGGCGAGCCCGCCGGGCTCGGGCTCGAGCCGCTCCCACTCGAGCCCGGCCTGGGTGCGCGTGCCGCTCCGGTAGAGGCCGCTCGTCGTCCCCGCGTAGAGCAGGTACAGCGAGCCCTGCACCACGACGTCGAACGCGCCGTTGTTCACGCGCGGCAGCAGGCTCTGGCCGACCGGGGACACGCGCGGCTGCCACGTGCTGCCCTGGTCGGTGGACAGGTAGACGGCGGTGCTCGTGAGGACCCGTCCCGGCATCGCGAGGTAGAGCGGCGAGGTGCCGTCGCCGGCCACGCCCAGCGCGCTGGCGGACGGCTGGTCGATGCCGGTGGTCGCCTGCGCGAAGGTCTGGCCGCCGTCGGCGCTGCGGTAGAGGCCGGTCGCGGTCGCGACCAGGACGAGCGTCGCGGAGTACGGAAGGACCTCGTTCACGCGGCTGGCGGGAAGGCCCGAGCCGAGCGGGGCCCAGGTCGCCCCGCGATCGGCGCTGACCCGGAGGCCGCCGGTCGACAGCCCGGCGACCGCTCGCCCGTCGGCCAGGAAGTCGAGCGTGGTGACGCCGGCGGGGGCGGTCCCCACCCGCAGCCAGGTGACGCCGTCGTCCTCGCTCCGCCACACGGCGGTCCCGAAGAGCGCGTACGCGTCGGGGCCGGTCGGAGGAGCGCCCACGAGGTCGGGCGTCTCGGTGATCGGGCGGAGGGTCGCCTGGCCGTCGACGACGACCGGCTCGGCGCCGAGGGTCCAGCTGCGCCCCTCGTCGGCGGAGCGGAACAGGCCGGAGGTCCGGGGCCCGGGGATCGCCTCCTCGGTCATGTCGATGTAGTGGAGGGTGCCGCCGGCGAGGACGAGCCCCTCGCGCGCGGCGATCGTCGTCGCGTTCGTGGGGCCGAGGGCCAGCGGGCTGGACCAGAAGGGATCGTCGGCCGCGACGGGTGCCGGCGGCAGGACCGCCGCGAGGGTCGCCGCCGTCGTGAGCGCGGCGATGGTGGACCGGAGCGCGTTCTTCATCGGGATGCCTCCTACTGGTAGCTGCCGGGACAGGTCGCGCCCACGAGCACCGAGCGCCACTGGCTGGCGTAGGGCGAGTAGTCGGAGTACACGCTGAACTTCGCGAGGCTGTACTGGAACAGGCTGCCGGTCAGCCCCGTGTGGTAGAGGATCCGCTCCCCCGCCTGGAGCCCGACGGTTCCGAGCGGCGCGCGGATCGTGACCATGTCCTTCGCGTAGTCGATGGTGCCGGTGGCGGCCCCGCGACGGGTGAAGTTGATGGCCTCCGCGGTGCCGCCGGTGGTGTCTCCCCACTCGAACGAGTAGCCGCCGGCCGCCCCGGTGTCGTCGAGGCTGATGGGCCCGATCGCCGCGAGGTACTTGTTGTAGGTGCCGGTGCCGTCGGTGAACAGGTAGACCCATGTGTACGCGGCGGACCGGTCGTCGTTCGCGAGCACGTGCGCCAGCTCGAGGTCCTCGACCCGCAGCGTCGCGGTGAGCTGTCCGCCGCTCGTGTCGACGCTCGTCTCTCTGAGGTCGATGGCGGGGTTGTTCTGCGAGTGCATGTTCAGGGTCTGGCGCGCGCGGGCGTCACCGGCGGTGTCGAGCTGCTGGGGCATGCACGCGACCGATCGCGCGGGCTCGGGCCAGCCGCCCTCGTCCGGGGTGAGGATCCGCACCCGGTGGTAGTCGGCGATCGCCAGCGAGCCGCCGTCCGGCGACAGCGCGATCGCGTTCGGCTGGAGCAGCGCGGTGGCGAGCGCCGCGTCGTCGCGCTCGAGGTCGAAGATGCCGGTCCCTGCGACCCTCGACACCATCCCGTTCGGGGCGATGTAGGAGATGTAGGGCCCGGACGCACGGTTCCGGAGCAGGTACCCGTCGAGCCCCTGCTCGGCGACGAGGTAGCCGCCGCCGGGTACCGGCTCGACGTCGACCGGGTAGGCGAACGACGAGAGGGCGCCGATCGTCCCGTTCCGATGCTCGAGCCCGCCGTCGCCGGCGATCGTGTCGATCACCCGGGTTGCCGCGTCGACGCGCCGGATGCGGGCGTTGTACGAATCGGCGATCAGCAGGTTGCCGGCCTCGTCGAACTCGAGCCCCTCGGGCACGTCGAGCCTGGTCTGGTCGCTCAGCACCTTTCCGTCGCCCCCGTAGCCGCAGGGGGCCGACTGGTTCGTGTCGCGCGTGCCGGCGACGAGGTGGACGGTGCCGCCGCGCAGCATGCGGATGCGCGACGGGTTGCACCCGCTGTACGGCGCCTCCGTCCAGTAGACGTCGCCGTTCGGCGCCACCGCGAGGGCACGCGGGAAGTAGAGGTTCGCGTCGCCGGCGGGCATCTCATTCGGCTGGGGGCCGCCGTCGAGGAAGCCGACCTGCCGGCCCGCCATCTTCGTCAGCGTCTCCGCCTCGGGGTCGTAGACGGTGATCGCGCGGTTGCCCACGTCGGCGATCCAGACGCGGCCGTCGGGCCCGACGTCGATCGAGCGCGGGCTGCCGAGCGCGGTCTCGAGCGCGGGACCGCTGTCGTCCTCGACCTCGTCGCTCCCCATCTCGCCGCTGCCCGCCACCACGCGGATCGACCCGTCGGGGTCGAGCCGCCAGAGCCGGCCCCCGCCCTTGCGCGACGCGGGGATCGTGACCCCGCCGGGCGCCGGCGAGTCGGCGATGTACAGGCTGCCGCTCTCGTCGTAGGCGAGGCCCGCCACGTACTGGAAGTCGGCGCCGAGCGCCTCGAGCCCGGGCGCGAACTCCGCCTTGTCGTGGCCCGTCCCCATGTAGGTGTCGATCGTCCCGTCGGG
>DASWKG010000113.1:0-4375 GCA_036396755.1 Actinomycetota bacterium
GCGTCGCCGGCCAGGTCGCGGCCGATGATCACGCGCTGGATCTGGTTCGTGCCCTCCACGATCTGGAGGGCCTTGGCCTCGCGCATGTAGCGCTCGACGGTGTACTCGGCCATGTAGCCGTAGCCGCCGTGCGCCTGGACCGCGTCTGTGGTCACGCGCATCGCCGCGTCCGACGCGAAGACCTTGGCCATCGAGCAGTCGACGGGGTCGCCCTGCCCCGCGTCGCGCGCGCGGGCGGCCTCGCGGTAGAGGCGCCGCGCGGCCTCCACCTGCACGGCGCAGTCGGCGAGCATGAACTGGAGGCCCTGGAACTCGATCACCGACCGGCCGAACTGCGACCGCTCGCGCGTGAAGGCGACGGCCGCGTCGAGGGCCGCCTGGGCCAGCCCCACCGAGCAGGCGGCGATCCCGAGCCGCCCCGAGTCGAGGGCCGAGAGCGCCACCTCGAAGCCCTGGCCCTCCTCCCCCACCAGGTTGTCGCCGGGCACCTCGCACCCCTCGAACAGCAGCTCACGCATCGGGGAGGCGTGCCAGCCCATCTTCTCCTCGCGCTTCCCGAAGTCGAGCCCCGGGAAGGCCTTCTCCACCACGAACGCGGAGATGCCTCGCGGCGAGTCGTCGCCGGTCCTGGCCATCACCAGGTAGTACTCGGCCTCGCCCGCGTGGCTGATGAACCGCTTCGAGCCGTCGAGGCGCCAGCCGTCGCCGGCTCGCACCGCCCGGGTGCGGAGCGCGGCCGCGTCGGACCCGCTGGAGGCCTCGGTCAACCCGTAGGCCCCGAGCCACTCCCCCGAGAAGAGTCGGGGGAGGTACTTCGCCTTGAGCTCCTCGGAACCGAACTCGTGGACGCCGAAGGCAGCGAGGTGGTGGACCGAGAGCCCCACGGCGAGCGAGAGCGACCCGGTCGCGACCTCCTCGAGGACCGACAGGTAGGTCAGGTACGGCTGGGCCGCGCCGCCGTACGACTCGTCGAACGGGATGCCCCCCAAGCCCATGTCGGCGAGCCCTCGGAAGAGGTCGAACGGGAACTCGCCCTTCTCCTCGTAGCCCTCGATCGCGGGCCGGATGCGATCGGCCACGTAGGTGCGGACGAGGCCGACGATCTCGCGCTGGTCGGCGTCGAGCCCGAAGTCGCGGTCCATGACCACAAGACTACCGGACGGCGGGGAGGCTTCCCCTCCCCTATCCTGTGAGCGATGCGCCTCTACAACACGCTGACGCGGCAGGTCGAGGAGGTCCGGCCGATCGAGGAGGGACGGGTCCGCATGTACACCTGCGGCCCCACCGTGTACCGGCCCGTCCACATCGGGAACCTCCGGACCTTCCTGCTCTCCGACCTCGTGCGCCGCGCCCTGGAGCTCGAGGGGTTCGAGGTCACCCAGGTCGTGAACATCACCGACGTCGGGCACATGGTCGACGACTCGTCCGAGGTGGCGATCGACCGGATGCTGCTCGCCGCCGACGACGAGGGGCTCGGCCCGATGGAGATCGCGCGGAAGTACACCGAGACCTACCTCGAGGACACGGCCCGAATCGGGATCACGCGCGCCCACGAGTACCCGAAGGCGACCGACCACATCCCCGAGATGCTGGAGATGACCCGCACGCTGATCGACCGCGGCCACGCCTACGCGCTCGACGACGGCACGGTCTACTTCGACGTCCAGTCCTTCCCCGGCTACGGGAAGCTCTCGCGCAACACCCTCGACAAGCTGCAGCCCGGCCACCGCGAGCTCGAGGGCGACACCCGCAAGCGCCACCACGCCGACTTCGCGCTCTGGAAGCACGCTCACGAGCACCGCCTCATGAAGTGGGACAGTCCCTGGGGCCCCGGCTTCCCCGGCTGGCACATCGAGTGCTCGGCGATGTCGGTGAAGTACCTCGGCGACCGCTTCGACATCCACACCGGGGGAGTCGACCTCACCTTCCCCCACCACGAGGACGAGATCGCTCAGTCCGAGGGCGCCGCCGGCCACCAGGTCATCACCACCTGGGTCCACGGGGGGCTCATGCGGCTCGCCGAGCAGAAGATGGCGAAGTCCGCGGGGAACGTCTACACGATCGACGACGTCGTGGAGCGGGGCCACGACCCGCTCTCGTTCCGCCTGCTGTGCTTCCAGACGCGCTACCGCAGCGAGATGAACTTCGACTGGGACGCGCTCGACGCGGCCGACCGCACGCTGACCCGATTCCGCCAGCGGATGGCGGAGTGGGCCGAGGCGACGCGCGACGGCCTGTCTCCCGAGGCGAAGGAGGTGGATCGCCGCTTCCGCGACGCGGTCGCGGACGACCTCGACCTGCCGGCCGCGCTCCGCGTGCTGAACGAGACCGTCTCCTCCGAGCTGCCCGACGGCGACAAGTACGCGCTCCTCGCCTCCTGGGACGCGGTCCTGGGGCTCGACCTCGAGCGGCTCGCCCGGGAGGGCTTCCAGACCACGCCCGAGGTGGACGCCCTGGTCGCCGAGCGCGATGCCGCCCGGGCCGGGAAGGACTTCGCTCGGTCCGACGAGATCCGCGGCCGCCTGACCGAGATGGGTTGGGAGGTCATGGACGCGCCGGAGGGCACGAAGGTCCGACCGCTCGCGCGCTGAGGCGCGCTACCCGGCTGCCGCCGTGAGGAGGTCCTCCACGCTCGTCTCGACCTCGTGGCCGATGACGGGCCCGACCGACGGCAGCGTGACCCCGGCCTGTCGGTACTCCTCGATCTTGGCGCGGACGGCGGCCTCGCCGCCGATCCCGGCGTAGTCGTCGACGAACGCGTCCCCGAGCTCCTGCAGCGCTTCGTCCGGGCTCCCGGAGGCCATCGCGGCGTCGAACGCCCCGAGCTCGGCCTCGTGGCCCCCGGCGGCGATCACGGCCCGGTAGAACGGGAGCTGGACGTACGGGAGGACGCGGCGCCGGATCGCGTCACGCGCCCCGGCCTCGTCGCCTCCGAGCGCGAGCGGCACGTTGGCGACGATCTCGAAGTCGTCCACGTCCCTGCCGTGCTCGACGAGCGCCTTCTCGATCGTGGGCCGGACCGTCTCGCGGACGTAGGCGGGGCTGCACATCCACAGCACGACCCCGTCGGCCAGCTCGGCCGCCAGCCGCAGCATGCGCGGTCCCAGCGCGGCGATGACCAGCTTCATCCCCGGACGGGCCGCGTAGCCGAGGAACGAGAAGCGCGAGGTGTAGTGACGGCCCTCGAGGCCGGAGGCGCCTCCGTCGAGGAGGCTCCGCACGATCGTCAGGTACTCCCGCATCTGGCCCACCGGGTCCTCGAGCGACAGGCCGTACCAGCCCTCGACCGTCACCCTGTGGCTGACGCCGAGCCCAAGGGTGAGGCGCCCGCCGGAGACCTCGTCGAGCGTCGCGGCCTCCATCGCCATCAGCGCGGGGTGCCGGAGCATGATGGGGACGACCCCGGTTCCGAGGCCGATCCGCTCGGTGTGGCGCGCGTAGTGGCCGAGGACCTGAAGCGGCTCGCGCCTCGCGATATGGGTCACCCAGACGGTCTCGTAGCCGAGCGACTCGGCCAGCCGAACGCGCTCGACCCCCTCGTTGAGCGAGCGACCGGGGTCCAGCGAGCAGGCGATGCGAGCCACGCCCCCATCGTAGACGCGGCCGGGGGCCGCCGCTCCCGTCGGATTGCCGGCGCGGGCGGGCGCGGCTACCCTCGGCGCTGATGGCCGACCCCCCCGAGGAGAACGGAGCGGGCCGACACCGGCCCGCCCTCCCCACGGCCGTGGTGGCCGTCTCGGTCATCGTCGCGCTCGTCGCGGTGTCGGGCCTGCTCGTCGTGCTGTTCCGGCGCACCACGGGCCCGGGCGAGGTCCTGCGCGACTTCGCGCGGAGCCTGGAGGCGGAGGACTGCCCCGAGAGCTACGCCCTGCTCGCCGCCGCCATCCGCGAGCGGCTCGACGAGGGGTCCTGGTGCGAGCTCCTCCCCGAGCTGGTGCCGCACCTCTCGCCGGCGTTCTCGATCGGCCAGCGCACCTTTCACGAGGGCATCGCGACGATCGAGGTCTTCGGCGAGGACACGACCCCGGCCACCTGGCGCCTGCGAAAGGCCGGACGATCGTGGGAGATCCTGGGCGTCGAGGAGAACGCGGTGCCGATCCCGTTCCCCGACACCTGAGCCGTCCGCTACAGGACGGGCAGGCCCAGCGTCTTCGCGACGTTCGAGCGGAGGATCTCCGAGGTCCCCTCGTAGAGGCGCATCGCCCGCACGTCCCGATACCAGAGCTCGAGGCCCAGCTCGGTCATGAAACCGTTCCCACCGTGCACCTGGATCGCGCGGTCGGCCACGCGGGCAACCATCTCGGTCGCCACGAGCTTGGCGAGCGCCGCCTCGCGACGTCCGTCGGCGCCGTCGTCGATGTCGGCGGCCAGCTTC
>DASWKG010000114.1:0-7622 GCA_036396755.1 Actinomycetota bacterium
GGCCGTGCGGCCGCTCCTGCCGCTGCTCGCGCCGGGCCTCGAGGCCGGGCCCGCGCTCGAGGAGATCCGCCGCCGCACGCTCGACGAGTGCGACTACCACCTCGAGGCGCGCAACCTCGCGGTGCTCTCCGAGCACTTCGAAGGGCACCCGTTCGTGTGGGTGCCGCATCCGATCCCCGAGCTGACGACCAAGCGGGTGCTGACGATGGAACGCGCGCGCGGCCGGTCGTTCGCGGCGATGAAGCGGCTGCCGAGGGCCGAGCGCGACCGCATCAGCGAGATCCTGTTCCGCTTCTACTGGGGGACGCTGCACCGGCGCGGCTTCACCAGCGCCGACCCGCACCCCGGCAACTACCTGCTGATGGACGACGGGCGCATGGCGTTCCTCGACTTCGGGCTCGCGTGCGAGGTCCCGCCCGAGCACGGCAAGGGGCTCCGGCAGCTGCTGGTGGCCCTCGCCGACGGGGACGCCGACGAGGTGATGGAGCACGCGGTGGCGATGGGCTACGTGAGCAGGCCGGAGCGCACCGACCCCGAGACGCTGCTCGCCTACCTGCGGTTCGCGCTGGCGCCGATCGCCGAGGACCGCGACTACGAGTTCACGCGCGACTACATCGCCGAGCGCACCGCCTCGATGATCGACCCGCGCCACCCCTGGTGGCACTTCGTTCGCCGCCTGAACCTTCCCCCGTGGGCGGTGCACGTGTACCGGCTCGAGATCGGCCTGTTCGCGGTCATGGCCCAGCTCGGCGCGCGGGGCAACTGGCACCGCGTCACGATGGAGCTCTGCGGCGAGCGCCAGCCCGAGACCGACCTCGGCCGCGCCGAGGCCCAGTGGGCCCGCGACCGCCTCACGGCGTAGCTACTCGGGGCGGACCATCTTCTCGGGCCTCACGAGGTCGTCGTACTCCTCGCTCGTGAGGTAGCCGAGCTCGAGGGCGGCCTCCTTGAGTGTGCTGCCCTCGTGGTGGGCCTTCTTGGCGATCTCGGCCGCCTTGTCGTAGCCGATCTTGGGGGTGAGCGCCGTCACGAGCATGAGCGAGCGGCCCACCAGCTCGGCGATGCGCTCCCGGTTGACCCGCATCCCCTCGACGCAGAACTCGCGGAAGGTGCGGCAGGCGTCTGCGAGGATGCCGGCCGAGTGGAGGAAGTTCCGGATGATGACCGGCTTGAAGACGTTCAGCTCGAAGTTGCCCTGCGAGCCCGCGACGCCGATCGTCACGTCGTTGCCGATCACCTGGCAGCACACCATCGTCATGGCCTCGGCCTGAGTCGGGTTCACCTTCCCGGGCATGATCGACGAGCCCGGCTCGTTCTCCGGCAGCTCCAGCTCGCCGAGGCCGCTCCGCGGGCCCGACCCCAGCCACCGGACGTCGTTGGCGATCTTCATCAGCGACACCGCGAGCACCCGGAGCGTCCCGCTGGCGTGCACCAGCGCGTCGTGCGCGGCCAGGGCCGCGAACAGGTTCGGCGCGGAACGGAACGGGAGCCCGGTCAGCTCGGCGATCTTCGCCGCTGCCGCCTCGCCGAACCCCGGCGGCGCGTTCAGCCCGGTGCCGACCGCAGTTCCGCCGATCGCCAGCTCGTAGAGGCCGTCGAGCGCCTGCTCGATACGCTCGAGGTCGGCGTCGAGCTGGGCGACGTAGCCCGAGATCTCTTGGCCGATCGTGAGCGGCACCGCGTCCTGCAGGTGCGTCCGGCCGATCTTCACGAGGTCGGCGAACTCCTCGGCCTTCGCCTGCAGGGCGTCGCGGAGCGCGCGCACGCTCGGCAGGAGTCGCTCGACCACCGAGGTCGCCGCGGCGATGTGCATCGCGGTGGGGAAGGTGTCGTTCGACGACTGCGACATGTTCACGTCGTCGTTCGGGTGGACGGGCCGCTTGCTGCCGAGCTCGCCGCCCGCCAGCTCGATCGCGCGGTTCGAGATGACCTCGTTCGCGTTCATGTTCGACTGCGTGCCCGACCCCGTCTGCCAAACGAACAGCGGGAAGTGGTCGTCGAGCGCGCCGTCGATCACCTCGTCGGCGGCCCGGACGATGAGCTCGCCCCGGTCCTTGGGGAGGATGCCGAGGTTCATGTTGGCGAGCGCCGCGGCCTTCTTGAGGACCCCGAGGGCGCGGACCACATCGAGGGGCATGCGGTCGTCCCCGATCGAGAAGTGGTGGAGGGACCGCTGGGTCTGCGCGCCCCAGTAGCGGTCGGCCGGGACCTCGATGGGCCCCATGCTGTCGGTCTCGGTTCGCCGTTCCCCGGGCGCGTCGGCCATGTCGGATCCTCCACCGGGATGGTACACGCGCCCCGGTCCCGCTCGGGCGCGGTATAACGTCGGAGAGATGAGACGGCAGGGTGGCGGGGGGATGCTCGGCGGGGTCCTGCTCGTGCTGCTCGGGGTGTTCCTGCTCCTCGACGCCACCGAGACGGTCGAGTTCGGTGAGGTCTTCTCCACCTACTGGCCGGTGCTCCTCATCGCCTGGGGTGGGCTCGCGATCCGGCGCGAGCGGGGCCGGAGCCTCGGGGGCACGATCGTCCTGCTGCTCGGGGTCGGGTTCCTTCTCGAGAACCTCGAGGTGTTCGCCGACGACTGGCTGTCGCGCGCGTGGCCGGTCGCGATCATCCTCCTGGGGTTGAGCGTGGTGATCGGCGCGGCGACGAACCGCAGTCGCGCGCGGCGGAACGCGCCCTCCGACGCCGCGATCTCGGTCGCCAGCGACTGGGTGGAGGCGACGGCGGTGCTCTCCGGGCGGCGAGAGGCGGTGACGAGCCGCGCCTGGCGCGGGGGAACCGCGACGGCGGTCATGGGGGCAGTCGACCTCGACCTGCGGAACGCGAGACCGGTCGCCGAGGGCGCGACGCTGCGCACGACGGCCGTGATGGGTGGCGTCGAGGTCCGGGTCCCGAGGGGGTGGGTGATCGCGATCCGCGGGACGCCCCTCCTTGGCGGCTTCGAGGACAAGACGCAGCCGCCCGAGGACCCCGAGGGGGCGCCGCTCCTCACCATCACCGGCACCGCGATCATGGGCGGCGTCGAGGTCAAGCATTGACCGGGCGGTGAGCGAGTTCGAGGCGAAGGTCCGGACGGTGCTCCGGGCCCTGCCGGCGGGTACGGTCGTGACCTACGGCGAGGTCGCGGAGGAGGCCGGCCACCCGGGAGCTGCTCGGGCGGTCGGCAACGTCCTCGCCCGGGGCGAGGGGCTCCCCTGGTGGCGGGTCCTGGCGGTGTCGGGCCGCCTCGTCCCCGGCAAGGAGCCCGAGCAGGCCGAGCTTCTCCGCGCCGAGGGCGTTCCCGTCGACGGCGGCCGGGTCTCGATGGGACGATGACCGACCCCACCGACCGCCTCAAGAAGGCCGAGGGGCACGGGACGATGGTGGATCTCGAGCCGGGCTCGATCCAGGTGCTCGAGGGGTCGACCTTCATGCTCTCGGACCAGCGCGGCGACGTGCGGGAGGGGACCGTGGGCGGCCTTTACCACGAGGACACGCGCCACCTGTCCCGCTGGTCGCTCACGATCGCCGGCGTCGAGCCCGTGGTCCTCACCTCGGACGAGGTCGACTACTACTCGGCCGCGTTCTTCATGACGAACCCGGACCTCGAGGGCATCCCCGCGCGCAGCCTCACGATCCAGCGCCACCGGTTCGTGGGCGATGGTGTCCGCGAGACGATCCGCGTCCGCAACCACCTGCGCGAGCCGGTCGAGGTGGAGCTGCGGCTCGCCTGCGCCGCCGACTTCGCGGACCTGTTCGAGGTGAAGGGGAAGGAGTTCCGCAAGGGCGGTGTCACCACCCGCGCGCACAACCCCTCCCGGCCGCTGCTCTCGTTCGGGTACGAGCACGAGGTCTTCCGAGCGGCCACGAAGATCCTCTCCACGCAGCCCGCGCGGATCGACGGCGACGACCTGGTCTGGGATCTGCGCATCGACGCGCGCGACGAGTGGCACACCGGCGTGGTCGTTGCCGTGCACGTCGATGAGGAGGTCCTCGAGCCGACCCACCAGACCTTCGGCGACCCTGAGAAGGAGGCCACCCGGGTGCTCGGCAAGTGGGAGCACGAGGTGCCCGTCGTCGAGTCCGGCTCCGACGTCCTCCGGCACGTCTACGACAAGTCGGTGGTCGACCTGGCGGCGCTTCGTCTGCGAGCCGAGGTGGAGGGTAACGAGTACTCGCTCCCCGCCGCGGGGCTGCCCTGGTTCATGACGATCTTCGGGCGCGACACGCTCATCACCGCGTACCAGTCCATCTGGGTTGGCCCCGAGCTCGCGCGCGGCGCCCTGCTCGCGCTCGCCGCCTACCAGGGCACCGACTCGAACGACTTCAAGGACGAGGAACCGGGCAAGATCCTCCACGAGATCCGGTTCGGCGAGCTCTCGCTGATCGGGCTGAAGCCGCACCGCCCCTACTACGGCTCCGCCGACGCGACGCCGCTCTGGCTCATCGTGCTCTCCGAGTACTGGCGTTGGACCGGCGACGACGAGACCGTGCGGACGCTGGAGCCGAACGCGCGCCGGGCGCTCGAGTGGCTCGAGCGGTTCGGCGACCTCGACGGCGACGGCTACGTCGAGTACCGGACCCGGTCGACCCAGGGCCTGCGCACGCAGGGATGGAAGGACTCGTGGAACGGCATCCAGTTCGCCGACGGCCGCCTCCCCGAGCCGCCGATCGCGCTCAGCGAGATCCAGGGCTACGCCTACGACGCGCGGTTGCGCGCGGCCGAGCTGGCCGACCGCGTCTGGGGCGACCCGCAGCTGGCCGAGCGCCTGCGCGCCGGCGCGGCCGCCCTCTTCGACCGGTTCAACGACGATTTCTGGATCGATGCCCGCGGTGGCTACTACGCGATCGGTCTCGACGACGAGAAGCGGCAGATCGACTCGCTGACCTCCAACCTCGGCCACCTCCTGTGGTCGGGGATCGTGCCGCCCGAGCGCGCCGGCGCCGTGCGCGACCGGCTGATGTCACCCGAGCTGTTCTCGGGATGGGGCGTGCGGACCCTGTCGTCGGAGGACGCCGGCTACAACCCCATCGGCTACCACCTCGGGACGGTGTGGCCACACGACAACTCCCTGATCTCCGCGGGCCTCGCGCGGTACGGCTTCCGCGACGAGGCGAACCGCATCGCCCTGGCGCTGCTGGAGGCGTCGAAGCACTCCGAGCACCGGCTCCCCGAGGTCTTCGCCGGCTACTCGCGCGACGAGAGCCCCTTTCCGGTCCGCTATCCCACGGCGTGCAGCCCACAGGCGTGGGCTACGGCCGCGCCCTTCCTGTGGCTCCGCGTGTTCCTCGGCATGGAGCCGCGGGAGGGAGGGCTCGCTCTCGATCCCGCCGTCCCCGAGGAGGTCGGGGACCTGCGCGTCCGCGGCATCCACGCACACGGCGGTCACCACGACGCCGAGGGCTGAGTCAGCCCTCGATGAGGACGACCCTCGCCGGAGCGCCGTCGCCGCCGGCGACGCGCAGCGGCAGCGCCGCGAGCGTGTAGGGACCCGGCTCCACGTCGCCGAGGTCGAGCCCTTCCACGATCACCACGTCGTTCGACAGGAGCGCCACGTGCACGGGGTGGCCCTCGGCCCCCTTCCGCTCGATCGAGAGGAAGTCGACGCCGACGAGGTTGATCCCGCGTTCGACGACCCAGCCCGCGCCCTCGGGGGTGAGGTGCGCGTACTCGTCGGGGAACGCGATGGGGAGGCTTCGCCACAGCTCGGAGTTCGCGGTTCGCAGCAGGAGTCGCTCGGTGCCGTCGGGCACGCCGAGCCGGTCGAGCTCCTCGGGCCCGATCGGCTCCGACCAGCCGCGGAGGTCCGCGACGACGGCGGGGCCGACCAACGCCTCGACCGGCACCGCGTCGATGCCCGCCGCGTCTTCGATGAAGTGCACCGGGGCGTCGATGTGCGTGCCGGTGTGCGTCCCAAGCCGAAGCTCCGAGACGTTCGCGTGGTCGCCCGCGGCGAGGGACGCCCGCCGGACGACCTCGACGGCCGGGTCGCCGGGCCACACGAGGAGGTTCCCCCCGACGGTCAGCGACACGTCGATGACGCGCGTCATGCGTCGCGTGACGCGATGGTCCGAGGGAGCGGCGTGCCGGGCGGGACTCCATCGTCGGGCTCGGGATCGCCGGCGACGAGACGGAGGGGGAGCACGCCCGCCCAGACCGGCGCGTCGGCGTCCTCGGGCTCGTCGATCGGCGGCCCGGTGCGAACCTTCGCCGACGCCTCGTCCAGGGGAAGGGCCAGCACGGTGGTCGTCTTCAGCTCCTTGTCGGTGGGCGTGCGCACCTCGTCCCAGCGGCCCGGCATGAGCCGCTCGGTGTAGCGGCGCATCGCCTCGCGCTTCGCCTCGAGGTCGGCGATCTCGGTCGCCGAGCCGAGCACGACCACCGACCGGTAGTTCATCGAGCTGTTGAACACGGACCGCGCAAGCACCAGCCCGTCGAGGAGGGTCACCGTCACCGCCACCGGCGCGCCGTCGCGGAGCGTCCGCAGGAGGCGGCTCCCCGCCGACCCGTGGAGGAAGAGGTCGTCGCCGACCCGGACGAAGGCCATCGGGATCACGAACGGCTGGCCGTCGTGGACGAACCCCACGTGCGCCACGATCGCCTCGTCGAGGATCGCGTCGATCGTCTCGCGGTCGTAGTGTCCCCGCTCGGGGTGCCGGCGAACGGTCACGCGGCTCATCCCGGCGACCTTAGCATCGGCCCGCGGTCGCGTACCCTGCCGATGTGGTTCGCGCTTCGCGGGCCCACCCCTCAGAGCGTCCCGAGGAAGGCGATCACCTCGCCGGCGTCGGCGAGCGCGTAGCTCGCCGAGGTGGCCCGGTCGTCCTCCTCGCCGCGGACCACGATGCCGATGCCGCGCTCGGGGAGCGCGCGGAGGGCGTCCTCGTCGGTGACGTCGTCGCCGATGAAGATCGGGACCACGTCGTCGCCGTCCAGCCCGAGCACCTCGAGGAGCCGCAGGAGGGCCCGTCCCTTGTCCCACGGCACGTCGGGCCGCAGCTCGAGGACCTTCTTCCCCCCGGTGACGCGGAGCCCTCCGACGTCGGCCGCCACGCGCTCGACCTCAACCTCAACCTCCGGCACCTGGTCCTCGTCGACCTGCCGGTAGTGGACGGCCACGGTGAACCGCTTCCGCTCGATCCGCGCCCCCGGCACCCGCTCCAGCTGCCGCAGGGCTCGTTCGGCATCGTCGAGCCGGGGGAGCGCCTCGACGGCGCGCTGCTCGACGAGCCCTTCCGGCCCGGCGATGTCGAATCCATGGCTGCCGGCGAAGACGATGCCCTCGACGCCCACCATCTCGCGGACGTCCTCGAGGTCGCGCCCGCTGATGACCGCGACGGGGACGCGGCCGGCAAGCCGCTCGAGAGCCTCGCGCGCGTCCGGGGAGAGCGTGGCGTCCTCGGGGCGCTCGACGATGGGGGTCAGGACCCCGTCGTAGTCGAGGAAGACGACGGGCCGGCGGTCGCCGATCCGCCGCTCGATCTCCCGGCGGCGCTCCAGAGCGGAGGGGAGATCGGCCGGCGTGCGCGTCGGGCCCGCCTCGGCGGTCACCGGCTCAGGTCGTGACGGCGGTGAAGAGGCGGACGCCCGCCCAGAGACCGGCGGCCACGGCCGCGAGCTGCAGGAGCAGCCAGTACCA
>DASWKG010000115.1:0-26217 GCA_036396755.1 Actinomycetota bacterium
TCATGAAGAGGTGGCAGTGGGTGTCGATGAAGGTATCGGTCACTCCTTCTCCTCTTCTTCCTCCAGCCGGGGGAACAGGGACTCCCCCTTCGTCACCTTCGTACCCGGGGCGAGGCCGCCCCACGCGGCCGCCTCGGGCAGGCGCTGCTTCTCGAGGGGATCGGAGACGCCCAGCGCGAGCCAGAGCCGGCCGGCCGCCGCCGGCATGATCGGCGAGATGAGGACGGCCAGCACCCGCAGGGCCTCGGCGGCCGTGTAGAGGATCGTGGCCACCTCGTCCCGCCGGGCGGGGTCCTTCGCGAGCTTCCAGGGCTCGACCTCGACGAGGTACTCGTTCGCCCGCCCGACGATGTCCCAGACGGCCCCGAGCGCGGGGGCGAGCTCGAGCCGGTCCATGTGCCCGTCGTAGCGGCGAACGACGTCGTCGATCGTGGCCGGGAGGCCGCCGTCGAGCCCGGGGGCGGCCGGCTCGGGCACCACGCCGTCGAAGTTCGAGCCGATCATCGCCAGCACGCGGCTCGCGAGGTTGCCGAGGCCGTTCGCGAGGTCGGCGTTGTGCCGGGCGAGCATCGACTCCCACGAGAAGCTGCCGTCCTGGCCGAACGCGATCTCGCGCATGAAGTAGTAGCGGTACGAGTCGGCCCCGAAGTAGTCGACGAGCTCGAACGGATGGATGCCGGTGAGCTTCGTCTTCGACATCTTCTCGCCGCCGACGAGCAGGAACCCGTGGGCCCACACCTGCCTCGGGGGCTCGACGCCGCCGGCCATCAGCATCGCGGGCCAGTAGATCGCGTGGAACCTGAGGATGTCCTTGCCGATGAAGTGGACATCGGCGGGCCAGGAGCGCGCGAACCGGTCGGGGTCGTCGGCGTAGCCCGCGGCCGTGATGTAGTTGGTGAGCGCGTCGAACCACACGTAGCACACGTGCTTGGGGTCCCAGGGGAGCGGCACACCCCAGGCGAACGACGTGCGCGAGATCGAGAAGTCGCGGAGCCCGCCGCGGATGGTCGAGAGCACCTCGTTCCGCCGGGTCTCGGGCTGGATCGCCTCGGGGTGGGCCTCGTAGTGCTCGAGGAGCCGATCGGCGTAGGCCGAGAGCCGGAAGAAGTAGTTCTCCTCAGACATCGCCTCGACCGGGCGGCCGTGGATCGGGCAGAGCCCGTCGTTGAGCTCTTCCTCGGTGTAGTACGCCTCGCACGAGACGCAGTAGAGGCCCTCGTAGGTGCCGAGGTAGATGTCCTCACGCCCGTTGTCGTGCACGGCCTGGAGCAGCTTCGCGACCGCCGCCTCGTGCCGCGGCTCGGTGGTGCGGATGTAGTCGTCGTTGGAGATCTCGAGCCGCTCCCACACCTCGCGCCAGCGCGGCTCCATGCGGTCGACGAACTCCTGCGGCTCGAGCCCCTGCTCCTGCGCCGCCTGCGGCACCTTCTTGCCGTGCTCGTCGGTCCCGGTGAGGAAGAACACCTTCTCGCCGCGCAGGCGGTGGTACCGGGAGACGAAGTCCGTCGCGACGGTCGTGTAGGCGTGCCCGATGTGCGGCACGTCGTTCGGGTAGTAGATGGGCGTCGTGACGTAGAAGGTGTCCTTCATCGAGCGCGATTCTCGCACAGGAGCGAGCGTCGCCCGCGCGAAGGCTACGGTTCGAGGGAGGCGTCGTAGACCGCTCGCTTCGAGGCGCCGGTTGCTGCGGCGACCTGGGCGGCGGCCTCCTTGCGGGACATCCCGGCGGCGACCAGCGCGTTGACCTCGTCGGCCAGCGCGGCCACGTCGGGCTCCGCGCGGGGGGCGCCCTCGACGACCACCGTCACCTCGCCCTTCACATCGCCCGCGAACCGGTCGGCCAGCTCGGCGAGGGTGCCGCGCCGCACCTCGCCGTGGAGCTTGGTGAGCTCCCGCACCACGGCGGCCGGGCGCGCCGCCCCCAGCACCTCGGCGGCCTCGCGGAGGAACGCGCCGAGCCGGTGGGGCGACTCGAAGAACACCAGCGTGCGCCGCTCGGCCGCGACCTCCTCGAGCCTCGCGCGGCGGGCCCCCGCCTTCCTCGGGAGGAAGCCCTCGAAGACGAAGCGATCGGTGGGAAGCCCCGACACCGCGAGGGCGGCCACCGCGGCGGTGGGCCCGGGCACCACGTCGACCTCGATCCCCGCGTCGATCGACGCGCGGATGAGCCGGTAGCCGGGGTCCGAGAGCGTCGGCATCCCGCCGTCGGAGACGAGCGCCACGTCCCTCCCGTCGCGGAGGGCGGCCAGCAGCTCCGGGAGCCGCTCCTCCTCGTTGCCCTCGAAGTAGGAGAGCAGCCGCCGCCGGGGCGCCACCTCGAGTGCCTCGAGCAGCTTCCCGGTGCGGCGGGTGTCCTCGCAGGCGATCACGTCGACGCGGTCGAGGGTCTCGCGGGCCCGCCGGCTCACGTCGCCGAGGTTTCCGATCGGGGTGCCGACCAACCACAGGGTGCCCACTCGCTCGCTCACCTCGCCATTATCCGCGGCGGAACGCGGGGGTCGGCCGTATCCTGTGGGCCGGAGCGCGCCCTTGAGACCAGTCACGAAGGCCATCCTCGTCGTCGCGGCCGTCACCGCCCTGGGCGGTGGCGCCCGCTTCTGGAACCTGAGCCAGCCCGGCGAGAAGTACTTCGACGAGGCCTACTACGCGTCCGACGGCTGCCTCTACGCGGGCGTCGACTATCGGGAATGCAACCTCGAGTCGCCGGTCGAGCGCTCGTGGGTGCACCCGCCGCTCGGCAAGCTCTTGATCTCGTGGGGCATCGACGGGTTCGGGAACCGCCCCTTCGGCTGGCGCGTGTCGTCGGCGGCGGCGGGGACCGCCACGGTGGCGCTCGCCGGCATGCTCGCGTTCCTCCTCACCGGATCGGCGCTGTGGGCGGGCGTCGGGGCGCTGCTCCTCGCCACCGAGCACCTCAACTTCGTGCAGTCGCGGATCGCGATGCTCGACATCTTCCTCGCGCTGTTCGCCGTGCTCGCGATCACGCTGGTCGTGTGGGACCGCGTCCGCCGGGACCGGCTCGACGAGGCCGCCCGGCCCCCGCCGCCGCTGGTCGCGGGGGGCTCGGGCCTCGAGGGTCTCGAGACCGAGGACCTCGCGCTCGCCGCTCCCGCGCCGCCGGTGGCCCGGACCCTCGGGCGCAGCGGCGTGCGACCGCTCCGCCTCGCGGCAGGCGCGGCGTTGGGCGCCGGGATGGCCGTGAAGTGGTCGGGCCTCTACGTGTGGGCCGCGGCGCTCCTCCTGTCGATCCTGTGGGAGCGCGGCCGGAGGAAGCGGGCCGGCTATCGG
Source organism: Actinomycetota bacterium (assembly GCA_036396755.1). Taxonomy (GTDB): domain Bacteria; phylum Actinomycetota; class UBA4738; order UBA4738; family CALAEC01; genus DASWKG01. The sequence goes on from DASWKG010000115.1 coordinate 3,289, forward strand.
CGACCCCTGCTCGGCACGATCGCCGAGGAGGGGCCGTCGCTCGTCCTCGCGTTCGGGGTCGTCCCGCTGCTGGTCTACGGGGCGACCTGGACCTCGTGGCTCTCCGCCCACGACTTCAGCCTGTCTCGCCTCTGGAGCAACCACGGGGCGATCGCCGACTACCACTTCGGCCTCGACACGATCGGCGACGACGGCGAGCCCATCCACCCCTACATGTCGAGGCCGTGGACCTGGTTCCTCATGCTCCGGCCGGTCGCCTACTTCTACGAGGGCACCGACACGACGGCCGCGGAGGTGCTCGGCATGGGGAACCCGATCCTCTTCTGGTGCTCGCTGGTCGCGATCCCGGCCCTGGTGCTCCTGTGGCGGCGCGACTGGCGGGCCGGGGCCGTCGCCGTGCCGGTCCTCGCGCAGTACCTGCCCTGGCTGTTCGTCGGGCGGCCGCTCTTCCTCTTCTACCTCACGCCGGTCACGCCGTTCCTCGCGGTGGGGGCGGCCTACGGGCTGTTCCGGCTGTCCCGCATCGAGGTCCCCGAGCGAAGGGTGCTCCTCGGCATCGGGGTCGCGGCCCTCGTGGCGGCGGTGGGCGTCTTCGTCTTCTTCTGGCCCGTGCTCGTCGGCGACCGCATCTCGCTCGACGCGTGGAACACGCGGATGTGGCTCCCGGGGTGGGTGTGAGCGGCGGCGGCTCGAGGGCTCGGTTCGACGACCTCGTCGACGAGGCGGTGGCCGGCCTCCCCGACTGGATCCTCGACCGACTCGACAACGTGGTCGTGATCGTCGAGGAGGAGCCGCCGGCGGACGAGCCCGACCTGCTCGGCCTCTACGAGGGCATCCCGCTCACCGAGCGCGGCGCCGACTACTTCGGGGTGCTCCCCGACCGCATCCGCCTGTTCCGCAGCACGATCGAGGACGAGGCGGAGGACGACGAGGACCTCGTCGACGTCGTGCAGGACACGGTCGTCCACGAGGTCGCCCACTTCTTCGGCATCTCCGACGAGCGACTGCACGAGCTGGGCTGGGACTGAAGCGTCAGGAGGTGCCGTAGGTGCCGCGCAGGGTGCCGAACGCCAGCGTGGAGCCCGCGAGCAGGGCCTCAACCTCCTCGATCGTCACGCCGGCGGCGAGCGAGGGCGCCTGGCGGAGCGCGTAGAGGGTGAGCTCGTAGGTGTGCGTCTCGCCGTCGGGGGGGCAGGGCCCGCCGTAGCCGGTCCCCCCGAACCCGTTCACGCCCTCGGAGGCGCCCTGGGGCACCTCGCCGGCGGCCATCCCGCCGGCGCCGGGGTCGATGCCGACCACGATCCAGTGCACGAAGCCGCCCGCGTCGGGATCTCGGAGCACGAGGACCAGCTCGGCCGCGGTGCCGGGGACACCCGACCACTGAAGGGCCGGGGAGACGTTCGCGCCCTCGCAGCCGTGGTCGAGCGGGATCGCCCCGCCGTCGCCGAACGCCGGGCTGGTGAGCGAGATCGTGCCCCGGTCGCCGCCGGGCGCGCCGTCCCCGCCGCAGGCGGCCGCGAGGACGAGGAGCAGGGCGAGCGAGCGGGACATCGGCGCCGCCATGCTAGCCCCGCGCGGGGGCGAACGGGGCCGGGTCGAAGGGCGGCGGCTCGCGGTCGAGCAGCGCGCCGACGAGCCGGGCCGTGCCCCCACCGAGGATCACGCCCTGTGAGCCATGGCCGGTGGCGACGATGAGCCCGTCGGCGAGCCTGCCCACGAGCGGGAGGCCGTCGGGCGTCACCGGCCGGAGCCCCCACCATGCCGAGAGGACCGACGCCTCGGCCAGCGACGGCACCAGCGCGACGGCACGGCGGAGCAGCTCGCGCGGCATCCCCGGGTCCTCCGGCTCGCTCGTCACCGCGCGCTGGCGGGATCCTCCGACGAGCATCGTGCCGTCGGGGCTCGGCTGAAGGAGCGTCCCCACGTCGGGCGGGGGCATCCCGTCGACGAAGGCCGACGCATCGAGCCGCGACAGCTCCTCCTCTCCTCCCACCGCGTGCCACCCCGCCCGCTCCACGAGCCGGCGGACCGGCGGCCGAGCGGGAAGGAGGTGCACCAGCCAGCCCCGCGCGCCGACCACCGGCAGGGCGATCCCGAGCGGACGGACCAGCGGCGGGGTCCACGGGCCCGCGGCCACGACGACCTCGCCGGCCTCGATCGGCCCCGCGTCGGTCGCCACCCCGATGACCCGATCGCCACGGGTGAGCAGCGAGCGGACCGCGAGGTGGCGGCGGACCTCGGCGCCGCTCGCGAGCGCGAGCGAGACCGTGAGCGCGGCCGGGTCCAGGCGTCGCCCGTCGTCGAGCAGCCAGCCCTCGTCGATGTCGTCGGCGAGCCCCGGCTCGGCCTCGCGCACGCCCGCCGCGTCGAGCCGCTCGAGGCCGACCCCCTCCGCGGCGATCGCCTCCGCCTCCTGGCGCCCGGCGAGCCGCTCCTCGTCGTCGCCCGCGACGATGAGGAAGCCGATCGGGTCATCGTCCATCGAGAAGGGGACCGGCGGGTCGGCGGATGCCGAGCGGTACACGTCGAGGCTGGCCGCGAACATCGGGGCCAGCCGAGGGTCCTGCGGCGAGAGCATGAGCCCGTGGTTGCGCCCGGAGGCACCGGCGGCAAGCTCGCCGCGCTCGACCAGCACGACCGAGCGGCCGCGCGCCGACAGGTCGTGGGCGCAGGCGGCCCCCAAGATCCCCCCGCCGACCACGACCACATCGGGCATGGCGCACAGCGTACCTTCCGCGCAACCGGCCACCGTGCGCGCCACCGTGCGCGCCACCGTGCGCGCCACCGTGTGCCTGTGCAGGTGCACAAAGGTTTTCGAGCGCCCACGGCGAATCCCCGGGGTGTGAACCTCGTCCCTCAAGGAGGAATCCTGTGAAGACCGCCGCGCGCCTTCGGACGGCGCTGATCGTCACCATCGCCTTCGCCGCGCTGTCGAGCGTGGCGGTCGCCGACGAGCCCCCGGGGCTCGCGTCTCCCCCCGCCCCCATCGACCCGCAGTCGTGGGTCCTTCCCGAGCACATGACCTGGGACGACTACAAGCCGATCCCCGGCTTCGACTGGAACGACCCGGCTCGCCAGCCGGCGAAGAAGTTCCGCGCCGCGCTCATCCTCGGCGACTTCCAGGACCGCACCTTCTTGGTCGAGGACCCGCCCGGGACCGATCCCGCGGGCAACCCCCAGGTGATCGGGAACATCCCGCGGGCGGAGGTCGGGCAGTTCTACAAGGAGTTCCTGATCACGAAGCCCCAGGCGCTCAACAACTTCCACACGGTCAACGAGTACTGGCTCGAGAACTCCTACGGGCTCCTCGGGATCGACGCCGACGCGTTCGGGCCGTACCGGATGGACCAGAAGGAGCACGAGTACGGCCTCGGCGGCGGCGACGCGGGCGGCGGGGGCGGCTCCTGCCCCGCGGGCGACACCTGCGGCGTGAACTTCGACAACGAGCTGCTCACGAAGTCGGCGGCCGACGTTACCGCGGGCCAGGTCACCAACGGCGGCCGGGACTACGACTTCCGCTTCCTCCTGCACGCCGGCTACGACGAGTCGGGCGTGTGGCAGGAGTTCGGTGAGATGAAGTTCCAGAAGAGGGAGGAGGTCACCGACCTCTTCGGCAACCCCGACCCCGCGAAGCCGAACTGGGTACCGACCCGCTACATCCCGTGGACCTCGTTCTTCGCCGGCGAGGGCATCTGGTCGCACGCGACGCCCGGCGTGATGTCGACCCAGGGCGAGAACGACGGCGCGTCGACCTACGCGCACGAGTTCAGCCACATCATGGGTGTGCTCGACAACTACAACAACCCCTACGGCAACCCGGTGCGCCGCTCGTACTCGGGCCCGTGGGACATGCTCTCGCGCGGCACGTTCAACGGCCCCGGCGGGCCGCACAACCGCTGGCAGATCCCGCCGACCCTCGGCGGGACGATGGGCTCGCACCACATGCTGCGCAACAAGATCCGGATGGGCTTCACGAAGCCCGGCGAGGTGCTGGTCCTCGAGCGCGACGCGCTCGCAAACACCGGCCCCATCTTCACCGACATCTGGGCCCGCGAGATCCCGCTCGGCCCCACGGTCGGCCGCACCGGTCTCCACGGCATCGAGATCGCGGTGGACGAGGACCGGTCGCCGTCGTGCAACGTCGCCGACGACTGGCGGTGCGACGGCGGCGGCTACAACAACTACACGGTCGAGGTCGTCGACCGCATGGGCTACGACTCGTTCACGCCCGACCACGGCGTCCTGATCGCGAAGACGAAGGTCGCCGACACCTCGCCGTTCATCTGGGTGACCGACGCGCACCCCGAGGACTTCAACCTGGTCGACTTCAACCGGCCCGACGGCACGCCGGCGATGATCTCGCGCGGCGACTACCGCCAGCTCGCCGACGCGCTGTTCCACGCCGGCACCGGCGAGGGCGTCGTGAGCGAGTTCGTCGACACCGCGAACCGCCTGCACTTCTACGTGCTCGGCAACACGCGCGACGCCCAGGGTGTGCTCTCGTATCGGGTCGCGGTCCGCTCGCTCGACGGCGGAGGACCGTTCACGCGGGGCGTGGCCGCCACCACGGGGGACGCGGAGCAGGCGGCGCCCGGGCGCGTGGCCGCGTTCCACTTCACCGTCACCGGGGGATCGACCGTCACCGCCGGGCCCGCCAGCCTGGGGGCGAACGCCCTCGCCGACCTGGTGCGCCTCCAGGCCACCACCGAGGCCGGCTGGCCGGTCACGCTGGTGCACAACGTCATCGAGGCCCCGAACGGAACGGCCAAGGAGGTCGTGGTCTACGTGACGCTGCCGGAGGTCGAGGAGGGCGAGGTGCTCGCGCCGACCACCCTGACCTTCCGGGCCACGTCCGAGACCGACCCCACGAAGACCGTCACGGTCACGGTCCCGGTCGAGCCGGTCCAGTAGCAGGGGTTCGATCCTCGGCGCGGTAGCATCGCTTCCGTGCCGAGGATCACGCTCGTCCGGGGCGACATCACCGAGCAGGACGTCGACGCCGTCGTCAACGCGGCGAGCTCCACGCTGATGGGCGGCGGCGGGGTCGACGGCGCCATCCACGGCCGGGGTGGGCCCGAGATCCTCGAGGAGTGCAAACAGGCCCGCTCGAACGAGTACCCCGACGGCCTCCCGGCCGGAAGGGCCGTCGCCACCACCGCCGGCCGTCTGCCCGCCCGCTGGGTGATCCACACCGTGGGGCCCGTGCACGCGAGGGGCGAGGACCGCTCCGCCCTCCTCGCGTCCTGCCACACCGAGTCCCTCCGCATCGCCGACGAGCTCGGCGCGAGGACCGTCGCGTTCCCCGCGATCTCGACCGGCGCCTCCGGCTACCCGCTCGAGGAGGCGGCGGCGGTCGCGATCGGCGCGGTGCGCGAGTCCGACACGAAGGTCGAGGAAGTGCGCTTCGTGCTCTGGCACGAGGCCGCCTACGAGGCGTTCGCCGACGCGCTCGAGGGCCCGACGTGAGCCGCGAGCGGTTCGAGGAGCTGATCGAGGAGGCGCTGCTCGGCCTGCCCGAGTGGGTGAAAGAGCGCATGGAGAACGTCGAGGTGATCCTGGAGGAGCATCCCCCGCCCGGCGAGCCGAACCTGCTCGGGCGCTACCACGGCATCCCGCTCACCAAGCGCGGGCGCGGCTACTCGGGCGTCCTTCCCGACACGATCACGCTGTACCGAAGCCGCATCGAGCGCATCGCCCGCAGCGAGGAGGATCTGAAGGAGCGCGTCCGAAAGGTGGTCGTCCACGAGGTCGCCCACTTCTTCGGCATCTCCGACGACCGCCTCCGCGAGCTCGGTAGATACTGACCTCACGCGAGAGAGCGGACCTGGGCCCCGAACCGCTCGTAGACCGCAAGCGCTCGGCGATCCAGGGTGAGGAGGGTGGCTCCCGCGTGCGCCGCGGCCGCGGCGATCAGGGCGTCGTAGACGGCGCCCCCGGTGGTGCCGGATGCCGCCGCGCGCGCGACCAGGTCGCGATGCTTCCCCGGGGGGAGGGAGATCGGCGCCTCCCGGAAGCTCCTCTCGAGGAACTCCACGACGAGCGCCGGCGGAGCGCGGTGCGGCGGCGGCAACCTCGTGAGGACCGCATACGTCTCGAGCGCGACATGCGTGATGAGCCGTGACCCACCCGAGAGCGCTTCAAGGGCCGCGTCGTGCCGTTCGTGCCAGGAGGCGAACGCCGCGACGGCGACGCTCGTGTCGGCCGCGTTCAACGGCGAACCCGCTCGAGCGCGGCACGAACCTCCTCAACCGTCAGCGGGGGAAGGCGCTCCTCGGGCTCCGCGACGACGATCCCTCCCCGTTCCTCCAGATGAAGGGACGCCGGCACCGCCTCGATCTCGATGTGCCCGTCGCGGAGCGACACCTCGATCTCCTCGCCCGGTCGCAACCCGAGCTCGTCGCGCACGCTCTTCGGGATCACGACCCGCCCGGCGCCATCGATGGTAGTTCGCATGGTAGAAGGATACCATTCGCTCGTCGCGAACCGCTCGGCCGAGACCACGACGGGTACGATAGAGGCAGGTGCTGACATGAGAACCGACTACGGCGCGAACACCTGGCTCATCGAGGAGATGTACCGGAAGTACCGGGAAGACCCCTCCTCGGTGAGCGACTCCTGGCAGGAGTTCTTCGAGGACTACCACCCCAAGAGGAGCGCCGCAGAGACCAAGCCGGAGACGCCCGCCGCGTCGGCGGCCACGCCGAAGGCGACCCGGTCCGTCCCGGGCGCCGAGCCACTGAAGGGGCCCGGCAAGGTCATCGCGGAGCGGATGGGCGAGTCGCTCACCGTCCCCACCGCCACCTCGTTCCGGACGGTCCCCGCCAAGCTGCTCGAGGTCAACCGCGAGATCCTCAACCGGCATCTCCTGCGCAACCAGTGGGGCAAGGTCTCGTTCACGCACCTCATCGGCTACGCGGTGGCACGCGCGGTCGCCGAGATGCCGGGGATGAACGTCACCTACGCCGAGGTCGAGGGGAAGCCGCACGTCGTGCGCCACGAGCACGTCGTGCTGGGGCTCGCCGTCGACGTGAAGCGCGACGACGGCACCCGGACCCTGCTCGTCCCGAACATCAAGGACGCCGAGACGCTCGACTTCGCGGCGTTCCACCGGGCGTATGAGGCGCTGATCCGGAAGGTGCAGGAGAACGCGCTCTCCCCCGACGACTTCGCCGGGACCACCGTGACGATCACGAACCCCGGCATGATCGGCACCGTGCAGTCGGTGCCGCGCCTGATGGCCGGCCAGGCCGCGATCATCGGCGTCGGCGCGATCGACCACTCCGCCGAGTACCGGGGCTCCGACCCCGAGACCCTCGCCGACCTCGGCATCGGCAAGGTGCTGAACCTCACCTCCACCTACGACCACCGCGTGATCCAGGGCGCCGAGTCGGGCGAGTTCCTGCGCCGCGTCGAGCACCTGCTGCTGGGCGAAGAGGAGTTCTACGAGAACGTGTTCCGCGCGATGCACGTTCCCTACGTGCCCGTGCGGTGGCGCGCCGACGACAAGCCGGCGGCCGACTCGGTCGAGGGGCTCGAGAAACAGGCCCGGGTCTTCCAGCTGATCAACATGTACCGCGTGCGCGGGCACCTCATCGCGAACCTCGACCCGCTCGAGGCCGAGCCGCCCACGATGCACCCCGAGCTCGACCCGGCGAGCTACGGCTTCACGATCTGGGACCTCGACCGACGGTTCGCCACCGGCGGGCTCGGGGACGAGCCGGTGCTCGAGCTGCGCCACATCCTCGGCATCCTGCGCGACGCGTACTGCCGGACGGCGACGGTCGAGTACATGCACATCGAGGACCCCATCCAGAAGCGCTGGATCCAGGAGCGGGTCGAGGGCGTCTCGACGCACCTCGCCCCCGAGGAGCAGCGCCACGTCCTCTCGAAGCTGAACGAGGCCGAGGTGTTCGAGCACTTCCTGCAGGCGCGCTTCGTCGGCCACAAGCGGTTCAGCCTGGAGGGCGCCGAGTCGCTCATCCCGATGCTCGACACCGCGCTCGACCTCGCCGCCGACGAGGGGCTCGCGGAGGCCGTGGTCGGCATGTCGCACCGGGGCCGACTCGACGTGCTCACCAGCACCGTCGGCAAGTCCTACGGGCAGGTGTTCCGCCAGTTCGAGGGCGACCTCGACCCCGACCTCGCCTACGGCTCGGGGGACGTGAAGTACCACATCGGCGCGGCGGGAAAGCACACCTCGAGGGCCGGCAACCAGGTCGTCGTCTCGGTGACATCGAACCCCTCGCACCTCGAGGCCGTGGACCCGGTGGTGGAAGGCATCGTCCGCGCCAAGCAGGACCGGCTGGATCGCGACGACTACCCGGTCCTCCCACTGCTCCTGCACGGCGACGCGGCCTTCGCCGGCCAGGGCGTGGTCGCGGAGACGCTGAACCTCTCGCAGCTCGAGGGCTACCGCACCGGCGGCACGGTCCACGTCATCGTCAACAACCAGCTCGGCTTCACGACCGGCTCCGACTACGCGCGCTCCACCACCTACGCGAGCGACGTCGCGAAGATGGTACAGGCGCCCATCTTCCATGTGAACGGCGACGACCCGGAGGCCTGCGTCCGCGTGGTGCGCCTCGCGTTCGCGTTCCGACAGGCGTTCCACAAGGACGTCGTGATCGACATGCTGTGCTACCGCCGCTACGGCCACAACGAGGCCGACGACCCGTCGTTCACCCAACCGCTCATGTACGACCGCATCAACGAGCTGCGCACGGTCCGCAAGCGGTACATGGAGGTGCTCGTCAACCGCGGCGACCTCTCCGTGGAGGAAGCCGAGGAGGCGATGAAGGAGTTCCGTCGCAACCTCGACGAGGCCTTCGACGACACCGCGCAGACGCAGAAGCCGAAGCGCGAGGTCACGCTGGAGCCTCGCGAGCCCGGGCGGCCCGCGCCCCCGGTTGCGACCGGCGTTCCACAGCAGACCCTCGACGAGGTGCTCGAGGTCGTCACGTCGATCCCCGGCGGCTTCCACGTGCACGAGAAGCTCGGGAAGTGGCTCGAGGAGCGGAAGAAGGCGCTCGTCGAGGACCGCATCGACTGGCCGCTCGCCGAGCAGCTCGCCTGGGGAACCCTCCTGCGGGAGGGCGTCACCGTCCGGCTGTCGGGCCAGGACTCGCGACGCGGCACCTTCAGCCAGCGGCACTCCGTCCTGGTCGACCAGCAGACGGGCGAGGAGTACACCCCGCTCGCCCAGGTGGGGAGCGGGAGGTTCATCACCCTCGACAGCCTGCTCTCGGAGTTCGCGGCGGTCGGATTCGAGTACGGCTACTCGGTGGGCGACCCCGAGGCGCTCGTGATGTGGGAGGCGCAGTTCGGTGACTTCGTCAACGGCGCGCAGGTGGTGATCGACCAGTTCGTGTCCGCCGGCGAGGACAAGTGGGGGCAGACGAGCGGGCTCGTGCTGCTGCTCCCCCACGGGTTCGAGGGGCAGGGCCCCGAGCACTCGAGCGCCCGCCTCGAGCGGTTCCTCCAGCTCGCCGCCCAGGACAACATCGAGGTCGTGGTCCCGTCGACGCCGGCGCAGTACTTCCACCTGCTACGCCGCCAGGTGATCCGGGACCGGCGGAAGCCCCTCATCGCCTTCACGCCGAAGTCGCTGCTCCGCCTTCCCGCCGCCCGCAGCTCGGCCGAGGAGCTCACCGAGGGCGCCTTCCGCGAGGTGCTCCCCGACCCGTCACCCCCGGGAGACGTCCGCCGCGTGATCCTGTGTCAGGGCAAGCTCTTCTACGAGCTCGCGAAGCACCGGGAGAAGGAGGAGCTCGGCGGCGCGGCCCTCGTGCGCGTTGATGCCTGCTACCCGTTCCCCGCCGACGCGATCCGCGAGCAGCTCGAGCGCTTCCCCGGCGCCGAGGTCGTGTGGGCGCAGGAGGAGCCGGAGAACCAGGGCGCGTGGCGCTTCATGGACTCCCACCTCCGCGGGATGGGCGTCGAGGCCCGTCGTGTCTCGCGCCCCGAGAGCGCCGCCCCGGCCACCGGAAGCCTCACGATCCACCGTCTCGAGCAGGAGGCGCTGATCGCCCGCGCCTTCGAGGGCCTGTAGCCGGCCCTATCGGGGCGGCTCAGCGACCGTCAGGCCCTCGATGATCACGACCGGGATCTGGCGCTCGGTCTTCCCCTCGTAGGTGGCGAAGCCCCGGACCGTGCCCTTCTGCCGCTCCCAGATCTCGCCGCGCTCCTCGCCCTCGGCCACGCGAGCGACCCCGCCGAAGAGCTGGTCGCCGATCTCGACCCGAACGGCGGGGTTGGCGCGAACGTTGTGGTACCAGTCCGGGTTCGTCGGCGCGCCTCCCTTCGATGCGAACACCGCGACCGCCCCACTCCCGAGGTCCTGATACGCGAGCGGGTTCACCCGCTCGGTCTGGCTCTTCGCGCCTCGATGGTGGAGCAGGAGGAGCGGCAGGCCGTCGAAGCGCCCGCCGACCTTCCCGGCGTTCGCGCGGAACTCCTCGATGATGCCTCGGTTCCAATCGCTCATGCTTGGAAGAACCCGCTCAGGGTCTCCCGCATTCCGGGAACGCGAGGGCGCTCCCCGGGGTCCCGCGCGAGGCGGGACCTTCGCCCCTGTAGGCGCATCACCCCGTCGTCGAACCTGTGGGTGGCGGCACGGACCTTCTGGGCGCCGCCGTCCGGACCGGACGACGACGGAGGCAGACGATGAGCAAGCGGAAGAGCAAGACCGGTCTCGCGATCGCGCTGTTCGCACTGGCCTGGGTGGGGGTGGGGGCGACGCTGGTGCTGCTCGCCCCCGACGAGGAGCCGGCGACGAGGCCCGCGGCGGCGACCGAAGACGACTCCCCGCCGGCCACCGAGCCGCGCGAGCTGGTGGTCTCGACGACCAGGGGAACCGAGGGCGTCTCGACCCCCGAGGGGCCCCTGCATGCCTCCCTGATGGAGGGCACGATGGCGGCCTCCCCGATGATGGCGACGGTGCTCTCGGACGCGAACTGCGCCCCCGACGCGCAGGGGCTCTCGCACTGCAGGAACGAGCTGCGGATGGCCGACGGCTCGGCCCTCACCGTGCGGCACGTTCACCGCATGGCCGAGGTGCCCTGCCTCAGCCCCGGCGAGGAAGTCCTGGTCGTTCCGGCCTGAGCCGTCAGCAGCTCGGTGAGCCGCCCCGCCTGCTCGCGGATCTCGGGCACCGCCGTGGTCTCCCACAGGGAGCCGAGCCGGGGCGGCCCGATCGCCAGCAGCAGCTCGCTCGCGACGCCCCATGCGTCCACCAGGGCGCCCTCAGGCGTGCAGTCGAACCCAAGGCCCAGCGGGTCCCTCCTCGCCAGCCCCCGTCGCAGGAGCGAGACGACGAGCGGCTCGCTCGAACGCTCCGGGTCGGGGTCGGGGCCGGTGCAGTTGACGATCCACGAAGCGGGGAGGCGCACGACCCCGCCGGAGCGGGCCTCCGCGATCACCTCGAACCCGTTCGAGCCTTCGCGGACCTCGCCCACGCGCGCCGCGAGAACCTCGAGGCGGCCCTCCTCGATCAGCGCCTCGATCGTGGCGCCGACCTCGGGGGCCATCCGATGGCGGTGCACGCCCCAGTGCCGGGACAGGATCGCGAGGAACCGGCGCCGCTCGGCCGGCGGGAGCTCGAGCCACAGCTCCTGCGCCCACGGCCGGACCGCGTTCATGACGTCCCGCCAGTCCCCGCCCTCGGCCTCGGCCGCGCGGACCTCCGTGCGCACCCACCGCAGGAGCCGGGCGATCGACGGCGGGCGAGGTGGCGCCGGCAGCGCTCGGAGCGGCAGCCGATGGTCGGCCGGGGGGCGGTGCACCTGCGGCAGGAGGCCGTGGCGCGAGACCGCCCGGATCGGCCCGCGGTGGCCACGCGAGGCCAGGGACAGGACCACGTCGACGGCGGTGAGCCCGGTGCCCACCAGGAGCACCGGGTCGTCCGCACCGACGCCGTCGAGGGCGCGGGGGTCCCACGGGTTCGCGACGTGCCGGGGCCCGGCGGGGACGAACCGCAGCGGGGCCGGCGGCGCGTTGCCGGGCGCGAGCGCCAGCCGGCGGGCCCACACCGGCTCGGCGCCGGCAACCTCGACCTCGACCCCCTCGGGAACGACGCGGACCGACCGCGCGTCCCCGCGGACACGAAGGAGCGGGCGCTCGGAGCCACGCTCCGCCTCGTCGAGCGACGCTCGCAGGTACCGACCGTAGGTGGCCCGCGGCACGAAGGCCCCCGGCTCGACCGGCTCTCCCTCGGACGAGAGCCAGTCGAGGAAGTGGTCGGGGGCGTCGCACCGCGCGCTCATGCCACCGGCCGGCACGTTCAGCAGGTGGCGCGGGTCCTCGGTCGAGTAGGCGACCCCGAGGCCGAGCGCCTCGGCACGCTCGACGACGACGACCGGGCCGCCGGCGCCCGAGCGCAGGAGGTGGCCCGCAAGGAGCGTGCCGCTCGCTCCCCCGCCGACGATGGCGACGTCGGCGGGGGCAGCGTCCATCGCGAGAGGCCCGGCGACCGCTACCGGGCTGCCGTCTTCTTGTACTGCCGCACCGACAGCGGGACGAAGATCGCGAGGATGATCCCGACCCAGATCAGCGTGTACAGGATGGGGTTGGCGAGCGACCAGACCGTCGGTTCCGGCAACCCTCCCGTGTTCCCGAACGCCTCGCGCACCGCCTGCGCCACGGCGGAGACGGGGTTCCACTCGGCGAAGACGCGAAGGACGCCGGGAAGCGACTCGGATCGGACGAACGTGTTCGCGATGAACGTCATCGGGAAGATGAACATGAACGACGCGTTCTGGACGACCTCGACGCTCGACACCTTCAGGCCGACGTACGCCATGATCCACGAGACGGTGTAGGCGAACAGCAGCAGGATCAGGAAGCCACCGATCGCCTCGACCACCCCGGTCCGGATGCGCCAGCCCACGATGAGCCCGGCGATCGTCATCACGAAGATCGAGATCGAGTTGTAGAGGATGTCGCTCCCCGTGCGGCCGACCAGAACCGCGGAGCGCGCCATCGGCAGCGAGCGGAAGCGGTCGATGATGCCCTTGGTCATGTCGTCGGCGAGGCCGGCACCGGTGAAGGTCGAGCCGAAGATCACCGTCTGGACGAAGACCCCGGCGATCAGGAACTCACGGTAGCTCACGCCCCCGCCGATCTCGATCGAGCCGCCGAACACGTAGGCGAACAGCAGCACGAACATGATCGGCGACATCGTGGTCCAGATGAGGACCTCGGGGACGCGCTTGATCTTGATGAGGTTCCGCTTGGCGACGACCGCGCCGTCGGCGAAGGCGAGCGCGAGCTGTCTCATCGGACGGCCTCCTTCTCACGGACGGAGTCGCCGTCGGACCCCTCCTCGGTCTCCTCGACCTCCTCGGCCACGTGGCCGGTGAGCGACAGGAATACGTCGTCGAGCGTCGGCCGCCGCAGGCCCACGTCGTCGACCGCCACGCTCTTGTCGCCGAGTCGCTGCAGCACCTGGCGGAGGACGTCGGCGCCACCGGTGACGGCCGCGGTCAGCCTCCGGGTCTGCTCGTCGATCTGCACGTCCCCGACCGAGAGGTCGCCGAGGATCGAGTGCGCCGCGGGGATGTCGGCGGCGCTGTCGAGCACGATCTCGATGCGCTCGCCGCCGACCTGGGTCTTCAGCTGGTCGGCCGTGCCGTGCGCGATCTTCTTCCCGCGGTCGATCACCACGATGTCGTCGCAGAGCCGGTCCGCCTCCTCCATGTACTGGGTCGTGAGGAGCACCGTGGACCCGCCCCGGGCGAGGTCCTGGATCGTGACCCACATCTGCGCGCGGCTCCTCGGGTCGAGGCCGGTCGTGGGCTCATCGAGGAACAGGATGTCGGGCTCGGCGACCAGGGCCGCGGCGAGGTCGAGCCGGCGCCGCATGCCGCCGGAGTAGGTCTTCGCCGGACGATCGGCCGCCTCGTCGAGGTCGAACCGGTCGAGGAGCTCACGGGCGCGGGCCCGCGACCTCGCCTTGCCCAGGTGGTAGAGGCGCCCCACCATGTCGAGGTTCTCGTAGCCGGTCAGCTGCTCGTCGACGGCCGCGTTCTGGCCCGAGAGGCCGATGCGCTCCCGCACCTTGCCGGGCTCGGTCCGTACGTCGAGCCCGGCGACCTCGGCCGTCCCGCCGTCGGGCTCGAGGAGCGTGGTGAGGATCCGGATCGTGGTCGTCTTCCCGGCGCCGTTGGGCCCGAGCAGCCCGAAGACCGTGCCCCTGGGAACCGTCAGGTCGAGCCCGTCGAGCGCCACCACGTCGCCGTAGCGCTTCACGAGCCCCGACGTTCTGATCATGTCGGTCAATGCACTCCCCCCTCCATCTGCGATCACGAGGATAGACAACACGCGAGCAAGCGTCAGGCTTCCCTGATGGCCCGCGGCCTTCAGGCAGCGTTCGTCACGAACCGAACCATCCGGTCGAGGGTCTGGTTCCAGCCGTCGTCCATGCCTTCGAGCGCCTCGGCAGCTTCGGGGGTCGCCTTGATGACCCGGGCGTGGACCGTGACCTTCGTCTTGCCGCCCTCATCCTCGAACGTGATCGTGTTGACGTCCTCGACGAGAACGTTCCCGTCGCCGTCGAGGAGCCTCGTGGTGACCACCAGGCGCTCGGGCTCCACCACCTCCAGGAACTCGCCGGTGTTCGGGTACACGACGCCGTCGGGTCCCTGCATGTCGACGCGGAGCGCGCCGCCGGGTCGAGGGTCGAGCTCGACGACGGGCGCCGTGAAGCCGTCGGGGCCCCACCACTTGGCGACCTGCTCGGGCTCGGTCCACGCCTTGAAGACCAGCTCACGGGGGGCGTCGATGATGCGGGTCAGGGTCAGCTCCCTCTGCGCGCTCACGACAGCTCCTCCAACAGCTCGGCGAGGCGGTCGAACGTCTCGCGCATGCCGGACTCCATGCCCGAGGCGAGGTGACCGTCACGGTGCTCGATCGACTGGTAGAGCAGGTGGCTCGTCATCTTCGTCTTCCCGTCGACCTCCTCGAGCGTCATCGTGACGACGTACTCGGTGCCGGGCATCGGCTCGAACTCCTCGGTGGAGACGATGCGAGCCGGCGGATCGATCTCACGGTACTCGCCCGAGAACCCGAACTCCTGGCCGCTCTCGTCGCGCAGGACGTAGCGCCACCTTCCTCCCGGACGAAGGTCGATGTCACACACGACGAGGGTGGTGCTCCTGAGGCCCCACCACCGCTTCACGTGCTCGGGCCTGGTCATGGCCTCGAAGACCAGATCTCGCGGCGCATCGAAGATCCGCGTGATCACGGTCTCCCGGTCCGACAGCGTCGTCAGCGTCGCGGTGTCATCACTCGTTTCGGCCATCGTGCTCCCCCTTCCCCTGCAGCTCCTGCAGATAGTCGTCCAGTCGGTCGAGCCGCTCCTCCCAGAAGCGGCGGTAGCCCTCCAGCCAGTCGGCGACCTCCTTCAACGGGCCGGCGTCGAGCCGAGCCGGCCGCCACTGCGCCTCGCGCCCCCGGGCGATCAGGCCGGCGCGCTCCAGCACCTTGAGGTGCTTCGAGACCGCCGGGAGGGTCATCGCGAAGGGCTCGGCCAGCTCGGTGACGTTCGCCTCCCCGGCGGTGAGCCGTGCCAAGATCGCCCGCCGCGTGGGGTCGGCGAGGGCCGCGAAGGTGCTGCTCAGGCGCTCTGCCGTGCTCTGCATTGAACCCTCCAGTTAAATAACCTGGAAGGAAACTACGACGCCGGATCGCCCGTGTCAAGTCCCCGGTCGAACGCCGTCGGCCGCGCAAAGGCCCCCCCGGTCACACCCATGGGTTAGAATTTCCTTCTCAATCGTCGCATTTCAGGCAAAGCAACCAACGACGGGGGCGCGTGATCGGACGAGACCGGCGAGGGGGGCAGCTCTCGACGGCGGCGGTGGCCGCGGCGGTGGGGCTCGGCCTGGCGGGCGTCATGCCCCCGGCGAACGCGTACGAGTTCGAACGACCACTCCAGCGTGGATCGACGGGCCGCGACGTGCGGGCGCTGGAGCTCCGGGTTGCGGGGTGGTACCCGGCCGCCGTGCAGCGGACGCTGAGGGTGGACCGCCGCTTCGGCGGCAGGACCGAGCGGGCCCTCGAGGCGTTCCAACGCCACTACGGGCTCGCGGTGGACGGCATCGCGGGCCCCCAGACCTTCCGCAAGCTCGACTCGCTCGAGGACCCGGACGGCTCGACGCGCAACTTCGACTGGACCGAGCTCGACCAGAAGCGGTCCGAGACATGCGGGAGCCGGGCCAACTCATTCGCGGGAAGCTTCCGGGGGGGAGCCGTCGGAAGCGCCCGGGTACGAAGCAACGTGCGGAGTTGGATGTGGCGGCTCGAGGCGATCCGAGCGAAGGCCGGCGACCGGCCGGTGACCGTCCTGTCGGCCTTCCGGAGCCAGCCGTACAACCGGTGCATCGGCGGAGCGACGCTCTCGCAGCACCTGTACGGCCTCGCGGTCGACATCGACATCGCGGGGATCCCTCCTCGCCGGGAGCGGCAGATCGCGAGGAGATCGCAGGTCCACGGCATCGCCTGCTACGCGGAGACGGCGCACAACCACCTGGATCTGCGGATCGACAACACCTCCCTGCCCGACTACCGCCACTGGTGGTGGCCCGAGCGGGACCGCCGGGGCCGCGACCGGGCGAGCGACGGCCGCCCGTGCCACGGCGAGTGAGGCCCGTAGACGGCGGATCGATCCGACGGTTCACACGAGCACGAGGTCGACACCCGGCATGAGCGCGAAGTCCCGGTCCTGTGAGTAGAGAGACAGGCCGTGAGCCACAGCGGTGGCGGCGATGATCGCGTCGACGACCCTTGGATGCCGTCGCTTTCGCCTGGCGTCGGCCACGATCTCGGCGAAGGTGCGGGCTACGGCGTCATCCACCGGGATGGGATCGAAGGCACGTTCCACCCGGGCGAGGGTGCGCAGCCGTTGCGCTCGGATCTTCGGACCTGCCGCGAGGAGAACCCCGACATGGAGCTCCGCGAGCGTCATCACCGAGATCGCAGCTTCGTCCGGGAGGGTCGCGACCTCCCGTTCCTGCTCCTGGCCGATGAAGACGGAGGTGTCGAGCAGCCCTCTCAAAGCTCGTCCACGGTGCCGCCGAGCGCGCCCCGAACGTCCTCCCGGAAACCGCGGTCGAGGGGATCCTCGCGAACGATCGCGCCGAACTCGGAGCGACCCACGAATCGCCGGGCCTGGGAGAGAGGGATCAACTCTGCCACCGGTTTGCCCCTGACCGTGATGCGCAGGCGCTCTCCTCCGGCCACGCGCTTGAGGACCTTCGACACATCGTTCCGCAGCTCCCTCTGCGGGACCTCAGCGCCCGGCTCGTTCATGCTCCAATCGTAGCAGACCGTCGCATCTGGCTGGCCTCAGCCGGAGACCTGCACGGCGACGACCTCGATGATGCCGCTGATCTCCGGCACATCGTCGGGATCGCGCGTGTAGAGGGGCAGGCCGGCGGCGAGAGCCGTCGCCGCGATGAGAAGATCGAGAGCCCGACGTCCGCGGGCCTTTCGGCCGGCCGCCGCGACCGCCGCGTAGACGCGACCGTACGCCCGGGCAACGGCCGCGTCGACGGGCAGGGGCTCAAACGTCGCCTCGGCGCGCTGGAGTCGGTCCTGTCGGCGCGCACGTTCGTCGGGATCCTCTGTCGCGTGCGGGCCGGCGGCGAGCTCGGCCATCGTCACGGCCGACACCGCGACCTCGACCGGCAGCTGGTCGTGGCCGATCCGCTCCAGATCGATGACGACAGACGTGTCAAGGAGCCCTCGGGCGTGACGTCGGTCAGCCACGCGGAGCTGCGTCTTGGTCGATCAGCGCGTCAACGTCCTTGCGGAAGCGCTCGAAGTCAACACCCGGAGCAGCGGCGAACGCCGCGATCGCGGCGTTCGCAGGTACGAACATCCGCTGCCGCAGCGGGATGAGCTCTCCGACCGGCACTCCATTCCGCGTCACGATGAACGACTCTCCCTTGTCCAAGGCGCGCATGACCTCCCCGCTCTGGTTGCGCAGCTCCCGCTGGGTGATCTCTCGACTGGCCACCTTGGCATTGTAGCACGCGTGCTACGGCGGGAGCCACTCGCGCCCGCGGGCGCGTAAGACTTGACCGGACCTGCTCTGCTGGTGGAGGTGAGGGGATTTGAACCCCTGACCTCTGCGTTGCGAACGCAGCGCTCTACCCCTGAGCTACACCCCCGAACGCCCCTAGCGTAGCAGTCACGGAAACGGCCGGAAACGGGCGCGCCGGGGGGCGCGCCCGTCCCGTTTCCTCCGCTTATCCGGCGTAGAAGAACTCCTGCGTGGCGACGTTGAGCCGCTTGAGCGATACCGCGTCGACCAGCGAAGCGTCGGTGATCTCGAGGACGTCCATCCCCCGACTCATGCTGCTCGTGGTCAGGTCCTCGTCGAAGTTGTTGACATAGATCCTGCCTTGGTAGAAGTACGAGGCCCAGGCGTCGGTGATGATCTCCTCCTTGGCGTTGTAGAAGCCGATCTCGGTGGGGGCCGCCGGGTCGGTGAAGTCGACGATGGTGGTCCCACCGTTGTACCAGGCCGAGACCAGGACGTCCTGGTCGGTCCGCATCGGCACGACGTTGAAGTCGTGTGCCGTGCAGAGGGCCGACGTCTCGATCCGGGGGATCCGCCAGAAGCTCTTCTGTACCGGGGCCTCCGGGTCGGTCACGTCGTAGAACCACATCGCCCCGATCGGCGCGTTGCCGCCGGTGCATCCCGGCGTGGCCTCCGCGCCACCGAGCTCGTCGCTGATGACGACGGTCGTGCCGTCGTTGGAGAACCCGGTCGAGTGATGGATCTGGATCTGGTCCTCCTCGATGTGCGACAGGATCACCGGGTTGGCCGGCTTGGAGATGTCCCACATCTGCGTCTCGGTGATGCAGGCGGCAGCGGCCAGCTTCAGCGCCGGCAGCACGGTGATGTCGTGGCAGCCGACGGCGGGCCCCACAGCGGGCTCGGTGACGACCTTGGCCTTGCGAGGGTGCTTCAGCGGCACCTTGATCACCGAGATGATGCCGTGCTGGTTGCACTCGGTGCCCGCCTCGTTCTCGGCGTAGTGGCCGGTGAGGGGGTAGGAGCCGATGTACACCCACAGCCGCTTGTGCTTCTTGCGCTTGACGTCGGGGAGGAGCGTGTGGGTGTGCGACCCGCAGTCGGTGGCCACCGTCTGGATCTGCACCGGGTGCGCCGGGTCCTTGATCGAGACGATCCGCAGGCCCTCCCACGCGGTCCCGGCCGCCACCTGGTCGTTCGTGGCGCTCGGAGCGCCGCACTCCGGTCCGGACCGCGGACCGTCGACCGACACGAACACGAGGTGCTTCCAGACCGAGACGTCGGCCTGCGTGCCGGGGCACTCGAACTGACCGACCTCGGTCAGCGACTCGGTGTCGACGATGCGGAAGCCGCCGGGAGTGTTGTAGTTACCGAGGATCACGTAGTCGCCCCAGAAGGCGATGTCGCTCCCCTGGCGGTACTCACCGCCATCGTTGAAGTTCCCGACAAGCTCCACGTTCTCCGAATGGACGTCGGCGTTGTGGGTCGCCTGGCCGGCGGGGACCCCGACGGTCCCGAGCAGCAGAACCGCCAGAGCCGAGATGACGAGCTTCTTCATGGCTTCCTCCTTCGTGGGACGGCGGAAGGGCGGGCTTGCCAGGATTGGCTTCGACGCCCGGAGCCTCGATACCTTCCCTCTACCCTTCCCCGTGGAGGTCCCGGGCATGCCGGTCGAGGGCGTCGCGCAGGCCGCGCTGGACGATCGCGACCGACAGGTCCCCGCGGGTCTTCTCGATGATGCTCCGAGCGACGTCGGTGCTGCGGCGCAGGTTGCCGGTGATCGCGTCGGGATAGTCGATGGTCACGAGGACGGCGTAGAGGTCGTCCATCGCCCGCAGGATGCGCTCGCCCCGGTCGACGTCGCCCCCGCGCAGGAGGTCGAGGATCGTCCGCCGGGCCTCGCCGATGGCCTCGGCCATGCCGTTGAGGTACGGAGCGGCCTCGACGCGGAGCTCCTGCACCGACGGCAGCTCCTGCCCGTGCACCACCGCCTCGGTGATGCGGGCCTCGGCGTACTCCTTCTGCGCGTCCTGCACGTAGCCGGCGAAGAAGATGTCGGGGTGCTCGCGGGTGGCCTCCTCGGCCTCGTCGAGCGCGCGGCGCGACTCCGCCATCAGCCGGTGCGCCTCATCCATCTCTCCGCGGTGGATCGCGCGGATCGAGTTCGCGGAGAAGCGGATCGACCGGCGAGACGCGGTGAGCGCCGCCTCGCGCGCGGCGTTCTTCACGTCGAAGCGGTGATGGAGGCCCTCCGCAAGTGGGTCGAGGTCCACCGGACGCGGCGCCTAGCCGGCGACGCCGGCGCGGATGCGATCGCGGACGTCGACGACCTCGCCCCGGCCGTCGACCTCGTCCTGGTCGAACATCGGCGTGGGAGCGCGAGGCGCGCGCCGCGCGGGAGCCGCCTCGGGGATCTCGACGGTGACCGGCATCGGCATCGTCGCGCCGGCGGCGGCGCGGAGCTGCACCAGCGACCAGACGTAGAGCGCGAGCAGGATGACCAGGACGCAGGCGACCAGCCACATCGCGCGGAGCGGCGGGAAGGCGCCGACGAGCGCGGTGAGCCCGACGCCCTCGAGCAGGACCGTCAGCACGCGCCGACGGCGCTCACGGACCCGAGCACGCGCGCGATCGCGCGTGCCGAGGAAGCGCTCGCCCCGCCGGGGCATCAGCACGCGCTTCCCGGTGTGCTCCTGCATACGTGCCAGCATCGTCATCCCGTTCTGAAATCGGCTTGGACTCCGACCCTTCACAGAGCCGGAGAAGAGGAAGGTAACCCAGATTATGACCAATACAGCCAGCAACATCCAATCCACGGTGCCCTCCGCGGTCGAATCCCCGGCCCGACCGCAACATCTGGGCCTCGCGATGACGGTAGCACCCAAGATATGGGGGTTCAAACATGTCCGGCTCTTTCGGTTCGGGCGTGAAGATCAGCGCTCGAGCGCCCGGAAGACGCGCACACGCACGCGGTCGCCCGAGATCGCCTTCTCGCCGGCGGGGACCACGGCAAGGCCGTTGGCGCGCGCGGTGGGCATGAACAGGCGCGGGTCGGTGGGACCGGTCGGCGTCGCGTGCCACTCGCCGTCGACCTGTGCCACGCGCACCGGCGCGAAGAGCGTGAGCCCCTCCGGCCCGTCCACCTCGTCGTCGAGGACCGCCGTCACCTCCGGACGGCCGAGATCGCGCCGCCCCATGGATCGCAGGATCGCCGGACGCACCAGCACCTCGAACGCGACGAACAGCGACGCCGGCGTGCCGGGGAGCGCGAAGAACGGCGTCCCCTCGATCTCGCCGAAGCCGTGCTCGGTCCCCGGGTACATCGCGACGCTCTCGACCTCGACCTCGCCCAGCGCCGCGAGCCGCCGCGCCTCGAGCGCGTCGTCGCCGGGGCCGCCCACGCAGATGAACAGGTCGGCACGCGACAGGTTGGTGAGGATCGCCTCGTGGATCTCGTGCTCGTCGTCGGGGACGATGCCGATGCGGTAGGGGACGGCCCCCGTGTCGCGGAGCGCGCCGAGCATCGCGAACGACGCCGCGTCGCGTGCCTGCCCGAACGCGGCCGGCCGGCCGGGCTCGATGAGGTCGCCGCCGAGCGTCATCACCGAGACGCGCACGCTCGGGTACGCGAGGGGGGCAGCGTGGCCGACCGCGGCCAGCGTCCCCAGCTCGATCGAGGTGAGCCGGCGCCCCGCCGGGACCAGCACCTGGCCGGCGCGCGCGTCGAGGCCGGCGGGCCGGACGAACGCCCCCTCGTCGACCGGCGCGTACACGGCCACCGTGTCGCCCTCGATCCCGCAGGTCTCCATCGGCGCGACCGCATCGGCCCCGGCCGGGAGCGGCGAGCCGGCTCCCACACGGACGCCCTCGCCCCAGCCCACCGTGACCTCCGGCGGGCGGCCCGGGGTGGCCTCGCCCACGAGCCGCAGTCCGGCCGGCGCCTCGCCCTCGGCGGCGTGCACGTCGGCGGCGCGAACGGCGAACCCCTCGACCTCGCAGGCCGAGAACGGCGGCACGTCGAACTCCGCCACCACGTCCGCGGCGAGGACGCAGCCGTGCGCCTCGGCCAGCGGGAGCTCGATGGGCGCGGGGGGTCGGATCCGGTCCAGGATGCGGTCGCGGGCCTGCTCGACCGAGAGCATCAGAGGAGCTTCTTGCGCTGGACCAGGTCGGCCAGGTAGGCGCGCAGGCCGGGACCAAGGTCCTCGCGGTCGACCGCCAGCTCGATGCTCGCCCGCAGGTAGTCGAGCTTCTTGCCGATGTCGAAGCGCGCGCCGTCGAAGACGAGCGCGTACACGGCCTGCTCGCGCGCGAGGATCCCGATCGCGTCGGTCAGCTGCACCTCGCCGCCGTCGTCGGGGGGGGTCTGGCGGAGGGCATCGAAGATCTCGGGGGTGAGGATGTAGCGCCCGATCACGCCGAGGTGCGACGGCGCGTCTTCGGGCTTGGGCTTCTCCACGATGTCGCGGACCCGAGCCAGATCGTCCTCGACGAACTCGGGGTCGATGGCGCCGTAGAGGCTGATGTCGGCCTTCGGCACCTCCATCACCGCGATCACGCTGCGCCCGTAGCGCTCGTAGACCTGGATCATGCGCTGGAGCAGCGGGTCGCCGGCCCCGATCAGATCGTCGCCGAGGAGCACGGCGAACGGCTCGCCGCCCACGTGGGGCTCCGCCACCGCCACCGCCGCGCCGAGCCCCTTCGGGTCGCGCTGGCGGATGTAGTGGATGGTCGCCATCTCGGTGATGGCGCGAACCTGCTTCAGCTCCTCGTGCTTGCCGGACCGCTCCAGGTAGTGCTCGAGCTCGAACGAGCGGTCGAAGTGGTCCTCGAGCGTGCGCTTGCCTCGGCCGGTGATGATGAGGATGTCCTCGACGCCGGACCCGACGGCCTCC
>DASWKG010000116.1:0-34254 GCA_036396755.1 Actinomycetota bacterium
CACGGCGAAGATGACGAGAGCGGATCGGGCCCGCCTGCCCATGGAGGTGCCCCCTTTCAAAGGTCTGCGTTCGTTGCCTGAGAAGTGGTTTCGACGGAGCGAGGGCGCCTTCCTGCCCAAGCTATTTGTGCAACTGCACAAGAATGACCCAGGAATCTGCGGCGCACGTTCGCGCGCATCCCTGCCCAGGTCATGGTGCAGGTGCCCCAATCGGTGGGCACTTCTCGCGCTGAGAGCACCGGCTATGGTCTTGCCAGATCGGTGCGCGATAATCCGGAGGTGCGCCTTGGATCGTTGCGATCTCCGAGCCTGCGCCGCCGGCGCGGCGCGAAGATGCCCGGCGCCGTGACCAACCTGCGTGTCGCGGGGGCGGGAGTCACGGCGTTGATGGGAGTCATCGCCGGCCACCAGCTCACCTACCTGCTCGTCGGTGGGGAGCACCACCCGGGGGAGTTTCGGCCGCTGTCGGCGGGAGGAGCCCTGGTCGTGGCGGTCTTGCTCTGGAAGTCGATCGCTCGGGCCGTCCGGCTCGGCCACAGGGTCTCTGCGGGCCGGACCGCTCTTCGCCTGGCCGGGCTTCAGGTGAGCACCTTCCTCCTGCTGGAGGCCGCCGAGCGCGGGTTCTCCCCGCACGGGGCGCTCACGGAGCCGCATGTGTGGCTCGGCCTCATCGCTCAGATGGCCACGGCCTTCGTCGCGGCGTTGATCGTGTCGCTCCTCGTGCGCGGCATCCGGGCGATCGCGGCCCGGCTGCGGCCGCCACCAGCCCCGATCCGCGAGGCTCCCCCACGCCCCACCCGAACCGAGGTCCGGCCGCCGCACCTGGAGTTCCTGATGGGCGCGCGCCGACGAGCTCCCCCACCTGTTCTCGCCCGATGTGCGGGCCGCTCGTCCGAGCGGCCCAGGCGAGAGGAGGTTCGTGCTGCTTGTCCGACGGCGGAGCATCCGCCGCGCGCGGCCGGAACCCTTCGGCCCGGCGTAGCGGTTGTCTCCTCGCATAGCCTTCGAGGTCTTCCTCGGGCCTCGGTCCCTGGGCACGATCGTCCGGGAATCCGAGGGCTGGATCGTGCTCGCGATCCGCGACCCGGAGGAACGGCTCTTCATCCTGCGCGCCTTCGACGGCCCGGTCTCCCAGCGCGACCGGGACCGGGTCCGCTTCAGGCCCGCCGATCTCGGCCCTGAGGCATTCGAGGCGAAGGCCGTGGCCCTCCGCCACGACCGCGGCTACACCATCGTGCCTCGATCGTGGTCGCCCCCCTGAGACCCTGATGTCAGACCCCCTTCGTATCATCTGAGCCAGGCCGCCCCTCCCTCTCGGCCCGACCCTTGTCGAGCATGGGAGGAGGGAACACAATGGCTGTCGATGAAGGAGCGAGGAAGCGGTTGCACGACGCCCTCGAGCGAGAGCTCGGCGCCGAGGAGGCCACCACGATGATGACCCTGGTACCGCCGGTCGGCTGGGGAGACGTGGCCACCGCTCGCGATATCGAGGGGCTGCGTGCGGCGACCGCGCGGGACGTCGAGGCCCTGGGTGCGGCGAACGCGCGGGACCACGAGGCCATTCGGGCAGCGCACGCGCGGGACCTCGAGGCGCTGCGCCACGAGCTTCGGGCCGAGATGGAGCGGCTCGCACGGCTGGTCATCATGTGGACCTCGAGCATGGTCGTGGCGACGGCCGGCCTGTCGTTCGCGGCGGGCAAGCTCACCTGAGCTCGGGCTGCGCGGTTACGCCCGGGTCACGTGCAGGAACGCTTCCTCCACGACGAGCCTGGGGTTGAGGTTGGTCTCGTCGGCGAGGGCGGCCCGGGCCTCCTCGAAGGCGGCGATCGCGCGGGTGGCCTCGGCCGGTGAGACGTCGTCGCCCCATTCGAGGTCGAGGTTGATGACCCAGCCGGGGTCGGCGCCCGAGGAGACGAGCAGCGCGTCCCGGTACCACGCCTCCAGCGCGAGCAGGGACCAGTCGAGGAACTCCCGCTCGGCCCGGCGCTCGCGGCGCTGGTGCCGCTCCCGCACCCGGCGGACCACCGCGCGGAACTGCTCCATCACGTCGCCGGTGTCGGGATCGAGGAACGGCGCGACCTCCTCCTCCAGCACGTCGCCGAGTCGCTTGCGGTAGTCGCCGGCGGCGCCGATCAGCTGGTCGGCGGCAACCACCGCGCCTCCCGAGCCGTCGCGCGCGCTGCGGAGGGCGGCCAGCGCCTCGTCGCGGAACGCGAGGCCCTGCGGGTCCACCGCCACGCGCCGCGCCCGGCCCACGTTCCCGCCGGCGAGCCGCGTCGCGAGCCGGGCACGCGGCTCCTCGACCCCCTCGGCGGTCAGCGTCTCGACGACGAGGGCCTCGGCCAGTGGGTGGAACGCGACGGTCTGGCAGCGGGAGCGGATCGTGTCGGGCAGCTCGTCCGGCCGGGCGGACGAGAGGAGGAAGACCGTCTCGGGCGGCGGCTCCTCGACCACCTTCAGCAGCACGTCGGCGGCCTCCTCGGTCAGGCGGTCGGCCTGCTCGATTCGGAAGACCTTGCGGGTCGGCTCGGGCGCCGTGCGGTGGGCCCGGGCCATCACCCAGCGCGCGGTCCCGTGATCGTCGATGCCGTCGCCGACGCGGATGTCGCGGCCCTCCGGCTCCACGAGCACCACGTTCGGGTGGCGGTCGGCGAGGGCGAGCCGGCAGTCGCGGCACTCGCCGCAGCCGCCCTCGTGGCAGACGAGCGCGGCCGTGAAGGCCGCCGCGGCCAGGCGCTTGCCCGACCCCTCCGGCCCCGCGAACAGGTACGCGTGTCCCGGACGCTCGGCGGCGCGCTCGAGGAACGCCATCGCCTCGGGCTGGCCGGGGACGCGCGCGAGCACGGGTATCGCCGTCACGACTTCCCGTCCCCGAGCTTGAGGAACCGCTCGAGCGCCTCGCGGACGCGCGCGTGCACCTCGCCCGGCTCGCCGGCCGCCTCGACCACCACGAACCGCTCAGGGTGGTCGCCCGCGATGCGCCGATAGGCCTCGGCCACGCGCTCGTGGAACTCGAGGTTCTCGGACTCGAAGCGGTCGGGCTCGTCGCCGGCGCGCGCGAGCCCCTCCTCGGCCTCGACGTCGAGCAGCACGACGAGGTCGGGGAACAGGCCCTGGGTCGCCCACGCGGAAAGGGTCAGGATGTCGGGCTCACCGAGCCCGCGGCCGTGGCCCTGGTAGGCGAGCGAGGAGTCGACGTAGCGGTCGCAGATCACGACCTTGCCCTTCTCGAGCGCGGTCCGGATCACGGAGACGACGTGCTGTGCGCGGGCCGCCGCGAACAGCAGGGCCTCGGCGCGGGGATCGAGCTGGGTGTCGCGTTCGAGCAGCACCTCGCGCAGCTTCTCGCCGAGGTCGGTGCCCCCCGGCTCGCGGGTCACGACCACCTCGAACCCCTTCGACTCGAGGAACTCGCGCGCCAGCTTGACTTGGGTGCCCTTGCCCGAGCCCTCGACCCCCTCGAACGCGATGAACGTGCCGGGGCGCTCGCCGCGGCGGAGATCGGGGCGGAGGGTGAGCGGGTGGGTGCGTCCCACGCGGCTCCGGCGGAGGCCGCGCCGCGCGAAGAGCCCGCCCGAGAGCGCGACCAGCGCCCCCACGCCGAGGGCGAGGCGCGTGCCCGAGAGGTCGAAGGACTGTCCGCCGATGCTGAAACTGTAGTCCCCGAACGTCTCCGCGATGGCCGGGAAGCCCGCCAGCGAGGCCAGCAGGCCGAGCCGGACCAGCACGGTCAGCGTGGCGAAGGTTCGCCCGCGGAAGTCGTCGCTGATGTGCTCCTGGAGCATCGTGTAGCCGGTCACCCAGGTGATCCCGGTGCCGGCGCCCATCACGATCGTGAACGCCGAGGCCAGCGCGAGGTTCGGCATCATCGCCAGCACGACGAGCATGCCCGCGGTGCCGACCAGCGCCAGCGGGAAGAGCGTTTGCTTCTCGACGAAGCGCTCGAGGAAGCCGAGCGAGAACATGCCGAGGCCGAGCCCCACCCCGACCGCGGTCACGAGGATGCCCCAGCCGGTCGTCTCCGAGCCGAGCGTGTTCCCCGCGAAGATCGGTCCGATCGCGATGACCGACCCGACGCCGATGAACGCGAGGACGATGCTGACCGTCATCGTCCGCTGGAAGCGGTGCTCGCGGAGGAAGCGGACGCCCTCGACGAGGTCCTCCCAGGCCTGGGCGGCGTGCAGCTTGCCCCCGCGCCGGCGCGGCTGCTTGAGGTCGAGCCCCCACACCATGTACGCGGAGAAGGCGAACGTCAGGCCGTTCAGCCACAGCGCGAGCGCCTCGGGGTTCTCGCCGAAGTAGCCCACCCGCCCCGACAGCCCGAGCGAGAGCGCGGCCAACCCGGTGAAGACCATGCCCCCGATCGGGAGCGTCCCGTACGAGGTCATGAGCGAGAGCGAGTTCGCGTTCGTGAGCTGCCGGCGCGGCACGAGGTTCGGCAGGCTCGCGTCGCGAGCCGGCGTCCACAGGAGCGACATGCACTCGAGCGCGAACGACAGCACGTAGATGCCGGTGAGGCTCCCGAGGAACGGCATCGACGCGTAGCCGACCCCGCGCGTGATGTCGGCCAGCATCATGAGCTTCTTGCGGTCGATCCGATCGACGAGCACGCCGGCGAACGGCCCGAAGACGATCGAGGGGAGCAGGCGGGCGAGCATGACGCCGGTGATCGCGAACCCGGCACGGGCGCCGCCGAGACGGCGGACGAGGTCGGTAACGGCGATGAACCCCACCCAGTCTCCGAGCGACGAGACCGTCATCGCCCGCAGGAGGCGGTTGAACGACTGGATCTTGAAGAGGCCGGCGAGCGTGGCGGGGCGGGTGCCCCGGAGGAGCGCGATCTCGTCGGCGATGCCGGCCACTTACCCGGCTTCCGCGGAACTCGCCGGCGCTCCCCCTTCGATCACGTGGCCGCACTTGGTGCACTTCGCGTCGCCGTCCTTCAGCGCGACCATCAGGCCCTGGCACTCGGGGCAGGGCGTCGGCAAGGGGAGCTGCCCCACGGTGAAGTCGCACTCGGGGTAGCGGTTGCAGCCGTAGAACAGGCTCTTGCCCTTGCGCCGGGCCCGCTTCTCGATGAGGTCGCCCTCGCCGCACTGCGGGCACTTCACGCCGGTCTTCTTCTCCTCGCGCTTGATGTACTTGCAGTCGGGGTAGCCGGAGCAGCCGACGAACGGGCCGAAGCGGCCCGTCTTCTCGACGAGCTGCTTGCCGCACTCGGGGCAGGTCTCCTCGAGGAGCTTCGGCTCGGGGCGCTGGCTGCCGTCGAGCTGGGCGGTGTACTTGCAGTCCGGGTAGCGGCTGCACGACAGGAACTTGCCGTAGCGCCCCAGCTTCTCGACCACCTCGCCCTCGCCGCACGTGGGGCACTTCTGGCCGGTGCCCTCGGAGGTGATGTCGGCGCGGGTGAGCTCCTGCTCGGCCTTCTCGAGGTCGCGCTCGAACGGCGCGTAGAACTCGTCGAGGACCTGCGTCCAGACCATCGTGCCCTCGGCGATCTGGTCGAGCTCCTCCTCCATCCGGGCCGTGAACTCGTAGTCGACGATCTCCTTGAAGCGATCCATCAGCACCTTCTCGATCACGACCTTGCCGATCTCCTCGGCGAAGAAGCGGCGCTCCTCGAGCCGGACGTACTCGCGATCGACGATGTTGCCGATGATCGAGGCGTAGGTGGACGGCCGGCCGATGCCGAGCTTCTCGAGCTCCTTGACGAGCGACGCCTCGGTGAAGCGCGGGGGCGGCTGGGTGAAGTGCTGCTCGGGGATGACCGCCAGCAGCCGCAGGAGCTGCTCGGCGGTGAGCTCGGGGAGCCGCGACTCGGCGTCCTCGTCGGTCTCGTCGTCGCGTCCCTCGAAGTAGACCCGGCGGAAGCCGTCGAACTTCACGGTCTGGCCGGTCGCCCGCAGGAGGTACGTCGGCGCGGCGTCGGCCGCCCCCCCGATATCTGCGCTGACCTGGTCGAGGATGGCCTCGGCCATCTGCGAGGCGACCGCGCGCTGCCAGACGAGCCGGTACAGCTTGGCCTGGTCCTTCGAAAGCTGGCCCGCGATCGAGTCGGGGATCCGCGCGGCGGACGTGGGGCGGATTGCCTCGTGGGCCTCCTGCGCGCCCTTCGACTTCGTCTTGTAGCGGCGCGGCTCGGCGAGCGCGTACCTCTCGCCGTACTGCTTCTTCACCACGTCGGCGATCTCGGCCAGCGCCTGCTCGGCCATGTTGGTCGAGTCGGTCCGGTGATAGGTGATGAGGCCGACCTGGCCCTCGGGCCCCACCTCGACGCCCTCGTAGAGCTGCTGGGCGACCACCATCGTCCGCTTGGCCGAGAAGCCGAGCTTCCGGGCGGCCTCCTGCTGCAGGGTCGACGTGGTGAACGGCGGCGAGGGGCGGCGCTTGACCTCCTTGCGGCGGACCTCGGCCACCTTGTACGCGGCGCGCTCGAGGTTCGCGGTGTGCTCGCGCGCGGCCTCCTCGGTGAGGACCAGGCCCTTCTTGTCGGGGGAGGCGGCCAGCTTCTCCTCGTCGATCTGGATCAGCTTGCCGAGGAACGCCTGCTCGTCGCCGTTCGGGCTGAGACGGGCCTCCACGCTCCAGTATTCGACGGCGGTGAACGCCTCGATCTCACGCTCGCGCTCGACGATCATCCGGAGCGCCGGCGACTGCACCCGGCCCGCGGAGAGGCCCCGCCGCACCTTCTTGATGAGGAGCGGGGACAGGTTGTAGCCGACCAGGCGGTCCAGGATCCGGCGGGCCTGCTGGGCGTTGACCAGGTTGAGGTCGATGGAGCGCGGGTGCTCGAACGCCTCCTGGATCGCGCTTTTGGTGATCTCGGTGAAGGTGACGCGCTTGGCGTCGGCGTGGCTGACCCCGAGCAGCTCGGCCACGTGGAAGGCGATGGCCTCGCCCTCGCGGTCGAAGTCGGTGGCGAGCCAGAGCTCGTCGGCCTTCTTGTGCGCGGCCTTCAGCTCCGCGACGACCTTCTTCTTCTCCTCGTTCACCTCGAAGGTCGGCTCGAAGTTGTGCTCCACGTCCACGCCCAGCCCCTTTCGGGGCAGGTCACGGACGTGACCCACCGACGCCTTCACCTTGAAGTCGCCTCCGAGGTAGCGCTCGAGGGTCTTCGCCTTTGTCGGGGATTCGACGATCACGAGTTTCATAGGCCCGCCTTCATACCTGTTGGGTTTCGTCGGTGTCAACCAACGTCTATTCCCGGATGGTAGCCCCTGGGGACGACGGCGAGGGGGATGCCCTACGCTGGGGACTCCCTCATGGACTGGCTCGAGCACTTCATCACCGACACGATCGGGGCGTATGGCTACCTTGCCATCTTCGTCCTGATGGTCCTGGAATCCGCGCTGATCCCGATCCCGTCCGAGGTCACGATGGTCTTCGGGGGGTTCATGGTCGCCCGGGGACGGCTCGACTTCGTGCTGGTGGCGCTGACCGGGACGCTCGCGAACCTCGTGGGGTCGTGGATCGCCTACTACCTCGGCCGGGTCGGAGGGCGGCCGCTGGTCGAGCGCTGGGGCAAGTACGTGTTCCTCCGGACGCACGACCTCGACCGGGCCGAGGCCTGGTGGGCCAAACGCGGCGACGCCGCTGTGCTGGTCTCCCGCCTGCTGCCGGTGGTCCGGACCTTCATCAGCCTGCCCGCCGGGGTGGCGGAGATGCCGTTCGGAAGGTTCACGCTGTACACGTTCCTCGGCTGCCTCCCCTGGTGCTTCGCGCTGACGTGGGCCGGCGTGCTGCTCGGCGACAACTGGGAGGTCTTCCTCCGCCACTCGAGGCCGGTCGTGATCGCGGTCGGCGTGGCGGTCGCCGGGCTCCTGGTCTGGTGGTTCCTCCGAAGGCGATCCCGCGCGAGGCAGCGCCAGACCTGAGACGCCGGCCAGCCGCCCCCCCTCTCCCGTTCCGTTGACACACAGCCTCGGAATGCGAGGCCCAGTGGCAACAGAACGGGGGGGGTTAGGGCTAGAGGTCGATCTCGGGGGCTACCTCTTGGAGGCCCTCGATGCCGACGCGGAGGAAGTCGTCGAGGGACAGGCCGATCTCCTGCTCGGCGGCCAGGATCTCCTCGCGGTTGACCCCGGGCGCGAACGACTTCTCCTTGAGCTTCTTCTTCAGCGACGAGACCTTCATGCCGGTCGCGCGCTCGGGGCGGACGAGGGCGGCGGCCACGAGCAACCCCGAGAGGGCGTCGGCGTGGACGATCGCCTTCGACATGCGGTCGGTGCGGTGCTCCTCGTGGGCGTGGGCGAGGACGCCGTTCACGATGGCCTCGTCCACGCCCGCCTCGCGCAGCCACCCGGCGGCGACGCGCGCGTGGCGCTCGATGTCGTCGTGGGTCTGGTCCTGGTCGAGGTCGTGGAAGAGGCCGGTGAGCCCCCAGGTGTCCTCGTCCTCGCCGAAGTGACGGGCGAGGGCCCGCATCACCCCCTCGACGCTGATGAGGTGGCGAACGGTGGTCTCCTTCTCGGCCTTCTCCCGGACGAAGGCGCGCGCGGCCTGGCGGTCCATAGCCTCGCATCCTACCGGTGGGAAGGTTCGCGCGGGCACGGCGTCGAACCAGTCAGCGACACCCACCCACAGGAGGCACCTTGAAGCTGGCTCGGTCGCTGATGATCCCCCTCGCCCTGTCGCTCATCGCCGGGCTCGGCATCCCACTCGTGGCGCAGGCGCAGGCCGACCCGCCCGACGACCCCATCGTGTTCGCCCCGCAGGGCCTCTCCGAGGCGCGCTTCCCGAAGGCCACGACGTTCACCGCGGTCGACGTCCCCGCGACCGACGGCGTGCTGCTGCACGCTCGCGTCTATCGCCCCGATACCTCGAGCAACCCCTCCTGGAAGACCCCGGTGATCCTGGTGCACTCCCCCTACTACGGCACCGACGCCAGCCCGGGCACGCGCTCGATGGACCTCGTCGACCGCTACACGCCGAAGGGCTACACGGTGGTCCTGTCGAGCGTGCGCGGCACCGGCGAGTCGGGCGGCTGCCTCGAGCAGGACGGCCCGAACCAGGCCAAGGACTTCAAGATCCTCGTCGAGCACTTCGCCGCCCAGCCGTGGACCAACGGCAAGGTGGCCTCCTACGGGAAGTCCTACGACGGCGAGACGCAGAACGCCGGCGCGGTCCTCCGCCCCGACGGCCTCGCCACGATGATCGTCGTCGCGGGCATCTCGAGCCTGTACGACGTCGGCTACTTCGACGGCGTGCCGCTCACCCTGGGGGGCCTCGCGGCCTCCGCCGGATACGCGGCGACCGGGCCGGGCGTCGTGCCCACCGACCGGCTCCGCTACGCGCAGCGCGTCACCTGCTACGCCGACGTCTACGGCAACTCGGCGGACAACAGCGGCGACGAGACGACGTTCTGGGCCGAGCGCAACTTCCGCTACGGCGTCGAGAGCATCAACGCGAGCGTGCTCTACGTCCAGGGCGTGAACGACTTCACGGTGAACCCGCTCGACATCGACGGCTGGTACGACGAGCTGCCGACCTTCAAGCGGGCGATCCTCGGCCAGTGGGCGCACTTCTACCCCTACGACGCGCCCGCGAGCATCGCGCGCGACGACTGGTACCAGACGGTCGACGCCTGGCTCGACCACGAGCTGCTCGGCCTGGACACGGGCATCGAGGCATGGCCGCCCGTGCAGCTGCAGGACGAGACGAACGTCTGGCGCGCCGTCGGGTCCTTCCGCGGCGCCGGCGCGGAGCAGGCGCTGCCACTCGGGCCGGGAGGCCTCGGCGCCGCGGGCCCGGCCGGCACGACGGCTCCCTTCGCCGAGCGGACCGCCGTCACCTTCGACGGCCCGGTCCTCGGCCAGCCGCTGCACCTGTCGGGGCAGGCCTACCTCGACGCGACCATCGCGATCGACCGGACCGACGCCCACCTCGCCGTGGCGCTCCAGGAGGTGCAGGCGAGCGGATCCGTCCGCACGCTGACGCGCGGCTACCTCTCGGTCCAGCACCAGGAGGATCCGAACCGCGGCCACGAGGTCACGGGCGGGTACCCGGTGCCCTACCACGTGCGGACCTACCCGTTCGACAAGACGCTGGCGGCGGGCTCCAAGCTGCGCCTCTCGCTGAGCGGCTCCGACGGCTCGACCCGCCCGGCCGGCACCGCCTTCAACGGCACGGTCGAGGTGGACGGGAGCTCCCTCCTGCGGATCCCCGTCGTCGAGGAGGTGTGCGGCCTCGTCGTCGACACCCGGGCGGCCGCACCGGCGGCGCCCCCCTGCGTGGACCAGCGGATCCCCGACGCGGCCGGGTCGTGGACCGAGCCCGACGCCGCCCGGGGCCACCTCGCGACCCACCGCCTCATCGCGACGGGGACCGGCACCGTGGGCGGGGCCCCCGCCGTCCGCGAGACCGGCTACCTGACCGTCCGCGACGGGGTGGAGCTCGCGTTCGAGGTGGTGCGCCCCGCGGGCGCCGGCGCCCACCCAACGCTCCTCACCTACGACGGCTACGACGCGGGACGCAACCCCGACAGCTCCTACGCGGCTCGCTACCTGCCGCGCGGCTACGCGTTCGTGGGCCTCAACGTGCGCGGGACCGGCTGCTCCGGCGGGGTCTTCGACTTCTTTCAGCCCTCGGAGGGCCCGGACGGCTTCGAGATGGTCGAGTGGATCGCCCGTCAGCCGTGGTCGAACGGGAGCGTGGGGATGATCGGGAAGTCCTACCCCGGCATCACCCAGCTGTTCGTGGCGGAGGCGCGGCCGCCGCACCTGTCGGCGATCGCGCCCGGCCACTACTTCGCCGACGCCTACCGCGACGTGGCGTTCCCCGGCGGGATCCTCAACTACGCGTTCGCCTCGCTGTGGTCGTTCATCGCCCAGCCGGGGCCCGGCGTCCAGGACCTCCCCGCCGACCTCCAGGCCGGCGACCAGACCTGCGCGCAGAACCTGCAGAAGCACGCCCGCAACGCGCGCACGAACGCGTTCCTCCAGTCCCACGAGCACCCGACCGACGAGCCGTTCATCCAGAACCGCAGCCCCCTGCCGCACCTCGACCGGATCGAGGTTCCCGTGTACACGGCGCTGTCGTGGCAGGACGAGCAGCTGGCCTCGCGCCAGACGCACTCGCTCCAGCGGTTCGAGGAGCTGGGGATCGAGTACCGGGCGGTCCTTTCGAACGGCGACCACGGCATGTACCGCCGGACCGCCCAGCTGGCCGAGCTCGACCGCTTCCTCGAGGCGCACGTCGAGGGCCGAGAGGTCCTGCGCGACGGCACGAGCCGCGAAGCCTACCTCGCCGAGCCGCCGGTCTCGGTGTTCTGGGAGCAGTCGGGGGGCGACCCGCGCTGGCGTTCCACCCTCGAGGACTGGGGCGACCAGGCCCAGCCCATGGCGCTCTACCTCGGCGAGGGCGAGGCGCTCGGCGAGCAGCCACCCACCGCCCCGTCCGCGTCGGACTCGTACGCGCACTCGGCGGCGGGGAGCCAGGGCATCGGCAACCCGCGCTACGGCTATGCGTCGCTCCCCGACGCGTACATGTGGGACCGGTACGCGCCCCCGCGCGGCGCCGCCCTCGCCTACACGAGCGCGCCGTTTTCCGACGACACCGTGCTCCTCGGCTCGGCCTCGGCCGACCTGTGGATCACCGCCACCGCGCCGAACGTCGACCTGCAGGTGACGCTCACCGAGATCCGGCCCGACGGCCAGGAGGTGTTCGTGCAGCAGGGCTGGCTCCGGACGAAGCAGCGGGCGCTCGACACCCATGCGTCGACGACGCTCTTGCCCGTCCAGACGCACGCGATCGAGGACGTCCAGCCGCTGTCCTCGAGCGTGCCGTCCCTGGCCCGGGTGGAGATCTTCCCGTTCGGCCAGGTGATCCGGAAGGGCTCGCGCATCCGCCTGTGGGTGGAGGCGCCGACCACGCTCCCCCAGCTCTGGGGCTTCGCGCTGGACCCGACGCCCGCCCAGGTGCAGGTGTACCGGGACGCGACGCACCCCTCCCGGCTCGTGCTCCCCGCGACGTCGATCGAGCTCCCGGCCGCGGCGGCCTCGCAACCGGTGTGCGGTCAGCCGCTCCGCCAGCCGTGCCGCCCCGACCCGCGGCCGGTGACCTGAGGCCTACCGGGCCGAAGCGATCTGGTAGGGGACGCTCACGGCCACGACCCAGGGCTCGTACAGCAGGATGCGCTTGAAGTAGAGCCCGCGCTGGTTGTGCAGCAGCGCGTGGCGCCACTTCGTCACGACGAACTCCGGCATGATGACGGTGACGACCGTGTCGGGCCTCACGCTGTACCGGCGGATCTCGTCGAGGAGCGGAGGCCCGTACTCCCGGAAGGGCGCCTCGACGACGGTGAGCGGCACGTCGATCCCGTGCTCGCGCCACGCCGTGATGATGCCGTCCGCCTCCTCGGGCTCGCCGGCCAGGTAGATCGCCTCGAGCCGGGCGGGCTGCAGCGACCTCGCGTAGATCAGCGCGCGCAGGGTGGCGTCGTGGACCCCCGACACCGGGACGATGCACACGTTGCGCTCCAGCTCCACCGCGCGGTCCCTGGTGGCGCGCTGCGCGGCGCGCTCCGCCTCGATCGGCAGCAGCGGCACGTCGACGATCACCACACCGGGCTCGAAGAGCAGGGCGGTCTTGATCCGCAGCGCCAGCGTCCGTTTCAAGAGGTACAGCAGGAGCCCGCTCGTCACAACCTCGGGCACGACGACGGTCACGAAGTCGAGCCGGCCCCGGGGCAGCGAGCGGACGAAGCGCCGCACCGCCTTCGTGACGGGCTCGCCCCGCTCCTGCTCGAGCGCCGACAGCGGCGGCAGCCTCGGCGCGACCTGCCTCCACTCGTCCTGGACCTCGGCCACCGGCCCCTCCCCGATGTAGAGGGGGTGGATGGTGTCGGCGCGGACCGTATAGAGCCACGACACCATCTCGCGCGTCGCGTGGTCGAGGGTGGGCACCACGAGGACCATGGAGTTGGTCGCCTCCATCTCCATCGACAGCTCACCGCGGTCGAGCTGGGCCCGGACGTGCTCGTAGTGGCGATGGATCGAGAGCAGGAGCAGCACGATGACCGGCATCGCCGCGATCACGATCCAGGCGCCGTGGCTGAACTTCGTCAGCGTGACGATCACCAGCACGATGCCGGTGGCGGAGGCGCCGATGCCGTTGATCAATGCGCTGCGGCGCCACCCCGGCTCCTTCAGCCGGATCCATCGCCGCACCATGCCGGTCTGCGACAGCGTGAACGCCGTGAACACCCCCACGACGTAGAGCTGGATCAGGGCGGTCAGCTCCGCGTCGAAGACCCAGACCAGGGCCGCCGCCAGCACCGAGAGCACGACGATGCCGTTGGAGAAGACGAGCCGGTCCCCGCGGTTCATGAACTGGCGGGGCATGAAGTGGTCGCGCGCGAGGATCGCCGACAGGCGAGGGAAGTCCTGGTAGGAGGTGTTCGCCGCGAGGATAAGGATCAGCGCGGTGAAGACCTGGAGCACGTAGAACATGGCCCCCCCGCCGAAGATCGTCTCGCCGATCTGCGCGAGGACCGACTTCTCGACCGCCAACCCTTCGGCGACGCGGACGTGCAGCCCGCGCGCCAGGAACGTGATGCCGACGAACATCCCGACCGTCATCACGCCCATGATCGAGAGCGTGGAGGCCGCGTTCTTCGCCTGGGGGCGGCGGAACGCCTGCACGCCGTCGGCGATCGCCTCGACGCCGGTGAGCGCCGTGGAGCCCGAGGCGAACGCCCGGAGGATCAGGAACAGGGAGAGCGCGTGTGTCTCCTCGATCGGGAGGTTCGCGGTCGCGGCCTGCGGGCAGCCGTTGAGGCAGTTGACGAAGCCCGCCAGCATCATCGCGTAGACCACCGCGACGAAGCCGTAGGTGGGGATCGCGAAGAGCGTCCCCGCCTCCCGGACGCCTCGGAGGTTGGCGACGGCGACCAGAGCGATGAGGGACAGCGCGATCGAGAGCTTGTGGTCGGCGAGCCCCGGCGCGGCGGAGACGATCGCGATCGTCCCCGCCGTCACCGAGACGGCGACCGTGAGCACGTAGTCCTGCAGGATGGCCGCCGCGGCGACGAGCCCGGGGATGGTCCCGAGGTTCTCCTTGGCCACGATGTACGAGCCGCCGCCCCTCGGGTACGCCCGGACGGTCTGGCGGTACGAGGTGATGACGATCACCAGAACCAGGCCGATCACGAACGCGGTCGGGATCATGAGGCGGAACGAGGTGGCCCCCGCCATCGCCAGGACCAGCATCATCTCCTCGGTGGCGTAGGCGTTCGAGGAGAGCGGGTCGGAGGAGAAGACCGGCAGCGCCAGTGTCTTGGGGAGCAGCTGGTGCTCGAGCTTGTCCGAAGCGAGGGCCCGGCCGAGCAGGACCCGCTTGACGGTATCGCCGATGCGCCCGGTCACGGAAGCCACGGGGAGAGATTCTAGGGGTGCGAACCCCTGGTTTCACTTTCAACGGCGGCCTCCGAGCAGTACCCTTGCTCCTCGTGCATTACGTGATCATGGGCTGCGGGCGCGTGGGGGCGGAGCTGACCATCCAGCTCTCCCAGGCCGGGCACACCGTGGCCGTCATCGACAAGCGCCCCGAGGCGTTCGACCGACTGCCCCCCGGCTTCAATGCCAAGACCGTCGTCGGCATCGGGTTCGACCGGGAGGTTCAGGAGGACGCCGGCATCCGCCAGGCCGACGCCTTCATCGCGGTCTCCAACGGGGACAACTCGAACATCGTCTCCGCCCGGGTCGCCCGGGAGCACTTCCACGTCAAGAACGTGATCGCCCGCATCTACGACCCGAAGCGGGCCGAGATCTACGAGCGGCTCAACATCCCCACGGTCGCCACCGTGCGCTGGGCCGCGAAGCAGATCCAGTACCTGCTCTTCCACCCTCGCGAGCAGATGCGGGATACGTTCGCGGGCGGATCGCTCATGATCCTCACCGTTCAGGTTCCCGAGCATCTGGCCGGCCACAAGGTCGACTCGGTCACCCTCCCCGGCGAGATCGACGTGGTCGGGGTGGATCGCGGTGGCGGCGGCTTCATCCCGAAGGACGGCTCCACCTTCCAGTCCGGGGACATCGCCCACTTCGTGGTCCACAAGGACGCGATCGAGAAGCTCGACATGGTGCTCGAGCCGGCGGCGGAGTGACGCGATGCGCGTGATGATCGCGGGAGCGGGGAACGTTGGGCGGCACCTCGCCAACGACCTCGTGAAGCGGGGACACGACGTGACGATCATCGAGCAGGAGCCGTCGGTGATGAACCGCGCGAAGACCGAGGGGAACCCGCTCGTCGACTTCATCCTCGGCGACGCGTGCGAGCCCTGGGTGCTCGAGAAGGCCGAGGTCTCGTCGTGCGAGGTGGTCGTCGCCGCCACCGGCGACGACGAGGACAACCTCGTGGTCTCGCTCCTGGCGAAGCAGGAGCACGGCGTGCCGCGCGTGGTCGCGCGCGTGAACCACCCCCAGAACGAGTGGATGTTCACCCAGCAGTGGGGCGTCGACGTCTCGATGAGCGCGCCGCACGTGCTCACCGGGCTCGTCGAGGAAGCCGTCACGGTCGGAGACCTCGTCCGGCTGTTGAAGCTCGAGGGCGGACAGGTCACGCTCGTCGAGATGCGGATCGCCGAGGACTCGACCGTCGTGGGGCGCCCGCTCTACGAGCTGCGGCTCCCGCAGGACTCCGCCATCGTCGCGATCCTGCGCGACGGGCACGTGGTGATCCCGCAGCCCGAGACCACGATCGGGCCCGGCGACGAGATCATGGCGATCGCGACACCCGACAATGAGGACCGCCTGCGCCGCGCGATCCTGGGGGAGGACCTTCCCCCTCCCTCACCCCTCTCCGCCTAAGCGAACTCGTAGCTCGGGTTCACGATCCGCGCCTGACCGCGCTCCTCGGAGGCCATCCCCTCGAGGACGACCCGGGTCCCAAGACGGAGGCCGGGGATGTGACCGCGCCCGGTCCAGAACGCCGTGATCTCACCGGTCCCGTCGTGGACGACCGCCGAGAGCGACTCCTCGCCGGGGACCGGGTTGAGCGTGATGCGCCGGACGACGCCCGCCACCCGCACCCGACCCCGCTCGGGGCACGAGCGGATGCGGGTGGTCTCGACCACGTCCTCGGCCCAGGAGCGGACCTCCTCGCGATGCCGCTCCTCGTCGCTCTGCGCGAACCTGTGGAAGAACCTGCTCAGCGTGCCCACGGAGCCGATGTTAGCGCCGCCTGTTCGCTCCGGCGGCCTCGGGGCTGGTGTCGGCCGGGGTCATCAGCTCGTCGGCCTTCTGCCGCTTCGAGTTCCAGATCGCGGCGGCGAGGATCAGCACCCCGCCCACCGAGATCGCGATACGAACGCCGACCGAGTCGGCCTGGGTCACGACCACCGGCGCGATGAGCAGGGCGACCAGGTTCATCACCTTGATCAGCGGGTTCAGCGCGGGCCCGGCGGTGTCCTTGAACGGGTCGCCGACCGTGTCGCCGATGACCGCGGCCTTGTGGGCCTCCGAGCCCTTGCCGCCGTACTTCCCCTCCTCGATCAGCTTCTTCGCGTTGTCCCACGCGCCGCCGGAGTTCGACAGCATGACCGCGAGCAGCTGCCCGGTGAGGATCGACCCGGCCAGGAACGCGCCGAGCGCCTCGGCCTCGAGCGCGAACCCGACGATGATCGGGGTGAGCACGGCGAGCAGGCCGGGCGTCGCCAGCTCGCGAAGCGAGGTCTTGGTGCAGATGTCGACGACCTCGCCGTAGTTCGGCTTCTCGGTGTAATCCATGATGCCGGGGTGGTCGCGGAACTGCTTCCGGACCTCGACGACCACCTGGGAGGCCGCCCGCTGGACCGCCCGGATCGCGAGCGAGGAGAAGAGGAACGCCACGGCCCCGCCGATGAGCAGCCCCACGAGCACCTGCGGATCGTCGACCCGGATGCCCTGGAAGTCGAAGCCCTCGCCCAGCAGGGCCTCGCGGAACGACCCGAACAGCGACGTGGCCGCGATGACCGCCGTGGCGATCGCCATGCCCTTCGTGATCGCCTTCGTGGAGTTGCCCACCGCGTCGAGGCCGCCGAGGATCTCGGCCGGCTTGCCCTCGAACTCGCCCGACATCTCGGCGATGCCCTGCGCGTTGTCGGCGACCGGGCCGTAGGTGTCCATCGACACGATGACGCCGACCGTGGTGAGCATGCCCATGCCGGTGAGCGAGATGAAGTAGAGGGACTCCGAGAGCTGGTTCGGGCCGTCACCGGCGAGCAGGAATGCGCCCATGATGGCCGCGCCGATGATGAGGATCGACCACACCGTGGACTCGAGCCCCACCGAGAATCCCGACAGGATCGTGGTTGCCGGTCCGGTCTGCGTGGACTCCGCGATCTCCTTCACGGGCTTCCGCTTCGTCGACGTGTAGTGCTCGGTGAGCACCTGGATCACGCTCGCCAGGACGAGGCCGATGAGCACCGCCCAGAACACGCGGAGGTCCTTCACGTACACCTGCGCCACGAAGAACACCGCCACCGCCGATACGAACGCGGAGATGAAGAACCCGCGGTTGATGGCCTTCATCCCGCTCTCGGTCTCGCTGCGGGGGGTCACCGAGTAGATGCCGATGATCGAGGTGATGACCCCGATGGCGCGCACGAACAGGGGGAACATCACGCCGACGATCGCGCCCTCGGGGGACCCGGCGAACGCGGCGGCGCCGAGGATGATGGAGGCGACCAGCGTCACCTCGTAGGACTCGAACAGGTCGGCGGCCATCCCGGCGCAGTCACCGACGTTGTCACCGACGTTGTCGGCGATGGTGGCGGCGTTCCGGGGATCGTCCTCGGGGATGCCCTGCTCGACCTTGCCGACCAGGTCGGCGCCCACGTCGGCCGCCTTCGTGAAGATGCCGCCACCCACCCGCATGAACATCGCGAGGAGCGCCCCGCCGAAGCCGAACCCGACCAGCACCTGCGTCGCGTCCTCCTGGAAGATGATCAGGATCGCCGCGGCGCCGAGGAGCCCCAGGCCCACGGTGAACATGCCGGCCACCCCGCCGGTGCGGAACGCGAGCGTCACCGCGCGGCGCAGGCCGTGCTCCTTGGCCGCGTTCGCGACGCGCACGTTGCCCCGCACCGCGAGCCACATGCCGGCGAACCCGGTCACGGCCGAGAACCCGGCCCCCAGGATGAACGCGACCGAGCGACCGAGGCGCAGGACGAACTCGGAGTGCTCGGCGCTCTCGTGGACCGGCAGGACGAAGAAGAGCACCACGGTCAGGAGCGCGAGGAAGGCGCCGACCGTGCGGAACTGCCGGTTCAGGTACGCCTTGCTCCCCTCCTGGATCGCGTGGGCGATCTCGATCATCTTCGGGGAGCCCTCGGGGGCGGCCAGCACGCCGCGCCTGAGGAAGTAGGCGACGACCAGCGCCAGCACCGAGATGCCGAGGATGAGCTGCAGCATGGTGATCTCGAACGAGCCGAAGACCGCCTCGATGGGACCGCCTTCTTGAGCGAGTAGATGCATCGGATAGTCCTCCTGAGATGGGGTCGGGTGCCCGGAGGGCGGGCGGATTATAGCCTACGGACCAGCCCCGGCACCGGGCGCCTTCGGCGGCCGGCCGCTCTCTCCGGACGGCTCCTCCCGGCGCCGGATCATCCGGGCCAGGACCGGTGGCGTCAGCACCGTGGTGAGGACGACCATCGCCAGCACGACGCCGAAGACCTCGGTGGAGATGACCCCGAGGCTGAGCCCCAGCGACGCCACGATGAGCCCCACCTCGCCCCGCGGGACCATCCCCACGCCGACCAGCAGGGCGGACCTCCGGCCCAGCCTCGCGGCCCCGATCATCCCCGCGGCGACCTTCGTCCCCACCGCGATGACCGTGAGCATCGCCGAGATCCCGAGGATCTCGAGGTCGGCGAAGACACCGGGGTCGAGCAGCGTGCCCGTGATCGCGAAGAAGAAGGGGACCAGGAAGTCGTACACCGGCTGGACCTGGGTGGCCACCTCCTTCCGGCTGAACTCGAAGAGGGTGCCGGCCAGGAACGCCCCGATGATCGCCGCCAGCCCGATCTCCTCGGAGAGGGCGGCCAGCCCGAGGGTGATGAGGACGGCGAACACGAACGGCGACTCGGGGATCCCGGGGATGTGGCTCAGCTCGGAGACACGCTTCACCACGCGGGGCCCCGCCCAGACGGCGACCACCAGGAAGACCACGATCTGCACGAACGTGAGCGTCAGCTCGACGGTCGAGAGCGTTCCGGCCGCGAGCCCCGAGACCACGGCCAGAACGAGGATCGCCAGGATGTCGTCGATGACCGCGGCCCCCAGGATGACCCGGGAGGGTCGCGAGCGGACCGCCCCGAGGTCGCGGAGCACCCGCGCGGTGATCCCGACGCTGGTCGCCGCGAGCGCCGCCCCCACGAACAGCACCTCCTCGCGAGCCTTCCCGAGGAGCCCCATCAAGAGGACCGCACCGAGGAACGGCAGGATCACGCCGATGACCGCAACAAGGGTTGCGTCGCGCCCCACCGCCCGCAGCTCGCGGACGCTGACCTCGAGCCCCACGGTGAACAGCAGGATGATCACGCCGAGCTCCGCCACCACGCCCAGCACCTCGGGCTGCCCGCCGCCGCCGACCCAACCCAGCGCGAACGGCCCCAGGAGGACCCCCGCGAGCAGCTCCCCGACGACGGCGGGCTGACGAAGCGCCTCGAAGACCTCCCCGAGGAGCTTGGCGAAGAAGAAGAGAAGGAACAGGTCGAGCAGGACCGAATGTGGCTCCACTTCCAGCTCCTCCCGGACCGGCCAACAAAAAGGGGGGCCGCTCGCCGACCAGACTTCCCGGCACCCCAGGCGAATCCTAGTCGGAAATTGTCACCGGCGGGCCAGGGCCGGTAGTCTCCCCAACCGTTGCGCCACCGAAGCTCATCTCCCAGCG
Source organism: Actinomycetota bacterium (assembly GCA_036396755.1). Classification (GTDB taxonomy): domain Bacteria; phylum Actinomycetota; class UBA4738; order UBA4738; family CALAEC01; genus DASWKG01. The sequence continues at coordinate 19,870 of DASWKG010000116.1, forward strand.
GACGAAGCCTCATTTGGGTCATCGTCACCTTGCTCGTCGTCGGAGCGGCGGGCGCCACGGCGATCCTTCTCTTCGCCGGGGGGGACGACGCACCCAAGGAGCGGGAGATCCCGACCTTCACGTTCAAGGTCGGCGACGTGACGCCCGTCCCGGTCGTCCTCGGGGGCGGCGTCTCGACCAAGGAGGAGACGCGTGCCGTCAAGGGCGTGCTCGAGCGCCTCTACACCGTCGGGTTCGTGGACCCCCGGGAGTGGACGGGCGGCTTCCCGGCGCTCGGCGAGCTGTTCTCCGGTGACGCCGCGGCGCGCGCGCCGAAGGACCTCGAGGACCTGACCCTCGGCAGCAGCGCGCCGAAGATCGAGTCCGTCGAGCCGCGCCCGGGGCGCCTGGCCCTCTCGTTCCTGGTCGACGCCGAATCGCAGGCCATCTCGGCGATCGCCGAGACCGAGTTCAACGCGCGAGGCCGCCTGAAGCAGGGCGGCCGCGTGACCATCAGCCACACCGGCCGGTTCTGGCTCGAGCCCGCGGGCGACACCTGGACGATCGTCGGCTACGAGGTCGACGGCACCATCGACAGCGAGGAGCCGGGCGCATGAGGAGCGACCGCCACCGCAAGCCGGGCCGCCTCCTGCCGGCGCTGATCCTTCTGACCCTTGTGGCCGGCCTCGTCGGCTGGGTCGTCGTGGGGGCCCTCCGAGCCGAGCCGGGCGCGGCCGAGGCGCAGGCGCCCGCCGTGGAGATCCACCGCGTCCAGCGCGCCGGGTTCCTCCCCCGCGCCACGACGGGCAAGCCGCTCGTCGTGCTCGCGATCGGCAGCGACGCGCGGCCGGACGAGGAGGTCGACCGGCGCCTCGCCGACTCGCTCCACCTCATCACCGTCAACCCGAAGCTGGACGGCGCAACGATCCTGGGCTTCCCGCGCGACTCCTACGTCGAGATCCCCGGCGTCGGCACGCGCAAGATCAACGACTCGATGTTCTACGGGGGTCCCGAGCTGGTCGTCGAGACCATCGAGCAGCTGACCGGCATCACGGTCGACTACTACCTGCTCACCTCGTTCGAGGGGATCAAGGAGATGGTCGACCAGCTGGGCGGCATCGAGGTCGAGGTCCCCTACGCGATGAACGACTCGTACTCGGGCGCCGTCTTCGACGCGGGGCTGCAGACCCTCGACGGGAAGCAGACGCTCGCCTTCTCCCGGAACCGTCACGACACGCCGAACGGCGACTTCAGCCGCTCCGAGAACCAGGGCCTGGTGCTGCTGTCGGCGCTCCGCAAGCTCGCGTCGGAGTTCGAGGGCGACCCCACGGCGCTGTTCCGCTGGATCGCGGTGGGGATGCGCAACATCCAGACCGACCTGACCGTCGAGGAGATCCTCGACCTGGCCCTCACGGCCGTGCAGCTCGACCCCGAGACCGTCACCAACCTCGTCGCCCCGGGCGGCATCGGCACCGCCGGCGACGCGAGCGTCGTGATCCTCACGGAGGAGGCCGGCGCGATCTTCACCGACATGATGGATGACGGCCTGGTGGCGCCGCCTCCGGCGGGCTAGCTGACCTTCCGGCTCCTCTTCCGCTCCCGCTGGCCGGGGTCCCGGCCGAAGACGTGCAGGATCGCGCTCCACAGCCCCTTCCTGACCTCGGGCTTCAGCATGAGCGCCAGGAAGAGAGCGATGTAGCCGACCGCGAACCCGATCCGGACGGCCGTGATCGGGATCAGGAACTGTCCGAGGAACAGCACCAGCATCGCCAGGGCCTCTCGGATCGTGATGTCGAGGTTGGCGATAACCGCCACGGCGAAGAGCGACTGCGCGGCGGTGAGGAACACCTCCTCCTTCTGCTCGAGGTCGAGGGGCAGGCCGGCGAAGTGTCCGGCGCCCAGCGAGAACACGAGCGGGAGCGTGCCGATGAGGAGGGTCCACTGGTTGACCTTGGACGAGATGAGCGTGCCCAGGCCGATCCGCGCCTTCATCCGAAGGACGAACAGGATGGCGATGATCATCTCGGGAGCCTCGGAGGCGAGCGGCGCCACCCACTGGATCAGGAGGAACTTGCTGATGCCGAACTCTTCCCCGATCGAGATCAGCCCGTCGGCGAAGTGCTCGGCGACCGCCAGGATGGCGAAGGCCGCGAAGAAGAACATGGTCAGCGTGAACGTCCGCCGCCGGACGGTCGAGAGGCTTCCGATCGCGGCAGCGGCCCCGATCAGGTCGGGCTCCTCCACCTCCTCCCTCGCCGCCCGGATGATGTAGGCGACGAACAGCGTCCCCAGCACCGCGAGGTCGATGAAGCCGATCTCCCCGCGCAGGGGGATGAACACTGCCCAGAGGCTGGCGATGAGCAGGTACCCGACATCGGTCCGCTGCACCGACTTCAGCGTGACCTGACGGTCGCGCCTCCCCGACTTCCACCACGCGACGAGCACCACGGTGGCCCAGCCGATCCCGATGAGCAGCCGGTTCGCGCCGGTCATGTTGGCGACAGCCAGGGACTGCTTCTCGACGTCGCCCTGTCCGGCCCGGAACGCCAGGAACAGGTCCACGGCGTACTCGGGCAGCACGGCGATGATCGCGAGCACGGCGATCGCCAGCGTCTGTGCGATGTCGAGCTGCGCGACCTCCGCAGCCCAGGAGAGGAGGAACGCCGCTCCCATCACCGCGGCCCCGTACAGGAGCGTCTCGACCTCGATCGGGAGGTGGATGGCCCCGAACCGCACGGCGAGGCCCGGCACGGTCGTCAGGAACGCAAGGCCGACCGATCGCCAGTGCTTGGGCTCGTGGAGGTAGCGTTGCACGAGGCCGAAGGATACCCGCTCCGGACGGGCCCGCAACACGGGCTGTGAGAGCATCACCGAACATGGACGCGGCCGCGTTCCTCGAGGAGCTCGCGCGGGAGGACCCCGAGCGGCTCGCGCACCTCCGCGTGCTCCCCGCCCGCGAGCCGAGGCTTCGGGCGCTCCCCGCGCTCCCAGACCCCCTGCCCGCCCGCCTCTCGCTGCTCGGCATCGAGGGCCTCTACCCGCACCAGGCCCGGGCGCTCGGCCTCCTCGACGCCGGGCGGAACGTCGTGGTCGCGAGCGGCACCGCGAGCGGGAAGACCCTCGTCTACAACCTGCACTTCGCGAGGACGGTGCTGGAGGACGCGCCGAGGACCGCCCTGTACCTGTTCCCGACCAAGGCGCTCGCCCGCGACCAGCTCCGGCAGATCCGCGCCCTGAAGCTCACGCAGATCCGCGCCTCGGTCTACGACGGCGACACGCCCCGCGAGGAGCGGCCCCTGATCCGGCGGACCGCGAACCTCGTGCTCTCGAACCCCGACATGCTCCACGCGAGCGTCCTTCCCGACCACGCGCGGTGGGCCGACTTCCTCCTGCGGCTCTCGCTGGTGGTGGTGGACGAGGCGCACACCGCCCGGGGGGTGTTCGGATCCCACGTTGCGATGGTGCTGCGTCGGCTCCGCCGGCTGGTGGCGAAGTACGGGGGCGACCCGCGCTTCGTGCTCGCCTCGGCCACGATCGGGAACCCGGCCGAGCACGCGGAGCGGCTCGTGGGCCTCCCCTTCGAGCCAGTGTCCGAGGACGAGTCGCCCGCCGGCGAGAAGCTCTTCGCACTGTGGAACCCGCCGCTCATCGACGAGGAGTCGGGCGCGCGCAGGGGGGCGGTCGGCGAGTCGGGCGAGCTGCTCCGGCGGATGGTCGAGAACGAGGTGCGCACCATCGCGTTCGCGCGGTCGCGCCGCGCTGCCGAGCTGCTGGCGGAGATCGCGCGGCGTGGCCTCTCGCCGCAGCTGGCGGGTCGCGTGAAGACCTACCGGGCCGGCTACCTGCCCGAGGAGCGGCGCGAGCTGGAGCGGAAGCTGTCGGAGGGTGAGCTCCTGGCGGTGGCCGCGACCAGCGCGCTCGAGCTGGGGATCGACATCGGCTCGCTCGACGCGGCGATCCTGGCCGGCTACCCGGGGACGCGGGCGTCGATGTGGCAGCAGGCCGGTCGCGCCGGGCGGCGGACCGACGGCTCGCTCGTGCTGCTGGTCGCGCAGGACGACCCGCTCGACCAGTACCTCGTGACGCACCCCGAGGATCTGTTCGACAAGCCGGCCGAGGACGCGGTCGTCGATCCCACCAACCCGCACGTCGTCGGGCCGCACCTCGCCTGCGCGGCGCGCGAGCAGCCGCTCGACCCGGCCGAGCTGGAGTTCTTCGGCGAGGGCGCGCCCGAGGCCGCGGGCGCGATGCTCGAGGACGGGACGCTGGTCGAGCGGCGCGGGCTGCTCCACCACCGCGCGAAGCAGGGGGACCCCTCGCCGCACCGCTCGGTGGACATCCGCTCGGCGTCGGGCCACCTCATCCTGATCGTCGACGCCGACACCGGCGCGGTGGTGGGCCACGTCGACGAGTCCCGGGCCTTCTCCCAGGCGCACCCGGGGGCCATCTACCTGCACCAGGGCGAGCAGTACGAGGTGACCGAGCTCGACCTCAAGGGCCACACCGCGCTCGTCCGCTCTTCGAACGCCGACTTCTTCACCCAAGCGCGGGACATCACCGACATCGACGTGCTGGGCGTGCGCGCGGAGTCGAAGGTGGGGCGGACGCCGGCGTTCTTCGGCGACGTCCGCGTCACGAACCAGGTGGTCGCGTTCCAGCGACGGATGCACGTGACCGGCGACGTGCTCGACCTCGTGCCGCTCGACCTGCCGCCCCAGGTTCTCTCGACGCGCGGGCTCTGGTGGGCGATCCCCGACAGCGTGATCTTCGCCGCGGAGATCAACGAGGCCGTGCTGCCCGGCGCCGCGCACGCGGCCGAGCACGCCGCGATCGGGCTCCTCCCGCTCGTCGCGACCTGCGACCGATGGGACGTGGGCGGGGTGTCGACCGCGTTCCACGCCGACACCGGCGGGTGCGCGATCTTCATCTACGACGGCTACCAGGGGGGCGCCGGCATCGCCGAGCGCGGGTTCCGGAGCGGCGAGCGGCTGCTGCGCGCGACGCTCGAGACGATCCGCGGGTGCCCGTGCCGCTCGGGGTGTCCCGGCTGCGTGCAGTCCCCCAAGTGCGGCAACGGCAACGAGCCCCTCGACAAGGACGCCGCGGCCCGCCTGATCGAGGAGATCCTTCGGTGACCGTCTATGTGGCGGTCTGCGGGCCGGGGGTCGCGACCCAGGCCGAGGAGAAGCTGGCCGAGGAGGTGGGGAGGCGGCTCGCGGGAGCGGGGGCCGTCGTGGTGTGCGGAGGGGTGTCGGGGGTGATGGACGCCGTGGCGCGCGGCGCCGAGGGAGCGGGCGGGGTGTCGATCGGGCTGCTCCCGGGCCCGGATCGAAGCGAGGCGAGCGCGCACCTCACGTACAGCGTCCCCACCGGCATGGGCGAGACGCGGAACGCGCTGATCGCCCGCGCGGCCGACGCGGTGATCGCGATCGCCGGCGAGTGGGGCACGCTTTCCGAGATCGCGCTCGCCCTCAAGATGGGGAAGCCGGTCGTGGGGCTCCGCACCTGGGAGCTCTCGAAGGCCGGCGCCCCCGTCGAGGGCGTGGTGGCCGCGGGCTCGCCCGAGGAGGCGGTCCGGCTCGCGCTCGAGCTCGCCGTGTAAACGATCCGGGGGTCCGGGCGCTCTGTATCAGCGGGATGAGCACGCCGGGCCCTAGAGTGCTGAAGGTGGAACACGCGTCGGGGGGTGGCCTCGCCACGGACGAGGCCGGGCACGATCTGGCGCTCGTGTACGCGGAAGCGGCCCCGAAGCTCTGGCGCGCGCTGTACGGCTACACGGGCGGGCGCCGCCACCTCGCCGAGGACGTGGTCTCCGAGGCTTTCGCCCGGGCGATCGAGCACCAGGGAGCGATCCGCAGACCCGTCCCCTGGATCTATCGAACCGCCTTCCGCATCGCGAGCCGGGAGCTGCAGCGCGAGAAGCGGACGCCCCCGCCGCAGCCCGACCGCGTCCCCGGCCTCGACCCGGCCGACGTCGCGGAGCTGCTCGGCGCGCTGGCGACCCTGTCGAGGAACCAGCGCGCGGCGGTCCTGCTCCACGACGAAGAGGGGTTCACGACGTTCGAGGTCGCCCGCATGCTCGGGGTGTCGGCGGCCACCGTAAGGGTGCACCTGCACCGGGCGCGAGCGCGGCTCCGCGACCTGCTGGGCGGCGAGGAGGGCGACGATGACTGAGCGCTGGCAGCGCGAGCTGGCGAGGCTGAAGGACGCCGAGCTCCCCGGCGGCCTGTGGGAGCGCGCCACGGAGGGCCCGCGCATGGAACCGCCCCGTGTGCCCGTGTTCGCTCGCGCGTCGGCGGCCGTCGCGGGCCTCGCGGTGTTCGTCGCGGGAGCCCTGCTCGCATGGTCGGCCTTCGCCGGCTCCTCGGCCCCCGTGCGGCCGCTCGGCGGGCCGGGCACCTACGACGTGCCGCCGCTCGGCGAGGTCGCGCCCGTGTTCCTCCCCGACGGCCGTCCGGTCTTCATCGTCCATCACGAGGACGATACGGTCTCGGTGGTGGACGCGCTCTCGACCCACACGCCGTGGGGCATCACCGACCTGAACGCGTGGTGCCCGTCGACGCGCGAGTTCGTCGAGGTGGCGCACGAGGCGCGCTTCGACGAGCTCGGGAGGTGGGTGTCGGCGGGCCCGGCGCCGACCGGCGTCGCCACCTTCGCCTTCGACGTGCTCGAGCGCGACGCGGCCGGCGCACCGGCCTCGATCCGCGTGGGCGAGATGCGCGAGCCCGACCCGCACGGGTCGGGCACGACGGCGCCGGAGCGCCCGCCGCTCTGTCCCCCCGCCGAGGCGTCCGGGTCGAGGCCCCTCATCGACGTCATCGGAGGGGCCTCGGGCAACCCCGGGACCGTCCTCGCGCACCACGTGTCCGAGGACCGGATCTGGGGTTCCCCGGCGACCGCGGTTGCCGCCGAGCCCGAGGGCTGGATCGCCGTGCGGGGGACCCTGCTCGTCGCCAGGGACGATGGCTTCGTCCAGCTCTGCGCGAGGGTCGCGGGGAGGCGGCCCGACGGCATCGGCTACGGCGTCACCGACGAACGGCGATGCGAGGACGGCGCCATCGTGCGCGGCGTGCAGGGCGTCGAGCTGCTGGTCAACGTGATCGGGCCCAACCCCGACACGGCGTACGAGGAGCCCGCCATCTGGCTCGCCAGGGCCCGGGAGGGCGTGCTCGACGACCTCGTCGGCGCGTTCTTCATCGAGCCGCGCTGACCCACGGCACGTCGGCCTCGCCGCGTCAGGCGGGCTCGGGACGGCCCGGCCGGAGGAAGCGGCGGAGGTGGAGCGCGGCGACCGCCATCAGGAGCCCCGCGGCGGCCGCCAGGGGTCCGGTCCGAGGGTCCGGTCCGAGCTCCTCGGTATCGCCGGCGGCCTCGGCGGCCTCGGCGGCCTCCGCGAGCTGGGCCACCGTGCGCTCGTCGTAGGGGAGGCGCTCGCCGTAGGTCCCGTCGGCGACGACCACCTCGCCGCCCAGCAGGGGAGGCGGAGGGGGAGGATCCGCGGAGCGCGAGCCCTCGGAGTAGCCGCCGCCGGCAGGCGCGTCCGTTCCGCCCGGCCCCTTGCCGCCGCGGGGCCCGCCCGACGCCGAGGTCGTGCCGTCCTCCTTCATCCGGATGATCGCGGGATACGACAGCGGCGAGGCGACCTCGCCGGTCACCGCGCTGCGGCGCGCGGCCGTCACCCGCACGCAGTACAGGCCCGGTGTGACGCCCGCGGTGCCGAACGACGTCTCCTCCGTCTGTGAGGCCTCCTCGTAGAGCGACACGTCATCGGGGCAGCCCGAGCCGCCCCGGATCCAGACCCGGTAGCCCAGGAAGTCCTCGCGGTCGGCCGACGGCACCGCGCCCCAGCTGACGCGGATCGTCCCCGCCGAGCCGCTCACCCGCACCTGCGAGGGGGCGGGGGGCGGGTTGTCGATGCGCATCGGCACCACCGAGGAGGCGAAGGTCGCCGGGTCGTCCGCGTCGTAGGCGGGCACGTCTCCCCACACCCGCACCTCGAGCTGGTAGTCGCCGTTCGGCAGCCCCACGCTGTCCCAGTCGGTGCCGAACCGCGTCTCGCCGGTCTTCGGCAGGTAGGAGCTCGCCGTCGAGGACCACCCTCCGCCGGCCCGCACGTGGTAGGCGGCCTGCTCGGCGTCGCCCACCCCGCCGCTCACGCTCACCCGGATCGGCACCACCGCGCGAACGTCGGCGATGCCATCGTCGCCCCCGTAGGGGGATTCGACGGTGACCTGATAGCCGACGCCCGCGAGGGCCGCGGTCGTCGCGAGCGCGACCACCGCCGGGACCGCCAGCGCGATCAGGGCCTTCCGCATGACGATCAAGTCTACGGGCTCAGGAGCGGCCGAGGGCGTGGGCGACCAGGCGCTGGATCGTGCGGCGCTCCCCGGCCGGCAGACCCGCCAGGAGCAGGACCACGCCGTAGGCGAGGCTCCCCGCGATCGCCGTCCCCACGAGGTCGACCGGCCAGGCGCCGCCCTTCAGCACGAGGTGGACCGCGAACGCCCCGGCCAGCCCGGCAGCCGTGGGGATCGCCAGGCGCGCGTAGTCGCGCGTGAACGGCTGGATGCCGAGGAACTTCCACACGAGCCAGAGCCGCGCCACCTTCGAGAGGGCCATCGTCAGCGCGCCGGCGATCGCGGCCCCCTCGATGCCGAGGTCGAGCCCCGCGATCAGGAACACCGCCGCGACGATGTCGAAGGCGACCGAAGCCGCGTACACGACGAGGTCCCACCCGGTGCGCCCGACCATGATGAGGATGAACCCCACCGTCCCGGTCGCCACGTTCACGAGCTGGCCGAGGAGAAGGATGCCGAGCGCGGTCGCGCCGGCGCCGAACTCCGCGCCGAACAGGCGGAGCGCCGGGCCCGGGGCCGCCGACAGCACGATGAACACCGGCAGCGTGACGGCCAGCGTCCACCGCGTGAGCTGCTTGTACAGCCGGTCGAGCTTCTCCTTCTCGCCGCGCGCGTGCAGGTCGGCGACGAACGGGCTGAAGATCAGGCTCACCGAGATGATGAAGAGCAGGATCACCTGGCCGGCCCGGGCCGCGGCCGAGTAGATGCCGACCTGCTCCGACGGCGCGAAGCGCGCCAAGACGAACACGTCGGTCCAGAACAGGAGCTGAGAGAAGAGCGCCGCCGGCGCGCGCGGGCCACCGTACTTGAGGAGGTCCTTCACCTCGCCGGGCATCGGCGGCTCGTGCCCGAACCCCCGCGTCTCCCGGAACCAGAGCCACGCCGCCACCGCGGTGGCCAGCGCCCAGGAGGCCGCGTAGGCGAGCGTCGTCATCCCCACGGACCTCGCCACGAGCCACCCGCCGAGGATCAGCGCGAACCACCCGAGCGGCTGACCCATCCAGAACACGTAGAGCGTGTGCCGCATGATCTTCAATCCGCGGGTGGCGCCGAGGTAGACCTGCACGAGCGCCGCGAACGGGATCGCCACCGCGGCGGCGCGGAAGGCGGCCGTGGCAGCGTCCACCGAGTCGGAGACGAAGCTCCGCGCGATCGGCTCCGCGAACGCGAACACGAGCGCGGCCACCACGAGGCTCGAGAGGATCGAGATCACCGACGCGCGGTTCACGATCGCGCGGACGCGGGACCGCTCGCCCTGCCCCATGTCGATCGCCACGCGGCGGACGGCCGCCATGTCCATGCCGAACCGGGAGAAGTAGCCGAGGACGAGCGCGCCCTGCGTGGCGAGCGTCACGATGCCGAACGCCGACGCGCCGAGGCTCCGGGTGATGAGCACCTGGGTCCCGAAGGTCGCGACGATCGCGACGACCATCCCGACGACGCTCTGGCCCGTGCCCGCGAGGATCGTCCGCTCGTCGCCGAACCGAGCGGCCGGGATGATCGCCTCGAGGGCGGCCTTCAGCGCGCCGCCCCGCTTCCTGGTGCTCTTGGGGGTGTCGCTACTCGAGGTAGCCAAGGCCCCGCAGGTGCTCCTCGACCTCGGCCGCCTCGGTGTCGTCGAGGCCCGAGTCGTCGATCTCGGCGGCGCTGGCGGCCGGGGTCGCCGCGGCGGCGGCCACCGACGACTCCTTGCCCACCACGCCCGAGAGCACCTGGCCGTCGTGCTTGACCGAGGCCGGCACCTTCAGGGCCGCCAGCACGGTCGGGGCGATGTCGATGAGCCGGGCGGGCTCGGCGAAGGCGTCCCTGGCCACGCTGGGCCCGGCCGCGGCAACGACCCCGTCCATCCGGTGGTCGCCCGAGAGCCAGTCGGCGTCCTCGATCGGCGACTTCGCGTGGGTGAGGCTGTAGCCCTTCGCCGGCTCCATGATGATGTCGGGCGCGGTGTCGACGAACTTCCCGTTGAAGATCTCCTCGCGCTTGAAGATCTTGGCGATCGGCTTCTTGCCGGTGTCGGGGTCGGTGAACCCGGCGAGCGCCTCCATCACGCGGTCGCGCACCTTCTCGAAGTCGGCGGGGTCGACGATGCCCTCGGGCTCGCGACCCGCGAGGTTGATCGAGACGCCCTCGCCGGTCGAGCGGACCGACGTGTAGGCGAGCGTCCGCTTCCAGTTCACCGACTGCGGGAGCGAGACCTTCCCGTGCAGGCCGAGCAGGTCGTAGACCTTCCGCGCGAGCGAGCGGACCTTCCCCCACTGCATCGGCCCGAAGATGGCCTGCGACGCCGAGAACTTCAGGAAGTCGAGCTTGTCGAGGAGCCGGTCCATATGGAGCGCGCGCGTGCACGACTGGAAGCCGTGGTCGGAGATGAACAGCACGAGATCGTCCTCGCGAGCGCGCGCGAGGTGCCGGCCCAGTCCCTCGTCGAGGAGCCGGTAGACGTCGCGGATGCGCTCGGCGATCGGCTCCTTGGTGAGCTGCGCGAAGTTCGGGTGGTCGGGCGAGACGTACTTCGCGAGGCAGTGCTGCACGCGGTCGGTCGCCACGTAGACGAGCGAGGCGAAGTCCCAGTCGGTCGTCTCGAGCAGGTGCTCGTTCGAGTCGATCCGGGCCTTCGTCACCTGCATCGCCTCGTCGAGGAACGCCTCGGGCCGGTTGAAATAGGTCGTCCACGACATGCCGTTGATGGGGAACGGCTTCCCGGCCGACTCCAGCTCGGCCGCGAGCTCGACCGGGTGGGTGTACGGCCGGCCCTTCGGGAGGACGCCGCCGGCGACGAGCTTCCCGTTGATCTTCGGCGCCGGGAACGTGAGCGGCACGTTCGTCATGAGGGTCGTGGTGCCCGCCGCCGTCAGGTCGGGAAGGAGCGTCTTCTCTTTCATCGACAGGTACGTGACCGGCAGCTGCTTCGTGGTGTCGAAGCGCCGCTCGAAGATGTCGTAGACGCCGTGGTTGGCCGGCTCGACCCCGGTGAGGAACGACGGCCAGGCGGCCCAGGAGTGGTTGGGGATGGTCGACTTGAGGACGCCCTTGGCGCCGCGGTCGATCAGGGCCTGCAGGTTCGGCAGGATGCCGGCTTCGAGCATCGGGTCGAGGATGCGCCAGTCGGCGCCGTCCCAGCCGATGAGAAGGACTCGTGACATGCGGTTCCTTTCTCGACGGAAAGAGGGCCACCAGGGGCCCGAATGAGCTGAAGGTCAGTCTAGAGGCTCGCTCCGGGCGCTGCCCACGCTCTATCGCAGGCGGCGAGCGACGAGCGGGCGGACCTCCGCGATGCGATCGTAGTCGCGGTCCACGTGGAGCACGCCAAGCCCATGATGCAAGGCGGTCTCGGCGATGATCAGGTCAGGGATCGAGATCCGGTGCCACATGCCGTGATGATGCGCGAGGTCGCGCTGAAGAGCTCGGGCACGCTCGAAGATGTCGGGTGGGGGCGCCACCAGCTCCACGTTGTCGCGGAGCTGAGCTTTCAAGCGATCGTAGTCGCCCGCGGACCGGGCGGAGTACAGGTACTCCAGCTCGCCGATCGGGCAGATGCAGATCTGCCCCGCGAGCTCGTCGAGATGCCTCGCCACCTCAGGCTCCCCTGACCGAGCGGAGGCGCTGTTATCGATGAGCCAGCGCACTACCGCCACATCTCGTCCGATGCCAGAACCTCGAGGTCGGCCATCTCGCCGAGCTGCTTGAAGAACTCACGCTGGCCCACGGCCCGTCGCTCCAGCTCGGTCTCCGCCTGCTCGGCCACCCGCCGGAGCGCCTCCTCCACGGTCGCTCGAGTGGTCCCGAGGCCCAGAGCCCGCTTCGCACGGGCGAGCAACTTCTCATCCAGCTCGATCGTGGTCCTCTTCTTCATGTACGTATCTTACATCGGATATGTACATATCAGGGAAAGGCATATTCGCTCCCACGGCTGCAGACTCCTGCATGGCCGATCGGACCTCCGCAACGGCCGGGGGAGTTCGGAGCCGGCTCCACCGATCGTGTCAGCCCCTCCTGCTAGCGTCCTCGCCGAGGTCCCGGCCACTCCCCCTTGCCGGCGCCTTTCTTGTCCGTCTCTGGAAGGGGGAGCAGAATGGCGATCGATGAACGACGCAGGCACGAGATGTACCTGTCGCTGGAACGGGTCCTCGGACGCGAGGCGGCGGACGCGCTGATGGAGCACCTCCCACCCGTGGGCTGGGCCGACGTCGCCACCAAGAGCGACCTCGAGAGCACCAAGAACGCGATCCTCGCCGAGCTCCACCGCAGCCAGCGGAACCTGGCCGTCTTCATGGTCACGGTCTTCAGCCTGCTCAACGGGATCATGTTCACCGCGCTGAAACTCTCGTAGGAACGGGCACAGCCCGCGCGGCCGGGAGGAATCCGAGTCCCATCCGTCGAACTCCTTCCGTACACCTGCCCGCCGCCCGCTGTTCGCATTGACGAGAGGAAGCCGGCCGGATTACGGTCGCGCAGCGGGTGAGGAGCCTGATGCCCAAGGACACGCCCAAGAAGCGCCCGAGCACCGCGAAGACGCCGGCGAGGCGTTCGCCCCGCCCGAAGGCCTCTGCCGCCCGAACCAGAACGAAGCGCACCGAAACCGCCAAGCCCGTCCCCGTCCCCACCAACGGCGAGAAGCCCGAGGCGCAGATCGACATCCGGGGGCTCACGAAGTCCTTCGGCACCCAGGTGATCTGGGAGGACATCACCGTCCAGATCCCCAAGGCCAAGATCACGGTCATGCTGGGGCCTTCGGGCACCGGCAAGAGCGTGCTCCTCAAGCACCTCGTGGGCCTCCTCAAGCCCGACCGCGGCGAGATCTGGATCGACGGGAAGGACCTGCCGACCCTGCCCGATAAGGAGCTCTACATGGTCCGCCGGAAGTTCGGCGTGCTCTTCCAGGACGGCGCGCTGTTCGGCTCCATGAACGTCTACGACAACGTGGCCTTCCCGCTCCGCGAGCACACGAAGAAGAGCGAGAAGGACATCCGCTCGATCGTGGCCGAGAAGCTCGAGATGGTCGGCCTCGTCGGCGCCGAGGAGAAGCTGCCCGGTGAGATCTCGGGCGGCATGAAGAAGCGCGCGGGGCTCGCGCGCGCGCTCGTGCTCGACCCCGACATCCTGCTGTTCGATGAGCCCGACTCCGGGCTCGACCCCGTCCGCACCGCGTTCCTCTGCGAGCTGATCCGCGACCTCAACAGCCAGCTCGAGACCACGATGATGGTCGTCACCCACGACATCGCGGCCGCGCGCCGCATCTCCGACTACATCGGGATGATCGCGATGCGCCACCTCGTGCAGTTCGGCACCGCCGCCGAGATGTTCTCGTCGGACCAACCGGAGGTGCGGCAGTTCCTCGCCGGCGACACCGTCGGGCCCATCGGGATGGCCGAGGAGAAGGACGCCGACATCACCGCGGATGCCACCTCGACCTCGGGCCTGACCGCCGCCGAGACCGAGGAGGCCGAGCGGGCCGCCGGAGCGAAGGACGAGGACCTCCTCAAGGGCTGGAAAGAGGAGTAGCGATGGCCCAGCGGTTCGCCCCCCCGCTCGCCCGAAAGACCCTCGGGTTCGTCGACGAGGCGGGGCGCATGTTCGCGATCGGCCTCGAGTCGATGCGGCTCGTGTTCCGCCGCCCCTGGCCGTTCGAGGAGTTCATCGCGCAGATGTGGTTCCTCATCAAGGTCACCACGCTCCCGGTCATCCTCATCTCCATCCCGTTCGGGATGATCATCTCGCTGCACGTCGGCTCGTTCCTCACCCAGCTCGGCGCGCAGGCCCACATGGGCGCGGCCATGGTGCTCGCGGTCGTCCGCGAGGAGGCGCCGGTGGCAACGGCGCTCCTGATCGTCGGCGCCGGCGGCTCCGCGATGTGCGCCGACCTCGGGTCGCGCCGCATCCGCGACGAGATCGACGCGATGGAGGTGCTCGCCGTCAACACGATCCACCGCCTCATCATGCCGCGCATCCTCGCCGCGATGATCGTCGCGATCCTGCTCGACGCGATCGTCTCGGTGGCCGGCATCGCCGGCGGCTGGTTCTTCGCCGTCGTCGTGCAGAACGGGACCAC
>DASWKG010000117.1:0-9576 GCA_036396755.1 Actinomycetota bacterium
CCCGCTGGACTGCACGTGGTGTGGGAGCGCCCGTTCGATCGAGTACGGCGTCTGTCAGGTGTGCCTCATGCGTCTCCCCGAGGGCGCCGATCCCGACCCGGTCGTGATCGAGCTGCGCGACCCCGCCGCCCGGCCCGACCCGCTCTCCGACGAGCCGTCCGTCGCCGAGACCGCCGCCGCCGAGTAAGGGATCGATGCGCATCGCCCAGGTCGCGCCACCCTGGGTGGCCGTTCCCCCGAAGGGCTACGGCGGGATCGAGTGGGTGGTGGCGCTCCTCGCCGACGGGCTGGTCGAACGAGGCCACGACGTCACGCTGTTCGCGACCGGCGACTCCGAGACCAAAGCCCGCCTCGAGTACGTGTTCGAGACCGCGCCGGGGCCCACGGCGATCAACTCCATCTGGCACGACACGGTGCACTCGCTCTTCGTGCACCGGAACCTCTCGCGCTTCGACGTCGTGCACCAGCACACCGTCTGGTCGGGGCTCGTCGCGGCCTCGCTGGTCGACCTGCCGGTGGTGCACACCCTCCACGGGTCCTTCACCCCGCGCATGCGCCGGCTCTACGCTGAGCTCGCCGATCGCCTCTGGTTCGTGGCGATCAGCGAGGCCCAGCGCGCCCACATGCCCGAGCTGCGCTACGGCGGCGTGGTCTACAACGGGATCGACACCGCGATGTACCCCCTCCGCGAGGAGAAGGACGACTTCCTGCTCTTCCTCGGCCGCTCCAACCCCGACAAGGGGGCGCACCTCGCGGCCGAGGCCGCGGCCGCGGCGGGGATGCGGCTCGTGATGGCGGTGAAGATCGCCGAGGAGTCCGAGCAGGAGTACTGGACGCGAGAGGTGGAGCCCCGCCTGCCCGAGGGGACCGAGATCCTCGGCGAGATCACGCTCGAGGAGAAGGCCGACCTGCTCGGTCGCGCACGGGCAGTGCTGTTCCCGATCGACTGGGCGGAGCCGTTCGGCCTCGTGATGACCGAGGCGATGGCCTGCGGCACGCCGGTGATCGCCACGCCGCGCGGCTCGGTCCCCGAGGTGATCGACGACGGCCGCACCGGCTTCATCGTCCCCGTCGAGAGCTACGCCGACGAAGCCGCGGCCGCGATCAAGCGCCTCGGCGAGATCGACCCCCGGGCCTGCCGCGCGCGGGTCGAGGAGCGCTTCTCCAAGGAGGCCATGGTCGCCGGCTACGAGAAGGTCTTCGAGCGGGCGCTCGGCCGCTGAACCGGGCAGCGGTACGATGGAGCCGTGAGCGAGGAGAAGACGGGCGCCGCGGTCGACAGCCTCCGAACCGTGGAGATGTTCGCCGGGCTCGACGACGGCGTGCTCGGGCAGATCGTCGACCGAGCGACCGAGTTCGAGGTCCCCGCCGGGCACGTGCTGATCCAGCCGCACATGGAGGCGTCGGGCATGTTCATCCTCGAGGAGGGAACGGTCCTCGTCGAGGGGCCCGGCCTGCACCTCGAGCGCGGGGCGGGAGAGTGCTTCGGGGAGCTCGCCCTCCTCAGCGAGCACGGCCACCGCTCGGCCCGCGTGCAGGCGAAGACGCCCGTCCGCGGGCTCGCGATCGCCCGCGACGACTTCTGGGAGCTGCTCGAGGCGGAGCCGAGGCTCGCGCTCTCGCTGCTCCGCGTGGTCGGCGACCGCCTCGCCGAGTAGCGAGCCCGCTCAGGCCTCGAGAGTGCCGAGTAGATCAGCTTCGCCACCGGTCGCCTCAGCCCGTCAGCCACGACACGGCGGCGGCGAGCTGCGCCCGGTGCTCGGCGGTCTCGAAGTCGAGCAGCGGGTTCCCGGGGAGGACCTGCTCGGTCACCGTCCCGTCGCGCCGGAGGTAGAGGGCCGGGTGGATGTCTCCGGTGTCGTCGGTCTCGAGGGTCACCCCCACCGCGTCGCGCCCGGGCGCGTCCACGAAGTCGGCCAGCGGCAGGATCCCCTCGTCGGTGAGCCCGGCCTCCGGCGAGGCCGTCACGACCCGGCACAGGTACGACTGCTGGTTCCACAGCTCCGGCGCGCCGGCCATCTCCGAGAGGAGGAGCGGCACGAGCGCGCCGGCCTCGAGCCGCCGGCGCGTCGGCTGGATCCCGAAGTGGGTCCGGGCGATGTGCTCCGCCATCACTCGCGCGTTGTACCGGAAGCCGTGGACCGCCGACGAGTTGCTCGGGACCCCGTACTTCTTCAGCCCGATCGAGCCCTGGGTGATCGAGCCCCCGAAGTAGATGCCGGGGACCGTCGTGCTCTCCCAGTACGGGGTCTGCGCCGGAAGCCGGCCGCCCTGGTAGAAGGTGGCGACACCGAGGTCCGGCAGGTCGCGCATCGGCGTCGCGAAGCCGGTGGCCGCGATCACGTGGTCGACGTCGAACGTCCAGTCGTGCGGGATCGTCGTGCCCTTCGCCACCACGCGGTACCCGCTGCCCGTCCGTTCCACCCGCTCGATCGCCGCGTCCAGCACCAGCGTGCCGCCGCCGAGCACGTGGTCCTCGTAGGGCTGGAGGTACCGGGCCCGCGCGGCGGCCGTCGAGTGCGCGATCACCGAGAGCCGCGCGGGCCGCGGCGACCCCAGCACGATCCGCCGGGCCGACGCGAGCAGCCCGTCGGCCAGCTCGAACCCCGAGTTGCGCTTGCCGACGATGAACACGTCCTTCCCCTCGTATGCCTTCGGCGCGGCGGTCTCGACGTAGTGAGGGCATGCGTCGAGACCCGGAACCGGCGGCGTCCAGGCCTCCGTCATGCCGACCGCGAACACGACGACTCGGCACCGGTACTCGCCGTCGGTCGTGACGACCGTGAACCCGCCGTCGTCCTCGCGTCGCGTCGCCTCCCACGTGCAGCCGTACCGCACGGCCACGCCGGCGCGCTCCGCGAACGCGACCATCGCCCCCTCCATCTCGGCGCGCGAGGGGAAGTAGGACGTGCCGTCCATCAGCTCCCACACCGGGGCCGCGTGCGCCGGCTCGTCGGCGACGAGGCTGTTCCAGTCGTAGCGGCCGTAGGCGCGCGAACCGCGTTCGGCCGGCGCGAAGGGCTTCGTCCAGGTGATGAGCCGCTGGAAGAAGGGGAACGAGCGGAACATCCCTCCGGGCGCGGGATCCGACGACAGGACGGCGTGCTCGATCCCGAGCCGCGACAGGGAGTAGCTCGCCTGCAGGCCCCCGGGGCCGCTGCCGACGACGACCGCGGGGTAGGTCCCCGGCGGGTGGGCCTCGCTCACTCGGGCCCCAGCGTGGTCCTCCGGAGCCGCCGGGCCTCCGCCTGCAGCATCCGGTAGGCGACGGCCGGATAGGAGAGGAGGAAGCCCTGCAGCTGGCCTCCGGGGAGCACCAGGCAGCGGAGGGGGGTGAGGGCCGTCACGTCGGCGAACGGCTTCTCGCCGAGGAGCACCGACACCTCGCCGAAGAAGTCGCCGCGCGCGAGCCGGTTCACCTCTCTCCCCTCGATCCCGACGGAGGCCTCGCCCTCGGCGATCACGTACACGCTGTTGCCCGCGAACCCCGCCCGCAGCACGCGCCGCCCGGCCTCGACCCACTCCTCCTCGAAGCTGTGAGCGACCGCCTCGAGCTGCGGCCGCGCGAGGTCGGCGAACAGCGAGAGGCCGGCCAGCAGCTCGACCGGGTCGCTCGACGGCAGCGGATCGCTCATGTCTCCTCCTTCAGCGCGTAGGCGATCGCGTCGTCGGCGGAGAGCAGCTTGCCCTCCTCGAACGCGCGCTCCGCCTCGGGACGGGGGAGCAGCCCCCACATCTCGTCGACGAGGCCCTCGATCGATCGATGGGCCCAGTCGGTGAGGCCGACGCCGGACTCCGCCGCGATGGCCTCGGAGGCCCCGGCGAGCCGGAGCGCTCGCTGGCCCGCTCCGCGCTTGGTCTCGAGGATCGCGAAGTCGCTGAGCATGAGCGGGGTCGCCGAACGGTCGTCGCCGCGCAGGAAGATGTCCGTCGCCTCGACCAGGTGCCCGCGAGCCTCGTCGAGGTGCCCCATCAGTACCTTGACCAAGCCGAGCATGTGGTGGGCCCACGCCTCGCCGAAGCGGTTCCCGCCCTTCCGGTACAGCTCGATGCTCTCCTCGAGGGGCGCGACGGCCTGCTCGTAGCTCGCGGAGACGAAGTGGCTGCCCCCGGCCGCCCAGAGCACGTCGGCGAGGCCGGAGGGATCGTCCTGGCCGCGGTAGAACGCCTCGGCCTCGCCCAGCAGCCGCACGGCTTCCTCGGGGTTGCCGTGGTCGACGAAGAACAGGTCGGCGCAGGCGAGGTTGTACGCGGCCCGGGCGGTGGCGCTCGGGTCGGCGAGCTCGCGCCGCAGCTCCAGGGACGCGCGGTAGTGGCCCTGCGCGCTCGGCGCATCGCCCGACCAGTACGCGATCCCCCCGGCGGCCTCGAGCGCGTCGGCGCGGGGGCCCGGGTGCTCCTCGCTTCCCGGGAGCGCCAGCACCGCGTCCAGGCGGTCGGCCGCCTCGCGAAGGTGCCCTCGCATCTGCCAGAAGCGCCAGAGCACCCCGCCCAGGCGAAGCGCGGTCGCCGGGTCTCCCGACGCGGCGGCCCGGTCGAGCGCGGCGCGGAAGTTGTCGTGCTCGCTCTCGAGGCGGTCCAGCCACATCGGCTGGTCGGCTCCCGTGAGCATCGGGGCGGCCTGCTCGGCGAGGGCCAGGTAGGCCCCCGCATGGCGGCGCCGCATCTCGTCGGCCTCGTCGCTCTCCTCGAGCCGCTCGAGCGCGTACTCGCGGATCACGTGGAGCATCCGGAGCCGGGGCTCCTCCGCCTCCTCGAACCGCCGCAGGAGGCTCTTGTCGACAAGTCCCTCGAGCCCCTCGAGCGTGTCCATCCCCAGCTCACCGCCGGGGTTGACCACCGCGTCGGCCGCCTCGAACGAGCAGCCGCCTACGAACACCGCCATGCGCCGGAAGAGGCGGCGCTCGGCCTCGTCGAGCAGGTCGTAGCTCCACCCGATGGTGCTGCGCAAGGTCTGCTGTCGCTCCGGAAGGTCGCGCGCCCCCCCGGTCAGGAGCGGGAGCATCGGCTCGAGCCGCTCGAGGAGCTTCTGGGGGTTGAGCAGGCGGACGCGCGCGGCCGCCAGCTCGATCGCGAGCGGCAGCCCATCGAGTCGAGTGCAGATCTCGGCGACCGCGGGGGCATTCTCGGCCGTGAGGGCGAAGTCGGGGCGCACGGCCCGCGCCCGCTGCAGGAAGAGCGCAACCGACTCGTAGCGCTCGAGCGCCTCGAGGTCCGGCAGGTGCTTCGGGTCGGGAAGGGCCATCGGGGGCACCGGGTACTCCTGCTCGCCCGACAGGTGCAGGATCTCGCGGCTCGTGACCACACAGCGCAGCCTGGGCGCGGCCTCGAGCAGCTCGCCCACGAACGGCGCCGCCGAGATGATCTGCTCGAAGTTGTCGAGCACAAGGAGGACCTCCCGGTCGGCGAGGTGGGCTTTCAGCGTCTCCATCAGGGGACGGCTCGCCTCCTCCATGAGGCCGATCGCGGTGGCGATCGTGCTGGGGACTAGCTCCGGCTCTCGGATCGGCGCGAGATACACGAAGAACGCGCCGTCGGCGAAGGACTCCAGGCTGTCGAAGGCGAGCTGGATCGAAAGCCGCGTCTTCCCCGTGCCGCCGGGCCCGGTGAGGGTCACGAGGCGCTGGGTTCCGCACAGCTCGAAGATCTCCTTCAGCTCCCGCTCGCGCCCGATGAACGGCGTGAGCCGCATCGTGAGGTTGTTCGGCCGCGCGTCGAGCGAGCGTGGGGGCGGGAAGTCGGCGGGAAGGCCGGGGATGACGAGCTGGAAGAGGCGCTCCCGCTCGGGCAGGTCCTTGAGGCGGTGCTCGCCGAGGTCCCGCGTGGTCACGTCGCCCAGCGACGCGTGGGCGAGCGCCCGGGTCGCGTCCGAGAGCAGCACCTGCCCGCCGTTCGCCGCCGCCGCGATGCGGGCCGTCCGGTACACGTCGAGGCCCGTGTAGTCGCCGCCGGCGATCGTGCCCTCGCCGGTGTGCAGGCCCATCCGCACCTTCACCCCCACACCCTCGCCCCAGTCGTGACCCGCGATCGTCCGCTGCGCATCCACCGCGGCGGCCACCGCTTCGGCCGGGTTCGCGAAGACCACGAAGAAGGCGTCACCTTCGGTCCGCACGATCGTGCCGGCGGCGAAGCGCTCGCTCAGCAGCCGGTTGTGGTCCTCGATCACGCGGTTGAACCGCTCGCCGAGGCGCCCGAGGAGCCTGGTCGAGCCCTCGATGTCGGTGAAGAGGAAGGTGACGGTGCCGGTGGGGAGGTCGCGCGCGCTCACTGGTGTGATTATCGGGGCAATCGGCGCGCGGGGTCCATCCCCGGGGCCGCTACGCGGGGCGCAGCTCGAGCAGGGTCGCCTCGGGCCGGCAGAAGAGGCGGAAGGGCGCGTACTTGCTCGTGCCCATGCCCGGCGAGACGTGGACGAAGCCGGTGCCCACCCTCGCCACGCCGCGGGCCATCCAGCGCGGGATCGGGCTGTTCGTGACGAGGGCACCGAAACCCGGCAGGCGGACCTGGCCGCCGTGCGTGTGGCCGGCGACGACGAGGTCGTAGCCCAGCGCGACCAGCTCGGGCGCCGGGTCGGGGGAGTGGACCACCGCGAGCCCGAACGCCTCGGGGTCCTTCCGGTGCACGCCGGTGATGTCGGCGCGGTGGATGTGGGGATCGTCCATCCCCCCGACCTCGAGCCGGGTCTCGCTCGCGCGGAGATCGCTCGTCAGGTTCTCGAGGTGCATCCAGCCACGCGCCTCGAGCTGCCGCACCAGCTCGGGGCCGCGCCCCCGGCGACCCACCCGCCGCTTCCGGCGCCGATGCCCGATGAAGTAGCGCAAGTAGTTGAGCGGCCGGGGCGCGTAGATGTCGTTCGAGCCGAGCACGAAGTAGGAGGCGAGGCGACCGCGTGCCGTGTCGAGGGCGTGCACCACGTCCTCGACGGCCTCCGGCTCACCCACCATGTCGCCGGTCACCACGGTGATGTCGGCTTCCGGCAGCGACGCGATGAACCGATGTTTCCGCTCGTCGCCGGCGGTCATGTGCAGGTCGGACAGGTGAAGGATGTCGAGGGGTGGGCCCGCCGGTAGGATGTCGAGGCGACGGCGGACGAGCCGGTACCACCTGCGCTCGATGAACACGGCATACAGCACGACGGTCGTGCCGGCCAGGAGCGACCCGAGGACGATCCACCAACCCACGAGGTGAGTCTAGTGACGAAGGACCGCGTTTCGGAGGAACTCAAGGACGCGATGCGGGCGCGGGACCGTGACCGCCTGGACGCGCTTCGCATGCTCCTCACCTCGGTCAAGAACAAGGAGGTCGAGCTGGGGCACCAGCTCACCGACGACGAGTTCGTCCAGGTCGTCTCCACCGAGGTGAAGCGCCGGAAGGAGGCGGCCGACGCCTACGAGCAGGGCGGGCGCGAGGAGCTGCTCCGCAAGGAGCGCGCCGAGCAGGCGATCCTCGAGGCCTACCTGCCCGAGCAGCTCTCCGAGGACGAGACTCGCGCGCTCGTCGACGAGGCCGTGAGCGCGACCGGCGCCTCGGGACCGGGCGACCTCGGCAAGGTCATGGGCTACGTGATGGGGAAGGCCAAGGGCCGCATCGACGGCGGCGAGGTCAACCGCCTCGTCCGCGAGCGTCTCCCCGAGTAACCCCCCCCGTTCTGATGTCATCCAGCCTCGGTATTCGAGGCTGTGTGTCAACAGAACGGGTTAGGGGGTGGGGGTGGGGCTCGGGGTGGGAGTCGGTGAGGGGGTCGGCTCGGGGGTGGGGGTCGGCTCCGTCTTCTTCTTGTACTCGTAGACCGAGATCGTGACGGTGGCGCCCTCGGGGGCCTTCGTGCCCTCGCCCGGCGCCACCGCGAAGACGATGCCGCCCTCGCTCTCGTTGTTCGTCTTCTCGTAGACCACCGAGACGATGAGCCCCGCCTTGTTCAGCGCCTGCGTGGCCTGGGCCTCGGTCAGGCCGATGACCTCGGGGATCTTCACCTTCGGCGCCTTGCCGTTGCTCACCTCGATCGTCACGCCGGTCCCGAGCGTCGCCTCCGACCCGGCCGCCGGCGACTGCGCCACGATGAGGCCCTCCTTCTCCAGCGAGGGGACCTGCTTCACGATCGCGCGGAACCCGGCCTCGCCGAGGATCCGGACGCCCTCGGCCTGCTCCTTCCCCACGACCTTGGGGACCGGCTCGGTCGGCCACTCGATGACCGGCGTGCCCGGGAAGTCGATCAGCGGCAACCCCTCCATGGCCACCACCATGAAGTCGTGCCAGATGTTGGCGGGGATCGTGCCGCCGTAGACCTTTGAGACGAAGCCGTGCGGCGTCGAGACGTTGATCATGGGAATGACGGCCTCTTGATGCCCGACCCACACCGAGCTGCAGGTCTGGGCCGTGCAGCCCGCGAACCACGCGTCGCCGTTGTCGTTCGTGGAGCCGGTCTTGCCGAACGCCGCGCGGGGGTAGAGGCTCGCCGCGGAGCCGGTCCCGCCGCTGACCACGGTCTCCAGCAGGTTCACCGTGAGGTTGGCGATGTCGGGGTCCACCACCTGCTCGCAGTCGGGGCGGGGGTGCTCGGGGGTCTTGGGGAAGCCCTTGAGGGGCTCGCCGCGCCGGTCGAGCACCGTCGTGATCCCGACCGGCTCGCAGTGCTTGCCGTTGTTGGCGAGGGTCGCGTACGCCTCGGCCATCTCGAGCGGCGTCACCGAGAATACGCCGAGCGTCAGCGAGCACACCGGGTCGAGCGGGCTGTCGATCCCCATGCGGTGGGCGACCTCGACCACGTTCTCGAGGCCCGCGTCCACCGAGAGCTGGACGAACACGGCATTCACCGAGTTGGTGGTGGCCGCCGACACGGGCATCAGCCCGCCGCTGCCGTCGGCGTTGTTGACCACGTAGTGGCCGGCGGACCCGCAGTCGACGTCCTGGCCGCTCCGCCCGTTGTAGACGGTCGAGGGCGGGATCCCCTGCTCGAAGGCGGCCACGAGCGTGAACATCTTGAACGCCGATCCCGACTGGCGGCCGGTGCCGCCCTCGCCGGTCGCGAGGTTCACCTGGGATTTCTCGAAGTCGGTGCTGCTGACCAGGGCCTTGATCGCGCCGGTCTTCGTCTCGATCGAGGCGATGGCCGTCTCGGGGTGCTCGGGCTCGGGGAGCCAGTCGTGGGCGGTCCGGTCGCCGGCCGCCTGCAGCTTCGGCTCCAGCGTGGTGAAGATCTTCAGGCCGCCCTGGAAGAGCGTCCGCTCCCGCGCCCGGTAGGTGTCGCCGAACCGGGTGTCGGAGAGGATCTGGCGCTTCACGTAGTTCACGAAGAAGGGCGCCTTCTGCTCCTCGGTGACGTCGCGGACGTGCACGTTGAGCTTCGTGGCGCGGGCCGCCTCGACCTCCTCGGGGGTCGCGCAGAGGTCCCGGACGCACCCCACCGTCGCGATCCGGTCGAGGACGATGTTGCGCCGTTCGAGCGCGGCATCCTTGTCGTTGACCGGGCTGAATTCGTTCGGCGAGGCGACGAGCCCGGCCAGCATCGCGGCCTCGCCCAGCGTGAGGTCCTTCGGCTGCTTCCCGAAGTAGTACTCGGCCGCGGTCCCGATGCCG
>DASWKG010000118.1:0-8601 GCA_036396755.1 Actinomycetota bacterium
GAGCAGCGTCGCCGTGTGCCCGAAGCGCCCCGAGGCCATGGTGGTCGACAGCGGGGTGAAGGTCCCCGAGGCGGGGTCGAACAGCTCGGCCGTGTTCGAGGCCGGAGCCCCGATCGCCGGGAGCCCGCCGGCGATCAGCACCGTGCCGTTCGGCAGCAGCGTCGCGGTGTGGAGGTACCTCCCCGAGGTCATGGGGGGAAGCATGGTGAAGGTGCCCGTGGCCGGGTCGAACAGCTCGGCCGCGCTCAACGCCCCGCTGCCCGTGAAGCCGCCGGCGATCAGCACCGTGCCGTCCCCCAGCAGCGTGGCCGTGTGCGCATCGCGGGCCGAGGTCATGGACCCCACCGCCTTGAACGACGGAGCATCGAGCGGCGCCGGAGCGCTCGCGCTCGCCCGCGTCGAGAGCGGGGTGAGGCCCGCGGCGAACGCGAGACAGAGGGCGATGAGCAGGGTGCCCGCCGCGGGACCACCCTTCCTCCGAGACCTCGGCCGTTCATCCATCGAACCTGGTGTTCCCGGTCGAGAGGCGCATCCCCTGTGTGCAGGTGCACAGGAGGAGGAAAACCGCGGGCTCGGTTCCGATCTTCCTTCAGTCCAGGCGGAAGATCCTGGTCTCGGGCACCGTTGCGGGAGAGATCGGCCCCTCCGGGCTCACCGGGTCGTTGGCGGAGAGGTACTCGGCGACGAGCTGGTCGAGGAGCTCGCGATACGTGGCGCGGTCGCTGAGGTCGGGGTAGGAATCACCGCCGGCGACCATGAAGTCGTTCATCGCGATCCGGTAGGTCGCGTCCTCGGAGAGGTCGACGGGGGAGTCGTCGGCCGGCCAGCGGACCGCCACCACCCGGTCGCCGGGGGGGCGGCTGGTCCGGTAGTCGAACTCCAGACCCGAGACCTGGATGAACCGGCCGTCGGTGGTCTGCGGCATGGTCGAGACGCCGTGCTCGAGGATCTCCTTGAGCTCGGGCCCGGACACCTCGAGGGTGACGGCGACGTTGCTGAACGGAAGCATCTCGAGCACGTACTCGCGGCGGATGACGTAGCGGCCGTCCCCGTCCTTGTCGTCGTCGCGGGTGAGGTCGGCGCGGAGCCCTCCCGAGTTCTCGAACGCGAAGTCCACGCCGTAGGCGGCTCGCATCGCGTCGGTCACCAGGTTCCCCTGGTTCGACTCCGCCAGGGGGGTGCTCCTGGTGATCGGCACGTCCGAACGCCCGACCACCCGGCGCAGGCGGGCGTCCACCTTCTCGCGGAGATGATCCAGGTACGTCTGGATCTGCGCGTCGGGCTCGACGTCGTCGGTGGTTGTCGACTGGAAGGTCGAGCGGACGGACAGCGCCTCGCCCGTCTCGGGGTCGATGAGCAGCTTGATCTCGGCGAAGGAGCGCCCCTGGCTGAGGCTCTCGACCACCCAGACCGGCTCGCCGTCGGCCCCGGTGACCGGCTGGTTCACCGGGATGCCGGTGTGATCGCCGATCAACAGGTCCACGCCCCGGAGCCGGTGGGCGAGGTCGATGAGCGGGCCGCCGGCGCCGTCGGGCCCGGCCCCGGTGGCGCCGAGATGGACGAGCGCGACCACCGTCCCCACGCCCCCGGCTCGCAGCAGTGCCGCCTGCCGGTTGATCCCGGGAGCGGGGTCCCGCACCCGGAGGTCACCGAACGCCCCGGCGAGCGTGATGCTCGGGGCCTCGGGATTGATCGCCCCCGTCACTCCGATCCGCACGCCCGCCCGTTCCCAGACGATCCGCTGCTCCACCCACCCGGGCGGTCGGCGGTCCGGCCCGACCAGGTTCGACACGACGTAGGGGTAGTCGGCGCGGGCCGCGATGCGCCGCATGTTGCTCACCCCGCGGTCGAAGTTGTGGTTGCCGAGGGTGCCCGCGTCGAGCCCCATCATGTTCAGCACCCGGATCGTGGGCCGGTCCCCGAAGAGCGAGGAGATGGGCGGGGTGGCGCCGATCTCGTCCCCCGCGGTGACGACGAACGGCTCGTTCGCCGCCGTCGCCGCACGCCGCTCGAAGTGGCTCGCCAGGTAGGCGGCCCCCCCGAGGCGCGTCGGCCCCGTGGCCACCGGCTCGAGGTTCCCGTGGAAGTCGCTGAAGTCCAGGATCGTGATCTCGACCGGCGGCGCGGTGGTGGAGCTCTCCCGCGGGAGGGAGCCCGCTTGCCCGAGGCCGGGCATGGCGAAGAGCCCGACCGAGAGGAGCATCCCGAGCGACGCGCGCTGCCGACGCCTGGCGTGGAGGCGGAAGGTCATCATGCGGGGGGTTCGACGGCGCCCCCTCCACCTCCTGCTCCCGGGCGGCCGGCGTTCGGAGATCGTTCGTCTCAGGCCCTTGTGCACCTGCACGGAGGGGTCGGGGCATGTGACGGCGAAGGGAGTCCGGGAGGAGGCCCATGATGTCCCGAACCGCGCGACACCTGTCGCTCTGCGCCGCCGTCCTGATGGTGGCCGTGACCGTTCCCGCGCGGGGCGGCGACGCGGCCGCCGGTTGGTACGTGGCCGCGTACGCCGGGCGGATCACGAGCGCCGACCGCGAGGGCCTGGATCGCGCCGGCGCCGAGGGTGTCCAGTACCGGCCGTCCGACTCCTACCTCGCGTGGCTGACCCCCGACGCCGTGGACGCGGTGGCCGGTCTCCCGCACGTGACCTCGGTTCGGCCGCTGCGCCCCTCGGAGAAGCTGGCGGCGACGCTCGACCTCGCGGCCCATCCGCTGGTGGACGTGGTGGTGTGGGGGGGCGCTCCCCGCGCCACGCTGGCCTCGCTGGGGGAGGTCGCCGAAGTTGTCCGCTCCTTCCGGCCGACGCCCGACCGCAGCCTGCTGAACGTGGTGGTCCGCGCCGACGCGGCCGCCGTCTCGGCGCTCGCGTCGGACCCGCGGGTCCTCTCGATCGGTCCGGCCGCCACCGGGATCGAGCTCCTCGACGAGGGCGCGGCCCAGATCGTGGCGGGGAACATCGCCGCCGGGAAGCCCGTGGTCGGCTACCGGGCCTTCCTCGATGGTCTGGGGCTGGACGGCTCCGGCGTCACGATCGCCATCGCCGACTCGGGCATCGACGACACCCATCCCGACCTCATGGGGCGGGTCGTCTCGAGGACCGACTACACCCCGCTGCCCGACTTCCGCGACTCCGACGGCCACGGCACCCACGTGAGCGGCATCGCCGGCGGGAGCGGCGTGGGCATCCCCGGCGCCACCGACCCCACCGGCTTCGCCTACGGGCAGGGGATCGCCCCGGCGGTCCGGTTCGTCGACGCCGGCGTGCTGGGCATCATCGAGGAGCTGGTGGGCGTCGACGAGTTCCCGCCCTTCGAGCAGGTCTCGCGCGACGCGTCCCGGGCGGGCGCCATCGGGTGGAACGCCTCGTGGGGGAGCGGGGAGGGCGACCGCGCCGGCTACACCGTCACCTCCCGGACGATGGACGTCATCGCGCGCGACGCCGACTGGGAGACCCCGGGGGCCCAGCCCTTCACCCTGGTGTTCGCGGCCGGGAACTCCGGGACCGCGGGCCCGGGAGCCCCCACCGAGGCCAAGAACCTCATCGCGGTGGCCTCGTCGAAGTCCCACCGGGCCTCCGGGACCATCGACCAGATCTCGACCTTCTCCTCCCGGGGCCCCACGAAGGACGGGAGGATCGGGCCCACGGTGGCCGCCCCCGGCGAGACCATCGTCTCGACCCGGAGCCTCCCCGCGTCGGTGCTCTGCAACCAGCCGCCGGCCGAGGCGGCGCCATTCGCGGCGTTCTACGGGACGTGCTCGGGGACCTCCATGGCCGCACCGCAGGTGACGGGCTCGGTCGCGCTGATCGCCCAGTGGTGGCGGCGGGACCACGATGGCGCCACGCCGTCTCCGGCCATGAGCAAGGCGCTGCTCGTCAACAGCGCAACCGACATGGGCACGGCCGACATCCCGAATCGGAACGAGGGGTGGGGCCGCGTCAACCTCAAGGCCCTCTTCGACCCCACGGTCGAGCGCGTCCTCGTGGACCAGGAGGTGGTCCTCGACGAGGCGGGGGAGTCGCACGTGCTTCGAGTCGCTCCCGCCGATCCCTCCCGGCCGATGAGGGCGACCCTCGTCTGGAGCGACGCGCCGGCGTCCCCGAACGCCCTGCCGGCGATCGTCAACGACCTCGACCTCTCACTCGTCGCGGAGGATGGCGCCACGTACCTGGGGAACCGGTTCGCGGGGGGCGGGTCGATCCCGGGCGGCGCTCCGGACCGCCTGGAGGTGGTGGAGAACGTCTTCCTCCCGTCGCCGTCGGGCACCTACACGCTGACGGTCGACGCCTTCAACGTCCCCGGGGACGGCGTGCCCTTCGCGGGCGACGCCACCGACCAGGACTTCGCGTTGGTGATCTCCAACGCCGTCGTCGTTCCCGCGTAAGCCGCCGCTCGGCGGCGAACCCGTCAGCAGGCGCAGGTGAACGCCGTGCGCTGTTCCTCGAGCCATCGGGTCGAGGCGCCGAGCTGGTCGATGGTCCCGAGATTCGTGGGGTCGATGACCGCGAGCTGGAGGCCGGTCCTCGTGTCGAGGACGAGGATGCGGTCCTTCACCCCCACGTAGAGGCGTCCGGGTGCCCGGCCCGCCTGCAGGCCGGTGATCCTCTGGCCGAGGTCCCGCGTTCGGCGCGTCGTGAGCGTGGCGCCGTCGAGGACCACCAGTCGCCCGCCCTTCGCCAGGGAGAGCGTGCCGTCGTGCCCCGCGACCGCCTGCGCGGTGCCGCCGGGGGCGAAGAACGCGGCGGGGGCGGTGCGGGTCACCCGCAGAGCGCCGGTGTCGATCTCGGACACCGCTCCGCTCGTCGCGTCGGCGACGAACACCCGCTCGCCGTCCGAGGCGACGGCGATCGCGAGCGCCTGCTCACCGGCGGTGGCGAACCCCTCGGGCAGGTCGACGCAGTGCGCCCACAGCTCGTCGAGGCTCAGCACGTGGACGAAGGCGCGGCGGGTCCCGTCGGGTTCGTCCAGCGTGTACAGCGTGTACAGGCGACGGCCGTCGGGGCTGGCCGCCTGGATGCGCGCGGTGCCCCGCATCGCCTCCTGCAGGTGGCCGTCGACGGTGTAGACGCCCTCGACCCGCTCGGTGCGAAGGTCGAGCCGGCGCACGCGGTAGTGGGAGGGCCGCAGGGGCGGGAGGTACTGCACGACGAAGAGGCTCCCACCGTCGGTCGAGAACGCCTCGGGCTCGTAGTTGCCGCGCAGCTCGATGGTGTTCGGATCCATGGGGTCGGGGCCGACCACGACGAGCGTCGTCCACGAACGGCCCGTGGGGTATCCGGTGCTCCCCCCGGGGGGGCCGAGGGCGACGAGGTCCGCGTGCGCCGACGCCAGCTTCACCTCGAGGCTGCCCGGGACCACGCTCGACCAGAGCCGCGTGCCCGAAGTGTCGAGGGCGACGACCTGGGTCTCGCGCCGCCGCATGGTGGCGCGGACGACCGCGGACCAATCCGACGCGGGGATCCCGCCGGGGAACACCTGTGCGGCCGCTTCCCCGGTTCGCACCAGCGTCGTCCCGCCGCCGGTCCGGAGGAACAGGACGTCCTGGACCGGGGTCTCGGCCTCGCGGCCTCCCGTGCCGGGCGGTGCCCAGCCCCCCAACGCCAACCCCACGATCGCGACCACGACCCCGAGCGTCCGCTTCCTCATCCGGGCACCTCCTCCTCGGCGGGTTCGAGAGAGAGACGCTCTCAGGTGGCGATCGGTTCGCCCCACCCCGTTCCGTTGACGCACAGCCTCGGCACGCGAGGCCCAGCGGCAACAGAACGGGGGGGCGGGGGGCTACGCGGGGTAGGCGAGGACGCCGAAGTCGTCGACGTTGCCGTCCTCGGAGGGCGCGTAGGTGAACCACGCGGCCGTGAAGACCGAGGTCCCGTCGGGGCTCACGCCGACCCCGACGCTCGAGTCGACGTCGGTCAGCGCGTCGCCACCGTTGTAGCGGGCGAGCCAGACCCGGTCGCCGGTCGCCGCGTCGTAGGCGGTGGTGACCGCGTCGGAGCGGAGGTAGAGCCCCTGCGCGTTCACCTCCTGCTGGCCGGCGACGTAGACGCGGGCGCCGTTCGGCGAGACGGCCACCGTCGGGGTGAAGTACTGCCAGGCGGACCGCGCGGCGGCCGGCTCGCGTACCGCCCAGCGTTGGGCGCCGGTCGCCCCGTCGTAGGAGACGGTCGTGCCGCCCCACAGGAGGGTGTTCACCGCGTAGCCCGTCACGTGCACCGCCCCGTTCGACCCCACCGCCAGCCCCGTGGGGTAGGCGGGGCCGTCCGACCCCGAGCCGTAGGTCGCGTTCCAGGCCTCGTCGCCGGTGGCCGCGTCCAGCGCGACCGTATCGAACGACGTGGCGCCGCTCGCCGGGTCGTCCACGTGCCAGCCGGCCAGGAACACTCGATCGCCGGCGCGGGCCATCGCGATCGGGACGTCGTCGTTCGGCCGGTCGTGGCGCGACGCCCACAGCTCCTCGCCGGCGTCCTCGCCCCCGGCGCGATACGCGATCGTCGTCATCTCGTAGTCCGTGCCGCGCTTGCTCGGCCCGGTGATGTACACCGCGTCGTCGTCGACGGCGATCGCGTGACCGATCGACGTGCCGATCTCGCCCTCCCCGCCGTACGAGCGGAGCCACTCGCGATCGCCCGTCTCGGCGTCGTAGGAGATGGTGGCCAGCTGTCCCGAGGAGCTCTGGAGCAGGTCCTGGTTGTTGTTCTCCGCGTCGCGGACCCCGGTCGCGTACACGTGCTCGCCGTCGGGGCTCACCGCGACGCCGATCCCGACGTTCAGCTTCTTCTCCGTGCCGTGGTACGCCGACTCCCACACCTCGCGGCCGGTCGCCGCGTCGTAGGCGACCGTGAGGAAGCTGCCCTTCGACGGCACCCAGGCATCCCAGTTGGTGAGCCCGGTGACGTAGACGCGCGTGCCGTCGGGGCTGACGGCGATGCCGAACGGCTGAGAGTACGGGCGGTACCTCGGGACGTGGAGCGTGCTCCACCGACGCTCGCCGGTCTTCGCGTCGAACGCGGCGGTGGCGATCGCGAACGTCCCCGACTCCATGTCGAGCGTGAAACCGGTGACGAACACCGAGTCCTCGGAGACCGCCATCGCGAACGGCACGTCCAAGCCGTAGGCCGGGGACCCGTGGTTCCACGGCGTGTCGTGGGTGCCCACCCAGGACTCACACCGCGTTGCGACGACGGAGGTCGACGCCTCGGCACAGGGCGCGGCGTCCGGGTGGGAGACGGCGGTCCCTCCGATCTCGAGCGAGGGCGGGCGCGCCGAGCAGAGGAGCGGCACCTGCTCCCCCGCGTGCCCGATCGAGCAGCCCGCCTCCGGAAGCACGCCGTCGTCCACGTCGTAGGCGGCGAGCCCCCATCCGCGCTGGGTCGCCCCGAACTCCGTGCCCGAGAAGATGCCGGAGGTGAAGACCGTCTCGCCGTCGGGGGTGATCGAGATGTCGTACGCGAGGGCCCGGTCGTTCTTGATCCGGGAGCTGTTGTAGTGGGCGTACCACTGCTCCTCGCCGTCGTCGACGTCGTACGCGGTGGTGACGAAGTCCCAGGTGAGCGGCGGGAACTCCTGGCGCTCCACCCCGGCGACGTACACGGTGCTCCCGTCGGGAGACACCACCACGTCGTAGCCGACGGGCGCGTAGCCGCCGTCGGTGCTCCCGCTGAAGTCGGCCTGCCACTGTCTGATGCCCGTCCGCGCGTCGTAGGCGGCGGTGCGGTCGATGCCGAACTCGTTGCTGGAGGCCAGTCCCGTGAGGAAGAGGCGGTGGCCGCTCGGGGTCAGGGCGACCCCCGTCAGCGAGGAGAACGCGAGGAGCCGGTGCCAGGCCTCGTCGCCCGTCTCGGCGTCGTAGGCGATCAGCGCGCTGTGCGCGGCGAAGTGGCTCCGGCCCGAGACGTAGACGAGCGAGCCGTCGGGGCTGAGAAGGAGTGCGTCGCCCTCCTCCCAGCTCCACTCGGGCGCCTCGCTGTCGTAGTCGCGCCGCCAGAGGCGCTGGCCCGTCGCCGCGTCGTGGGCGAGCGTCACCATGTCGCGGTCGTTCTCCTCGTCGAAGATGTCGGCCGAGCCGCTCACGAAGAGCCGCCCGGTGATGAACACGCGACCGGCCGCCGTCCCGATCGCGAGGCCGGTGTCGTCGCCGTGCCCATCGCCGTCGAGGGTGGCCGCCCAGCGCTCCGCGCCGGTCCCCGCCTCGTACGCCGCGATCACGAGATCGCCGCCCTGGGCCCCGGTCACGAAGACGGACTCGTCCCCGGCCGCCACCGCCGTGCCCGCCCCTCCGGGACGGGACGCGCTCCACTTGACGTCCCCGGTCGTCGCGTCGATCGCGACCACGGCCAGGTCGCCGGGTGTCGCCGGGTCGGGGTCGGTGTCGTCCTGGGAGCCGGTCACGTAGAAGGTCTCGCCGTCGGGGCTGAGCGCGATGCCCGCGGCGAAGTCGTTCCCGTTCGCGGGCCCCTCGTACGTGGAGGTCCACGCGGGCTCGCCGGTGTCGGTGCGGTAGGCGATCGCGGTGATGTTCGACGTGGACGCCCAGGGATCGCCGGTCGTCCCCGCGATGATGACGAGGTCGCCGTCGGGGGTCACCACGGTGGGCGTCGGGAAGTCG
>DASWKG010000119.1:0-39884 GCA_036396755.1 Actinomycetota bacterium
TATACGACGATCATGGCAGTGCTCAACGGCGTGGTCATGACGGCGCTCAGCCTCGCGCTAACCTGATTGCTCAAAGCGCCAGTCCGTGGCTCCGCCCGGTCAGCTCGCGGTAGCGGAAGCAGGTCTTCACGTGGTCGTTCACCATGCCCACCGCCTGCATGAACGCGTAGCAGATCGTCGGGCCGACGAAGCGGAATCCCCGCCGTTTCAGGTCCTTGCTCATCGCCCGGGACTCCTCGGTCTCTGAGGGGATGTCCGCGAGGGTCCGCCGCCTGGCGATCAGCGGCTCGCCGTTGACGAACGACCACAGGTACTCGTCCAGGCTCCCGCGCTCGCGCCCAACCTCGAGCACGGCCCGAGCGTTCCCCACGGCCGACTCCACCTTGGCGCGGTTCCGCACGATGCCCGGGTTCCCCAGCAGCCGCGCGACGTCGCGCTCCCCGAAGCGCGAGACCGCCTCGGCGTCGAACCCCGCGAACGCCTCGCGGTACCCCTCCCGCTTCCGAAGGATCGTCGACCACGAGAGACCGGCCTGCGCTCCCTCGAGGACGAGCATCTCGAAGAGGTGCCGGTCGTCGTGCGACGGCACCCCCCACTCCTCGTCGTGGTACGCGACATAGAGGGGGTCGCCGTCCGGGGCCCAGCCGCAGCGGCGGAGCGTCGTCACCCCGATGCGGGCGGGGGCCATCGCCGGGCGATCTTCACCACCACGTTGCGATCGTCGCGGTCGCCGCGCGACGCCCGGTTGTTCTGGAAGTCGTTGTAGGCCAGCTCCCGGGCAACCGACGCGAGCGTGAGGACGTCGGCGCTCGCCGGGTCCCAGACCGG
Organism: Actinomycetota bacterium; assembly: GCA_036396755.1. Classification (GTDB taxonomy): domain Bacteria; phylum Actinomycetota; class UBA4738; order UBA4738; family CALAEC01; genus DASWKG01. The sequence continues at coordinate 829 of DASWKG010000119.1, forward strand.
CTCGGGCGGGCCGGCGTGATCGAGGAGCGTCAGCGCCAGCCACATCCCCCGCCCGCGGGGGTTCCGGATCAGCTCGATCATCCGCGCCTGCTGCGGCCAGTCGATGTGCGCGGCCGTCGCCACCTCCCAGAAGTCCGCGGTGCCCGTGGTCGGCGAGGTCTCCTCCCGCTCGCAGGTGTGGTGCCGGAGGTAGTTCTCGTGCTCGTGCCCGGCGACGTGGGCGATCACGTTCGGCGATCGGCAGAACAGCTCCTCGAGCGTCTCGGCCGGGCTCGACCCCGCCGGCTGCGAGGGGTCCTCACGGTTGACCCGCTGGCCGTCGTGGATCGGCTGCTCCGTCGCGTCGTCCGACGGAAGGCGGATCGTGCGGAGCGTGTGATGCCCGAAGACGATCACGTACTGCCGCATCGACGTGGCGCGCTCGATCTGGTCCGCCATCCACAGGAACTGCGCGTCGTCGATCGATCCCTCCGAGCATAGGATCGTGCCGCACTCGTCGGTGATCGTGTCGAGCACGATGAACCGCAGCCCGCCCCGCGGCGAGAACGAGTAGTAGCCGTCGTCGTTCGCGTCGGCGCTGAACGGCAGCCCGTACCCGGCCTCCTGCTGGGCCGGGGAGAGCTCCCCCGTCGGAAGGAACCCGTGCCCGGCCGGCGTCCCTGAGGTCACGAAGTGCTCGTCGATGAAGCTCGTCGCGGCGCAGGGCCCCGGCGCGCCCGACACCGGCGTGTTCTTCGCGAGGAAGCAGCGCTCCTCGTCGGGCGGGACGATCCTTGCCGAGGTCGGATCGCCGAAGAAGCCCTCGGTCGCGGCCTGGGTCGGCTTGGCGCACCCGGTCACGATCCCGTGGTAGCCGGGGTTGAACGACTCGCCGCTCTCTCCCTGCGGCCCGCCGAACGCCTCCGGGCTGTTGCCCTGCACCAGCGCGTCGTGGTTCCCGAACGCCGTGTACCAAGGCATCCCCAGGCCCTCGGATCGGAACGGCTCGTTCGCCCGCTCGAACAGCCCGGTGAAGTCGCGGACCGTCACGTCCACTCCGGCGCTCGACTGATTCACCTCGCGGTCGGGCGAGTAGCCGTCGCCGTCCTCTCCCGGCTCGGACGAGTCGGGCTCGTAGTAGCCGCCGGTGCCCCCGCCGCGCAGGCCGTCGTAGACGGAGTCCGGGTTGGCGGGGCACACCGCCGTCCCAACCCCCGAATCGGGGCTCACCGAGGCGCCCCCGTCGAGGATGTCGATGAACCAGCGGATCTCGTTGTACTGCTGGTTGTCGGCGTTGTCGCCCGTGAGGATCGTCAGGTCGAGCGGCTCGCCGGTGAGCGGCGACCGGGCGCCGCGGATCGCCCGCACCATCGCCTCGGCGACCTGGGTCGTCAGCGTCTCCATCGGCCGGTAGGCGGCCTTGGTGGGCCCGGAGGCGTCCTGGCTCGAGTCGAGGAACTCCACCCGGCCCGGCGACTCCTCGTCGACGATCTGGAAGTCGGAGAGCTGGAGGAAGTTGATCAGCGAGCCGCGGGACGGCGGAGCGACTCGCTTGCGCCTCCCCACGACCTTCAGGCGCTCCCCCTTCGCGTACTCCAGCAGGTTGTCACCGTCGGTGTCGCGGATCGTGCGATCGGTGGTGTCCACCGGCGCGGCGGCGGCCGCCCCCGGCATCAGCAGCGCCCCCGCAAGGAGCAGCACAGCAGGGCGCCGGCCTCGCATCAGATGACCCGGAATCCCCAGAGCAGCACGATGACGAGCGTCACGATCGAGCCGACGAAGATGGCCAGGTCCGCCGGGCGGGGCCGCCTTCCCTGCATCGGGTTGAATCCCATGGTGCGTCAGCGTACCAGCGGGCCGGTCACGCCTGCTCGCCGAGGAGGTCGGCGAACGTGGCCGCGTTGTTCACCGCCGAGTCGCGGTAGCAGTTGTTGAAGAGCGCGTGCGTCTCGCGCGTGCGCTCGGCCATCGCGCGCGCCCTCGGCACCCACTCCTCCAGCTCCTCCTTCGGGTAGTCGTAGCGGAAGCGCTCGAGCACCGAGACCCCGCGCTTGCCCCAGGTCTCCTCGCGGCGTCCGTGGAACCGGACGAGCCCCCAGCGTTCCGAGGTCACCTCCGCGATCGGGGGGATGCTCGAGGGGAAGCGCTGCGGCATGTCGACCGCCACGAACGGGATGCCCTCGCCGCGGAGGAACTCGAGCGTGCGCCTCGCGTCCTCGTCGCTCTCGAACCACTTCGCCTGTCGCAGCTCGACCGCCACGTCGTAGCCGGCGAGGCGCTCGCGGGCCCGCAGGATCTCCTCTCGCGAGCGCCGGCTCGGCACGAGCCACTCCGGGAACTGGAGCATCACGACGCCGAGCTTGCCGGCCGAGTGGAGGGGCATCAGGGCCTCCCGGAACATCTCCCACACGAGATCGATCGCCTCGGGCGAGAGGTCCTTCGGGTACACGCGCTCGGCGCCCTCGGGGAGCGACTCCCGGATCTCCTTCGGGAGGCCGCGCACGCGCGTCGGGTGGCCGGTCATCAGCGAGAACGCCTTGATGTGGAAGGTGAAGTCGGCCGGCGTTCGCTCCACCCACAGCCCCGAGTTCTTCCGACTGGGCAGGCCGTAGTAGGTGGAGTCGACCTCGACGACCGGGAACCGCGACGCGTAGTGCTTCAGCCGCTCCTCGGGCGTCTTCGCCTCGGGGGGGTACCAGCCCGACTCGAGGAGCGTCTTGTCGGTCCAGGACGAGGTGCCGACCCGGATCCGGCCCATCGGCCCGGCGTCAGCCCCGGACGCGCCGGCGGTGGAGCGACTCCAGCGAGGCCCGGAGCGGGCCCAGCACGCTCTCGGCGTCGAGCTCGAGCGCCGGCTCCATGCCGGCGATCTTCTCGAGCGCGCCCTCGAGCATGCTCCCCGCCGCGTTCGCCTCCCGGAGGGAGATCGCCAGGTTCGCGGTGTAGTCCCTGGTGAAGGGCTTCCCGCACCACGGACAGTGTCCGCCCGCCGCCATGATCTGATCGGCCTGCACCTCGCGGCCGCAGCGCCCACACGTTCCCTTGATGACCACTCGTCGTCCTCTCTCTGATCGCTACGGAGCCGGGGCGCCGGTCGCCTCGCGCGGCGCGACCAGCGACACCACCGTGTCCGCCAGCGCGAACGGGTCGATCGGTCGCGTCACCCAGGCGTCGGCGCCCGCCCAGTCGGCGAGCCACGCGTCCTGCACCCGCGCCAGCACGATGATGATGGCGCCGGGGAAAGGCTCCATCTGCCCGCGCAGGTCCTTGGCGACCGCGAAGCCCCCCGCCCCCGAGACGATCTCGTCGGTCACGACGAGCTGGGGGCGTTCCCGCCACGCGGCGGCGATGCCCCGCAGGCCGTTCGACTCCTCGATGAACTCCCAGCCCTCGCCCGTGCGGCGCTGGACGTTGCCGAGCGCCACCCGGAGGTGGGCCCGGAGGTCGGGGTCGTCGCCGATGAGCAGCGCCTTCACGCGAGCACTATACCTGCGGCGGAGCGGCGGCCGATGGGCTCACCCCTCCATCGACCAGCCGCGCCAGGAGGCGACCTCGACGACGATCATCTCCCCCAGGGGGCCCCATCGCTCGTACTGGGGGTACCGCGCCCGGAGGAGCTCGACGCCGCGTTCGCGTTCGGGGCCGTCCGCCACCACCCGGGCGCTCCCGGACAGGCGCACCCACCACAGCATCTCCCACGCCTCGTCGTAGTGGTCGACGACGAGCTCAACATCGGGGTTCGCGGCCACGTTCTCGAGGCGGCGCAGCCGGCGCGTGGACTTCGGCTTCCCGTCCACGGATGTGTACAGCGTGTCGCCGTCGAGCGCGAACACGACCGGCACGACGTGCGGGCGTCCACCGGGGCGGACGGTGGCCAGCCGGGCGACCCGGGCCGCCGCGACCCGCCGACGCATCTCGGCCTCGTCCATCACCGCCACGATAGCGCCGCGCCCCTCCATCGCGAGGCTCCGCCTCCTCGCGAGCCCCCGATGTAAGAATGGCGGTCGTGAGCTGGTGGACCGACGACCACGCCCTGCGGCGGGCACTCGCGCTTCGGCTCGACCCGGGCGACCTGGCGCGCGCCGAGCCGCTCCTCGTGGAGATGGGCCGGCTCGCGCCCGAGTACTTCTCGCCCCGCGCGCGCCTCGCGGACCGCCATCGCCCCGTGCTCGAGCGCTACGACCGGGCAGGACGCAGGATCGACACGGTCGTCTACCACCCCGCCTACGAGGAGATGACCCGGGCCGTGTACGGATTCGGCATCGTCCGGCCGTCGGACGAAGCGGGGCCCCTCCCCCAGCTCGCGAAGTTCGCGCTCGGCTACCTGTTCGCCCAGGCGGAGGCCGGGCTCTACTGCCCGATCGCGTGCACCGATGGCGTGGTCCGCGTGCTCGAGCGTTTCTCCCCCGAGCTGGCCCGCCGCTTCGTCCCGCGCCTCACCGCAACCGACCCCGGCGAGCTCCTCCAGGGCGCGATGTTCATGACCGAGAAGGCGGGGGGCTCCGACCTGTCGCGGGTGCAGACGACGGCCACGCGCGACGGCGGCACCTGGCTTCTCGAGGGCGAGAAGTGGTTCTGCTCGAACGTCGACGCCGGGCTCATCCTCACGATCGCTCGGACGAGCGAGGGCGCGGGCACGCGCGGCCTCTCCATGTTCCTCGTCCCGCGCGAGACCGAAGCGGGACCGAACCGCCTGCGGATCGAGCGCCTCAAGGACAAGCTCGGCACCGCGTCGATGCCCACCGGCGAGGTCGTCTACGAGGGCGCCGAGGCCTACCTCGTCGGCGAGGAGGGCCGGGGCATCAACGTGGGCGCCGAGCTCTTCAACCTCTCGCGCATCTACAACGCGGTCGCATCGATCGCCGGCGCCAAGCGCGCCCTCCGTGAAGCGGTGGAGGCGACGACCGAGCGCGAGGCGTTCGGCGCGCACGTCGCCCGCCAGCCCCTCGCGATGCAGGACCTCGCCCGCCTGGCGGTGGAGCTTGAGGCGAACCTCGCGCTCGTCCTCGAGGCGGCCCGCTTCCTCGACCGCGAGGACGCCGGCGGCGAGCACGACCGGCGGATGCTGCGCGTGCTGACCCCCATCGCCAAGCTGATCACCGCGAAGTTCGCGGTCCGAGCGACGAGCGAGGCCATCGAGCTCCGGGGCGGCAACGGCTACATCGAGGACTTCGACACCGCGCGCCTCCTCCGCGACGCGCAGGTGCTTCCGATCTGGGAGGGCACCACGAACGTGCTGGTGCTCGACACCCTGCGCTCGTTCCGAAAGGAGGGGACCCTGACCGCCCTGCTCGCGGACGCGCGCGGGCGGCTGCCCCAGAACGGCGAGCTCGCCCTCGAGACGAAGCAGGTGAACGAGTCGCTCGATCGCCTCGAACAGGAAGCCGAGTCGGTGCTCGCCGGGGACCTCGCCGCGGCGCGGGCCCTGGTCGAACGGCTCTCGCTCGCCTACAGGGCCGCGCTGCTCATCGAGGGCGCCGGGGCCAACGGCGAGCGCGAGGGGCTCGTTGCGCGCTGGTGGGTCGAGGGCTTCCTGATCCCGGGCATGGAGCAGTCACCGCTGGATCTCTCCGTGGGCTACGACGAGCTGCTGGGGCTCTGAGGAACCCTCAGTCGTAGCGGGGCTTGGCGGACGGCCCCCGCCAGGGGTGTCCGATGGTGTGCTGCCAGCAGTTCGGCCCGGGGTTATAGGCGGAGAGCTTCAACCCACATACCGAGCAGGCGTGACCCTGCTCCTCGGCGGCCTTCTCCCCGGCGCTGCTGCTCTCGTTCGCGTTGGTCGCCATCGCCCCGGCATCATACCATCCGGACGCAAATACCTGCTCTGACCTGCGGCTTCGTTGCTGGCTGACCGTCGGTCAGCGACGGCAGGCTACCCGACGGTCCAGGTGTCGCCGGAGTGGAGGAGCTTGGCCAGGTCGCCCTCGCCGAGCTTCTCCTTCGCCTGGTCCAGCTGGGCGGCCATCGCCTCTCCGTAGACCGGACGGCCGACCTCGCGGAAGATGCCGATCGGGGTCGGCCCGGTCGGCCGCTCCGAGAGGTGGGCGAGCGCGAACGCGAGCGACGGCTCGGCCCGGTGGGCGTCGTGGACGAGGATGTTGCCCTCCCCCTCCACGGCCACCTCGACGATCTCGAGGGACCCGTCCGAGCGCTGGACCACGCCGCGCTCGAGGTCCTTGCCGAACCGGATCGGCTGGCCGTGCTCGAGCCGGATCTGGTTCTGCTGGGCCCCGGCCTGCTTGTCGCGCACGGCGGCGAACGCGCCGTCGTTGAACACGTTGCAGTTCTGGTAGATCTCGATGAAGACCGACCCCTTGTGGGCGGCCGCCGCCTGGAGCACCTCGGTGAAGTGCTTGCGGTCGTTGTCGATCGTCCGGGCCACGAACGTGGCGTCCGCTCCCAGCGCCAGCCCCACCGGGTTGAAGGGGTGATCCACCGAGCCGAACGGGGTCGACTTCGTCACCTTCCCCATCTCGCTCGTCGGCGAGTACTGACCCTTGGTGAGCCCGTAGATCTGGTTGTTGAACATGAGGATCTTCACGTCGACGTTCCGGCGGAGCGCGTGGATCAAGTGGTTGCCCCCGATCGAGAGCGCGTCGCCGTCGCCGGTCGCCACCCAGACCGAGAGGTCGGGCCGCGCGGTGGCGATGCCGGTGGCCAGCGCGGGCGCGCGGCCGTGGATGCCGTGCACGCCGTAGGTGTCCATGTAGTACACGAACCGCCCCGAGCAGCCGATGCCCGCGACGAACACGATCTTGTGCGGTGGGATGCCCAGCTCGGGGAGGAACGCCTGGACCGCGGACAGGATCGCGTAGTCGCCGCAGCCCGGGCACCAGCGAACCTCCTGGTCGCTGGTGAACTCCTTCTTCGTGAGGGTCAGCGGCGCGCCGGCCAGCGGCGCGGCCGCGGCCAGCTCGCCGTTCCCATGCCCGTTCCCGTGGCCGTTGCCGAGGTCGCTCACGCCAGCTGCCTCACGATCTCCTCGGAGAGCTCTTCGACGAAGATGGGCTGTCCCTGCATCTTGCTGAAGAGCCGGGCGTCGATCAGGTACTCGGCCCGGATCAGCTTCACGAGCTGGCCCATGTTCATCTCCGGGACGAGGACCTTCCGGTAGCGCCGCAGCACCTCCTCGGTGTTCCTCGGCCAGGGGTTGAGGTGCATCAGGTGGGCGTGCGCGACCTTCTTGCCGCGATCGCGGACGTCGGCGATCGCCGCCTTGATCGTCCCGAACGTCGAGCCCCAGCCGAGCACGAGCAGCTCCGCGCCGCCGCTGGGGTCGTCGACCTCGAGATCGGGGATCGAGTCGGCGATGCCGGCGATCTTCCGGGCGCGGAGGTGGGTGGCCCGCTCGTGGTTCTCGGGGTCGTAGGAGATGTTGCCGGTGCCCTCCGCCTCCTTCTCCAGGCCCCCGATCCGGTGCTGGAGCCCCGGCGTCCCGGGGACGGCCCACGGACGGGCGAGCTTCTCGTCGCGCAGGTAGGGCAGGAACTCGTCGCCGGCGTTCGGCGCCGTCGTGAAGTCGGGGTCGATCGTGGGCAGCGAGTCGACCTCGGGGATGAGCCACGGCTCGGAGGCGTTCGCGAGCAGCGTGTCGGAAAGGATGATCACCGGCGTCCGGTACTCGATCGCGATGCGGGCCGCCTCGATCGCCGCGTGGAAGCACTGCGACGGCGAGTACGCGGCGACGATGGGGATCGGCGACTCGCCGTGCCGCCCGTACATCGCGAGCAGGAGATCCGACGCCTCGGTCTTGGTCGGCATCCCCGTCGAGGGTCCGGCGCGCATGACGTCGACGATGATCATCGGGAGCTCGAGCATGAGGCCCAGCGAGATGGTCTCGGACTTGAGGTCGATGCCGGGCCCGCTGGTGCCCGTCACGCCGATGTGTCCCCCGAACGCCGCGCCCAGCGCCATGTTGGCCGCCGCGATCTCGTCCTCGGCCTGGAAGGTCCGGACCCCGAAGTTCTTGTGGCGCGAGAGCTCGTGGAGCAGCTCGGAGGCCGGCGTGATCGGGTAGCCCGCGTAGAACAGTGGGAGGCCGCTCCGGACGCTCGCCGCGATCAGCCCCCACGACAGCGCGGCCGTGCCGTTCGTGTTGCGGTAGACACCCGGATCGACAGGGGCGCGCTCGACCTCGTACTGGGTGCCGAAGAGCTCCGCCGTCTCGCCGAAGTTGTAGCCGGCCTTGAACGCGGCGAGGTTCCCATCTCGGATGGCCGGCTTCTTCGCGAACTTCTCCTCGATCCACCGGGTGGTGATCTCGGTGGGGCGGCTGTACATCCAGGAGACGAGGCCCAGCGCGAAGAAGTTCTTCGAGCGCTCGGCCTCCTTCTTCGAGATGCCCTCGACGGCGCTCGTGGCCGCGACGGTCATCTCGGTCATCCGCACCCGGTAGACCTGGTACCCGTCGAGGGAGCCGTCGTCCAAGGGGTCGGTGCCGTAGCCGGCCTTCTCGAGGTTCCGCTCCACGAAGGCGTCCTCGTTGGCGATGATCGTGCCGCCGGGCTGCAGATCGCCGAGGTTCGCCTTCAGCGCGGCGGGGTTCATGGCCACCAGGACGCTCGGATGGTCCCCGGGGGTCAGGATGTCGCTCGAGGCGAAGTGAATCTGGAACGCCGACACGCCGTGGAGCGTGCCCGCCGGGGCCCGGATCTCGGCCGGGAAGTCCGGAAGGGTTGCCAGATCGTTCCCGACCACCGCGGTGGCGTTCGTGAAGCGATCGCCGGTGAGCTGCATGCCGTCCCCGGAGTCACCCGCGAAGCGGACGACGACGCTCTTCTTCTCCTCCAGGGCTTTGGCCATCGCCCTCATGTTACCGGTCAGCGGCTGAAGGTGACCGGGGTGGACTGTGCGCTCGACTCGCCCGGCACGGTGCCGCTCGAGGAATGCACCACCTCGCCGGCCACGGTGATCCGCAGCTCGAACGTCTCGGCGGCGCACGGGGAGTAGTTCACGACGAACGCCCGATACTCCCCCACGGGGGCGGCGCCCGCGGACCAGTACACGTTCTCCACGTGCGTCCCCGTGCCCCCGCAGCCCGCCGTGTCGTCGTGGTCGAGCTGGCCGCCCGAGGTCGAGGTCGGGGCCCCGTAGTAGATCTCCGAGCCCTCGGGGTCGACGACGTGCAGGTCGAGGTCGGACCCTCCGCTCCAGAGCAGGGTGACCTGCACGTCCCCCTCCCCCAGCTCCACGTCGGGGGGCACGCTGAGCGTGGGCCCGGGGGTCGGGGTGTCGGTCGGCGCGGGCCCGTCCTCGGTCCCCGAGGTGCCGGGCGGACGGCCGAAGGGGTCACCGGTGATCGTGTCGACGACCACGAAGATGACGATGATCGTCGGAGGCGGCACGATCACGACGACGGTGGCCGGCCCGAACCCCGGCCACGGGCTGCCCGTGTACGTGGGATCGGCCACCGCGTGCGGGGGGATGAGGGGGTTGCCGCAGGCGCAGCGGGCGCGCGGGATGCCGTAGGCGTCGACGAGCACCGACGTCCCCGCCTGCAGGACCGACTGCAGCGGGAACGCGACGCCACCCGAGAAGCCGTGGTTCGTCACGCGGGTGTCGGCGCGTAGGACCAGCGGGGTCAGCTCGGCGAGGTACGCGCCGATCTGGTCGACGCCGACGCGGCTTCCCCCACTCCAGCGGAGCCCCGGGTCGCCGTTGAGCGCGCCGACCCAGGCCCGCGCCTTCTCCGGGTTGCGAACGAGGAACCGCTCGAGCTGACCGATGTCGCAGCTCGCGTCGTCCTGCGTGCCGCCGTAGAGGCCGGGCGTGTTGCCCGGGTGGCTTCGGACGCCCCCGGGCGCTCCCGACGCCGGGGGGGTCGCCGCGAGCCCGACGTCGGGGGTGCCCAGCCCGACGCTCGGCGTGAAGGGGTTGCTGCCCACGGAGCCCGCCGGCTCGAGGAACACCTCCCCGGCGCTCGCCTCATCGCTCGGAAGGAACACGAGGAGGGACACCACCGTCGCGGCCACCCCCACGATCCCCGAGCCGATGACCCAGGCGCCCTTGATGCGTCCGAATCGCGCGCCCCGCCCGGCGGCGGCGGGGGCCTGCGGCGGCGGAGCCGGGGCGGGTGGTTCGGCCCCCATCTGGGCCTGGGCCTCGGCCGGAGCCGTGTCCGATCCGTCGCCGGCAGCATCCTTCGCGGCGCTCGCAAGGTCGGTGGCGTCCTTGGCCGTCCCGGCGACGTCGGCCGCCGAATCCGCCTTCTCGAGGGCGTCCTTCGCGCGCGTCGCCGCCCCGCGCTTCTTCCTCTTCTCTTCCTCGAACGGCCTGCCGCACGACGCGCAGAACTTGCCGTCGGGCTCACGCGGCGTTCCGCACGCAGGACAGAATCGACTCTCCGCCACCGCCCCCCTTCCCGCGTCATCGATCATGCGCCCGCATGGCGAGCAGGGCAACTACCGGCGTGAGGATCCGGTCAGTCGGCGGGCTCCGGATCGGGCACGTCCACGCGATCGGTCCCCGACCCCGTCCAGAAGCTGAGCACGGCGATCTCGGTGTCACCGATGAACGTCTCGCGATGGATCGTCCGGGGCCCGATGTGCACCAGGTCGCCCGTCGTCAGGTCCGAAACCACGTGCCCTCCGGCGCCGGACTCGACCCGGATCGTTCCCGAGAGCATGTACGCGATGATGTGGTAGTCGCCGTGGTGATGCCACCCCGACGACTCGCCTCCCGGGGTGATCCGCGAGACCGTAGCGGCGACGCCCTCCACCTCGATCGCGGTCCGGTCCGCCTCGATGTCGCCCGACGGGACGTGAAGGACCGTCATCTCAGCCTCGCGCCAGTCGCTCCCGGACGCGGCCGACCGCATCCACGATCACGCGGAGCTTGTCCTTCGCCTCCTCGACCGTCCTCGTCTTGAGGCCGCAGTCCGGGTCGACGTAGACGCGCTCGGGCGGGATGAGCCCGATCGCTCGCTCGATGCCCTTGACGACGTCCTCGGGGTCCTCGATCCGGTGCGAGTGCGAGTCGACGACGCCGAGCCCGAGCGACTTCGTGAACGGATGCTCGGCGAACCGGTCGAGCAGGTCGAAGTCCGAGTTCGTCATCTCGAGGTCGATCTGGTCGACCGGCAGGTCGAGCATCTTCGGGTAGGCATTGTGGAAGTCGCCGTAGCAGATGTGCGTGATGGTGTGAACCTCGATCGGCTCGGTGACGACCCCCAGCGCCTCGATGGCGAGGTCGAGCTCGTCCATCCGCGTGGAGACCGCCGGCTCGTCGATCTGGATGTAGCGGGCGCCGGCCTCCTGCAGCGCCACCGCCTCGTCGCGGATCGCGATCGCGAGGTCCATGACCGCGTCCCGGCGCGTGGGGTAGTGCTCGTCGAAGGACCAGTCGCGGATCGTGTACGGCCCCGTGAGCATGCCCTTCACCGGACGGTCGGTGAGCGACTGCGCGTACTCCCACCAGCCGACCGTGATCGGCCGCGTCCGGCGGACGCTCCCGGTGATCACCGGCTTCCGGTAGTACCGGTTGCCGTAGGAGCGAACGAGGCCCCCTCGGGCGAACCCCTCCAGCTCCTCGGCGAAGAACGCCACCATGTCGCCGCGGTACTGCTCGCCGTCGACGACGACGTCGATCCCGATCTCGTTCTGGAACTCCACCCACTCGCGGGTCGAGCGCAGCTCGAGGTCGTGCAGCTGCTCGCGCGAGATCTCACCGCGCGCGAACGCCGAGCGGGCGCGCAGCAGGTAGTCGGGCTTCGGCAGGCTGCCGACCTGCGTGGTCCTGAGGATGTCCGTCATCTCGCTCCCTCCACGGCGTCGCGGGCCTCGTTCAGTCGCCGGCACTTCGCCTCGGCCGCCTCCCGGGGCAGGAACTCGAGGCCGGCGGAGGGCGAGATCCAGAGGCGATCGGGCCCCGTGATCTCGCGGAGCCGCTCGATCCGGCGGGCGAGGGCCTCGACGGTCTCGAGGCGGGTGTTCCTCGCGTCGGCGATCCCCGCGCAGAGGGTCCGGTCGGCGGGAAGGGCACCGATCGCCTCCTCGTTCGCGGGTCCGGCGACGAGGTCGAGGCCGAAGACGTCGAACGGCAGATCGAAGAACGCCGGCCCGTGCCCCGCGACGTCGCCGAAGTAGGTCTGGAGGACCGTCGTCGCCTCCAGGCCCTCAACCAGGGCCGGCGCCGCGCCGGCGAACACGTCGAGCTCCCCCGGCGGCGAGCCGGGGATCCGGGCCAGCGCCGGCTCGTCGAACTGCACGACGGTGGCGCCGCTCGAGGCGAGGTCACGCGCCTCCTCGTTGAGCGCCGAGGCCAGATCGCGGACCAGGGCCGCCCGGTCGCCGTAGTGCTCGTCCACCGAGAGCGCCGCGAGCGTGTAGGGGCCCGTGAGCACCGCCTTCACCGGCACCGAGCTCACCTCGCGCGCGAAGAGGAACTCGTCGAGCACGATGTGAGCGCGACGGTGCACCTGGGCCTTCACCACCGGCTGGCGGTAGTAGGTGTTGTTGTCGAAGTAGCGGATCAGGCCCGTCGTGCCGAAGCCCTCGAGGCCCTCCGCGAACCGGGTCTGCGGGTCGTCCCAGTTCACCTGCCCGTCGGTGACCAGGTCGACCCCGGCCGCCACCTGCTCGTGGATCACCTCGCGCACCAGATCGTCCTGCGCCGCGCGCACGTCCGCATGCGCGGCCTCGCCGCGGTCGAGCGCCTGGAGCGTCTTGCGGAGCGTGAACTCCCCGCCCTCACGCGGGGGCTTCGGGTACGAACCGACCACCGTCACCGTGATGCTCAACGTCCCTCCCTTTCCGTGAGCGGGAGCGGCGCGGCGAGAGCGGACCTTGGTTGCCCCGTGCCCGAAGGCCGGGACCGCATCCTCGCGAGTGCGAGAAGGCACCTTGGGGTCCGTCCCAGGTTGCCGCGCCCCGGACCTTCCCGAGGCTCTCCCGATGCAAGCGCCACCCTAGCACGGCGGCCGTTCCGCGAGCACCGGGTACACTGTTCGTGGAGGCAATCGCCCATGCGCCGCGTGCTGATCGCCCTCATCGGCTCGATGGTCCTGAGCCCGCTCACCGCTCCGGCCCACGCCGCCTCGGCCCGTCCCGAGGGATTCCGGGTCGAGAGCTCCATCCCGTACGTCGCCCGCGCCGACGGGTCGCTCCGGCTCGACGCCTACCTGCCGGACGCCGACGCACCCGTCCCCGCGATCCTGGTGATCCACGGGGGCGGCTGGTCGGCCGGGAGCCGCGCCGACGTCGCACCGGTCGCTCGGGCGCTCGCGGGCGCGGGATTCGCCGCCTTCGCGATCGACTATCGACTCGCGCCGGCACATCCCTATCCGGCCGCCGTCGAGGATGCAGCGGCCGCCGTCCGCTGGGTCCGGCGCCAGGCGGATCGGTACGGCATCGATCCCACGCGCATCGCGGCGCTCGGCGGCTCCGCCGGCGGCCACCTCGCGGCCATGCTCGGGGTCCTCGGCAGCGGCCCGCGGGACCGCGGCGCCCGTGTCGCGGCGGTCGCCACCTGGTCGGCGCCGCTCGACCTCGAGCGGACCGTGGCCGAGACGGCCGCGGGCTCGCGGCCCGGCCTGGCGGCGATCGTGGACGGCTTCCTCGGGTGCCCGCTCCCCTGCGCCGAGCGCGCGTGGGCCGCCTCCCCGATCTCCCACATCGACGGAACCGACGCGGCGATGCTCGTCGTGAACGGGACCGACGAGATCGTGCCGCTCGGGCCCGCCGAGGCGATGGTCGACCGGCTCTCGGCCGCGGGGGTGCCGTCGCTCCTCCGCACCGTGCCGGGCTCGCTGCACTCCTGGCAATACGCCGCCGCGCCCGTGGGCGGCGGCGGCGACACCGCCCTCGAGGCCACGATCGTCTACCTGTCGTCGGCGCTGAGCTCGAAGCGATCCGGCGCGGTACCCGGCCGAGCCTCGGGCATCCTCGAGCAGGTGCTCGGTATCGCAACGCTCGCGGCGGCCGCGCTCCTCATCGCTTTGCTCGCCCGCTGGCGCGACCGGCGGCGGCTCCTCGGCTGGACCTGGCGAAGCGTCCTGCCGGATGCCGCCGCCATCGAGCACGCCGAGGCGCTCGGACGGGGCGGGCTCTCGCAGCGCGAGGTCGTGGCCGCTCTGTCGGCCGCCCACGTCGCCGGCCCGCGCGCCGCCTGAGCGCGAGCTCGGCAGCTCGGGCCCGAGCTACCCCTCGTCCCCGGGCTCGGCGGCGCCCCCTTCGTACCAGCCCCTCCTGGCCGCCTGAAGCCCGGCCTGGTAGCGGGTGTCGGCCCCCAACTCGCGCATCAACGTGGCGACCCGCCGGTGGACGGTTCGGAGCCCCACCCCCAGCTGTCGGGCGATGGCCTCGTCCTTCGATCCCGCCGCGAGGAGCGCCAGGAGCGGGCCGTGCTCCTCCGGCCTCTCGGGATCCCGCGGGGCGTCCGCCCCCAGCGCCTCGCGGAGGGGAACCGCCCGCTCCCAGAGCGTGTCGAACAGGAAGGCCAGCGTCTCGAGGAGCGGCGACGGATGAACGAGGAGCGCGCCCTCGATCCGACCGGGATCGCCCAGCGTGAGCGGAACGAGCCCGAGCTTCCGGTCGACGATGTCGAGCTTCATCGGAACCTCCGCGAGGACCCTCGCGTCCTCACCGGCTTCGACGTACCGCTCGATGTGCGGCAGCATGTTCGGCCACTCGAGCGCCTCCCGGCTGTAGATGATCCGGTAGCTCACGCCTCGCCGAAGAGCCACGTCCTCCTCGGGGTTCGCCTCGGGGACCGGCCGCGAGTACGGGGGGCGGTCGAAGGCGATCACCTCCTCGGTCGTGATCTGCTGGAGCTGCGCCCAACGCTGGAGCACCGCCTCCCCGCCGAGGACGACCTCGACCACCTCGACCGGTGCGCCGGCCGATGAGGCGCTCCGCGCCTCCTCCGAGAGCCGGAGAGCGGAATGCCGGGCGCGCTCGATGCCCTCGAGCTGACGATGGATCGCCGCCTCCACCGCGACCTCGGGCGGCGCGGCGACGAAGCTGACGCGCCGGCCGGGCATCCGGCTGACGAACCCCTTGGACTCGAGCGCCTCGAGCACGTCTCTGGCCTGCGCCGCGGTCGCGCCGATGTCCCGGGACACGTCGGCGGGTGACCCGCGGCGGCGCCGGAGGAGCGAGCGGTAGGCGCGTTCCTCGCGGGCGGTCAGCCCGATGGCCGTGAGCGTGAGCCCGTCGGTCGTCACGCCGCCCTTCTATCGACCTGGCGAGTTCCTGTCAATGGCCCGTTTCCGTCGCTGGAAGGGGGAGGCATCGCCGGATCGACGGCGAAGGAACACGTAACCGGAGAAGGAGGATGCCCGTGGCCCGTCACCTGCTCGCCCCAGCGCTCGTCCTGCTGCTCGGCGCACCCCCGGTCCAGGGTGCCGAGGCGCCGGGCGCGGCCGCCCCGTCCCTCGAGGCGCTGGCGGCGGGTCTCACGCAGGCGGTGATGCCCCTCGCGTCGGGAGACACCTGCGAGATCCGGCTGGTCCGTCCCGGCCTGGCTCCCATCGCCGCCGGATGCGACGAGCCGGGCGCGGCAGGCGCGGCGAGCGCGGGGGGGACGGACGTGAGCCTCGTGGCGAGCGCCCAGGTCCCAACGCCTCGATGGGGCGCCGACCTGGCGCCGCTCGGCGACGGCCGGATGGCCAGGGTCCACGGCTACGGCGACGTCGCCGCACACGATCCCGATGGCGAGGTGGCCTGGGCCCGGTCGGGACTCTCCTTCTACGACGACTGGGGGATCGAGCCCTGGATCGTGCCGATCGTCGCGATGGGCGCGTCGCCGATCGACCCGTTGGTCGTCGCCAGCGAGCGGCCGTTCGCGACCGGGGACCTCACCCATGACGGGACCCCGGACGTCGCCGTCGGCCATTACGTGCGTCTCGTCGAGCCCGACGGCGAGACCACGAGCGGACGATCCTTCGTGACCATCGTCGACGGCGCCGACGGCGACACGCGCTGGTGGCAGGAGTACCCCGGCTACATCACGCAGCTCCTGGTCGTCGGCGACCGGCTGCTGGTGGGCAACGAGACCGGCAACGTAAAGGCCACCGAGATGGTCGGCCGCAGCGGCAGCACGACGTCGCTCACGTCGCTCGCGTTCGACACGGGCGGCGAAGGCCTCGAGGCGACGGAGGCATGGCGCTTCGACACCGGCGCGCAGTGGGCCCGACTGCTCGCGCTCGAGCCGGCCGGCGACGCGGGGTACGCCCTCGGCTACACCTCGAAGGCCCTCGGCGCATCGGGGAGCGGCGGCCGGGTGCGCTATTCGCCCGACGGCTCGGGGGCGGCGGCCTGGGAAGTGACGACCTCCGGGTACCCGCGCGCGATCCGGTACGACGGGGTCCGCGACCGCGTCGTCGTCCACGAGCAGGCCGATCCGATCGCGGACTCGAACGGCCGCCAGAGCTACTGGATCACGGGGCTCGCCGCCGAGACGGGCGCGATCGCCGCGCGGATCTCCCGGGCGGGGGCGGTCCTGACCTCGTTCGCGGTGGCGGACGTGACCGCGGGCCCCGAGCCCGAGTGGCTGACCGGCGACCTCCAGCAGCTCCCCCAGACGCCGGCCGGAGGTGGCGCGGGCACCTATCAGGCGATGCGTGTCATCGCTGCCGACGGGGCGAACCCGACCAACCTGTGGACGCACTCGGTGCAGATGCCCTCGGAGTTCCTCGCGGGCCGCGGCCCCGGGGCGGCCTCCTGGCCCGTGCCCTACGCGATCACGGCCGGGGGCCCGCAGGGGGCGCGTCGCGTCGTCGTGGCCACGCTCCATGGCTTCGGCGACGGGCTGCGAGGGCTGGCAGGCTCCGACGGCTCGCTCGAGTGGGAGCGGTACGGCAGCCAGACCTTCCCGCTGTTCCTCACCCCCCGGACCGTGCAGGGCGAGCCGGCCGTCCTCGCCGTCAGCCGGAACCAGGTGTTCCGCGCGTTCGCGGTCGACGACGGCGCTCCCCTGCTCGAGGTGCCGCTCCTCGCGGACACCTACGCCGCCGTCGACGTCGACGTCGACGCCGATGGGACCAGCGACCTTATCGTCGGCGGAGAGAGCGGCGCGGTCTTCGCGCTGGACGGTGGGGCGCTCGACGACGACCCCCGGCAGCTGTGGCGCACGGCCGTCGGCAGCGGGGTCCGAAAGCTCTCGCTGGTCGATCTCGACGCCGACGGAGACGACGAGCTCGTCGCGGCGGCCACCTCCGGCGTCGCCGCGCTCGACCCCATCACCGGGGCCGAGCTCTGGCGCGTCGCCCTCCCGGGCCGGTACGTCTGGACCTTCGAGGTCGGGGAGCTCGATGGACAGCCCGGCCTCGACGTGCTCGTGCCCGAACGGACCCTGCTCGCGCTCCGAGGCTCGACGGGGGCCGTGCTGTGGGAGCACGAACCCGACACTACCCAGTACTTCTCCAACGCGGTGATCACCCCGGAGGGGATCGTCGTTGCACAGGCCCTGGTCGAGTTCCCGTATCCCCTCGCCCCGCGCCACCACCGGCTGATGGTCGGGCTCGACGCCCGCACCGGCGCCGTCGCCTGGCGGACCCCGGAGATCAGCAGGTTCGCCAACGGCCGCCTCTGGCACTCGGTCACCACCGCCGGGCGCACCGCCGACGGCGCCGGGACGCGCGTGGCACTGACCTGGGAGCCCGGCGGTGGCCCGGTGGGCACCGCCGATTCGGGGATCACGACCACGGTCATCGACGCCCGCGACGGCGGCACGATCGTCGGCCATCCCCCGGAGGACCAGGGCGTCGTCCCGATGGCGACCATCTTCGAGCCCGGCCGCGGGCTGTTCGAGGTGAACTGGAAGACCGTCCAGCAGATGGAGCCCCAGTCGGCAGAGATCGTGTGGGAGGCCACCTCCGACATCGCCTGGGCCGACTTCGGCGAGCACGGCGAGATGTTCCTTCGCGCGTGGCACCGCGTGTGGGCTCACGAGCCCGACGCCCCGTCCGGAGCCGTGGGCACCGACCATCCGGCCCCGCTGGCCGAGTACCGCGACCTCTTCTCGGGAGCGATCTCGGTCACCGACCTCGACGCCGACGGGGAAGACGAGGTGATCGCCCTCCCGTTCGACTGGCCGGGGTACGCGCAGGTGGCGGCCTGGGCGGGGATCGGCGTGCTCGAGAGCGACCTCCTGCCCCACGGCATCGCGGTGCTCGAGGCCATGTAGGGACCGGCGCAGGAGCGTCTGCACGGAACCCACACCTCCCCGACACTCCTTCCCCACACGCGGAACCTAGACTCGGGTGCGTGGCGGGACGCATCGCGGTCATCGAGGACGAGGCGACGATCGCCGGGGCGGTCGCGGCTCGGCTTCGGGCCGAGGGCTTCGAGGTCGAGGTGGCCGAGGACGGGCCCGGCGGGGTCGCCCTGTGCGACCGATTCCATCCCGACCTCGTCGTCCTCGACCTGATGCTGCCGGGTATCGACGGGCTCGAGGTCTGCCGGCAGATCCAGCGGCGCCGGCCGGTCCCCGTCTTGATGCTCACGGCGCGAGCCGACGAGGCGGATGTCCTCGTCGGCCTCGGGGTTGGAGCGGACGACTACATGACGAAGCCATTCAGCCCGCGTGAGCTGGTCGCCCGGATCCGCGCGGTTCTCCGCCGGGTGGACCGCACGCCGCCGCCGGGCGACACGATCGCCTCGGGACACCTCGAGATCGATCCGGGTGCCCGGACCGCTCGCATCGCCGGCACACCCGTGCACCTCACCCCGACCGAGTTCGACCTGCTCGCGTTCCTCGCCGCGCGGCCCGAGATCGTGTTTCCGCGGGAGCGGCTCATGGCCGAGATCTGGGGCTACCGTGACGGGAGCGCCGGCAGGACGGTCGATTCGCACGTCCGGGCCCTCCGTCGGAAGCTGGGTGCCGACATCGTCCGCACGGTCCATGGGGTCGGATACGCGTTCCGAGGCCCCCGGTGACCCGGCGCTTCCGCCCCCTCGACCGTCTCTCGTCGATCAAGGTCAAGCTGAGCGTGGCCATCATCGCCGCCGTGAGCGTCACCGTGCTCGTGCACAGCCTGGGGCTGAAGGCCGGCCTCCCGCTGGTCCTCCTGGCGGCGGCGTCCGGCATCCTGGCCCTCGGCGTGATCCATGTGCTCGCTCGCGGGATGACCTCGCCACTCCGGGAGATGGTCCGGGCGGCGAGCGCGATGGCCCGGGGCGACTACTCGCGTCGGGTGACCGCAACGTCTCGCGACGAGGTTGGGGAGCTGGGCCGCGCCTTCAACTCCATGGCCGGTGAGCTCGCCGAGATCGACCGGATGCGCCGGGACCTCGTCGCCAACGTCTCGCACGAGCTCCGCACACCGATCTCCGCGCTCCGCGCGCTGCTCGAGAATCTCGTCGATGGTGTCGAGCGCGCCGACCCGCGAACCCTGCGGCCGGCCCTCGAGCAGGTGAACCGGCTGGAGCGACTGGTTGCCCAGCTCCTCGATCTGTCCCGGCTCGAGGCGGGCGTGGTCCCGCTCGAACGCCGTCCGGTAGCGCTGGGCCCCCTGCTGGAGCGGGTGGCCGGTGAGTCGCGAGCGCGCGCAGCTCGCGGCGTGCGGATCGTGGTCCGGGGGAGCCCCGGCGAGCTGAAGGCCGACGCCGACCGACTCCACCAGCTCGTGGCGAACCTTCTGGAGAACGCCGTCCGGCACTCCCCCGACGGCGGCGAGGTCGAGCTCTCAGCCCGATCGGACGACGGCGTGGTCACGATCGAGGTCGCGGATCGAGGGCCGGGCATCCCTCCGGAGGAGACCGCGCGGGTCTTCGAGCGCTTCTATCGCGCCGACGCCGCGCGCTCCCACGACGGCGGCGGGACGGGCCTCGGCCTCTCGATCGCGAGATGGATCGTGGAGCTCCATGGCGGTGCGATCAGGGCCGAGCCGAACCGCCCGACCGGATGTCGGATGGTCGTCACCCTCCCGAGGGAGGCGCGATGACCGACGTCCGGGACACGGCGGAGGGCGCGCAGCGACCCGACACCGGGCAGCCGGCCCCTCGCCCCCGGGCCCCCCGCGCCTTCGCGATCGCCGCCCTCCTCGCGGCCGCGTTCGCCGCGTCGTTCCTTCCCGGCGAGCGCCCGGGACTCGGCGTGCTGGTGGTGGGGCTCGTCGTCGCCGGTATCGCGGCGGTCCTCGCATGGCCCCCGACTCCGTGGGGCCTGGTCCTCGGCGCCCTCGGCCTGGGCCTCGCCGCGATGGTCGTCCTGCGGGGAGCGCCGTGGCTGGTCGCGATCGACCTGGCCGCCGCCCTCGGCCTCGGGGTGCTGGCCATCATGAGATCGACCCGATGGGGCGAGATGGCGGAGGCCGGGTTCCTGGCGGTGGCCCGAGCGCCACGCGCTCCGGCCTTCTTGCTCCGGGGGATCGCGACCGGGCCCGACTCCGGTTCCCGGCGCTCCTGGTCACCCGCGTTGCGCGGGGCCGTCATCGCGGCGGCACTCCTGCTCCTCTTCGGCTCTCTCTTCGCGGCGGCAGACCGCGCGTTCGCCCAGCTGGCCGAGGACTACCTGCTGCCCTCCTGGAGCCTCGAGCTGCTCCCGGCACGTCTCTTCGCCTTCGTCGCGGTGGCCGTTCTCGCGGGGACGCTTGGGCTCCTCGCGCCGCGATACGCCGACGCCGGGCCCGGGGGCGCCGGGCTCCTGAAGGCGCTGCGGCTCGGGACGAGCGAGCCGCGGAGGCTTGGGCGTGTCGAGTGGATCGTGCCGCTCATCTTGCTCGACCTGCTGTTCGCCCTGTTCGTGACGGTGCAGGCAACCGTGCTGTTCGGCGGTGACGAGCATGTCCTGACGACGGCCGGCCTCACGTACGCGGACCATGCGCGACAGGGATTCTTCCAGCTGCTCACGGTGGGGGCGCTCACGCTCGGCGTGGTGGCCGCGGCCGCGCGGTGGGCAGACCGGAGAGGGGCCCGCGATGAGCGCCTGCTCAAGGCGCTCCTCGGAGTCCTCTGCGGGCTCACGCTCGTGGTGCTGGCCTCGGCGCTGCGACGGCTCGCGCTCTACGAAGATGCCTTCGGCCTGACCTTGGCCCGATTCGTGGCCCACGAAGCGGTGTTGTGGATCGGCGGGCTGCTCGTCCTGGTGTCGGTCGCCGGCGCCACGCTCCGGACGGATTGGCTTCCTCGCGTGGCCGTCGTGTTCTCCGCGGCCGTCCTGCTGGTGGGATCGATCTCCGACCCGGAGGCCCGGATCGCCGGCGTGAACGTCGACCGCTGGCAGGAGACCGGGCGGATCGACATCGAGTACCTCGGTGCGCTCGGCCCGGACGCGATCCCCGCGCTCGTCGCGTTGCCGAGGGCGCTTCGCTCGTGCGTGTTGCCCGCGATCGTCGGGGAGATCCGGCCGCCAGACGGTCTCTGGGGCTGGAACCTGGCCCGGGATCGTGCCCGTGAGTCGATCCGAGGATTGACGCTCACCTCGAGCCTGTGCCGCCCCGATCGTCAGCCGGTGCCCCTCATGTCGCGCTAGGACCAAGGCCGCTTGGCCCGGCCGCCACGCTAGTGGAAGGAGTGGCCGCAGGCGCAGGTGCTCTGCGCGACGGGGTTGTCGATCGTGAAGCCGCTCGCCTCGAGCGAGTCGACGAAGTCGACCTTCGCCTCGCTGAGGTACGGAGCGCTCATCCGGTCGACCACCACGCGGACGCCGTGCTGCTCCTCGGCGACGTCGGAGTCGCCGATCTGGTCGTCGAGGAACATCGAGTAGCGGAGGCCCGAGCAGCCGCCGGGCTGGACCGCGACGCGGAGGACGGCCTCGATGCCGCCTTCCTGCTCGAGCAGCTCACGAACCTTCAGCGCCGCCGCCTCGGTGATCTGGATGCTCATCACCGAAGAGTATACCCGCTGATTCAGCCCTCCTCGACGAAGTCCGCCGGCTCCGCCCCGGCGGCCTCCACGAGGCTCGCCGGACGGATCGGGAAGACCGACATGGGAGTCCCGGCCGCGGCCCACACCTCCTCGTGGGCCAGGAGGTGCCGATCGACGAGCACCCGCAGCGGCCTCGGGTAGCCGAACGGCGGCGTCCCCCCGATCGCGAAGCCGGTCGCGTCGCGCGCCTCGTCGGCCGTGGCCTTGCGGATCCCCGGCGCGCCGAGGATCTCGGCCAGCCGGGCGGTGTCGGCGCGGTTCGCTCCGGAGGTGAGGGCCACGAAGACCGCGCCGTCTCCCTCGGCCACGAAGACCAGCGACTTCACGATCTGGCTCACCTCGCACCCGATCGCTCGGGCGGCGTCGGCCGCGGTGCGCGTCCCCTCGGGGAACTCTCGGACGTCGAGCTGCAGGCCTCGGTCGGCCGCGGCCGCCGCGAACCGCTGGAGCGCCCCCGGCTTACCCATCGAGCCTCGCCGCCGCGTCGGTCGCGGCGTCCGTCAGCGCCTCGCGGGCGCGCGACCGCGCGGCCTCGAGCCCGACTCGCGCCTCGAGGCTCTCGACCACGTCGGCCGGCGCCTCCAGCCCGTCCGCGATCTGGCCCGCGATGAGGACGGTGGGCTTGCCCGCCTCCCGCGCGAGCCGGAGGACGCCCCCGGGCGCCTTCCCGAACGTCGACTGCTCGTCGTAGCGACCCTCCCCCGTCACCACCACGTCGGCCTTCATCACGCGCTCCCCGAGGCCGACCGCGTCGGCGACCAGGTCGAAGCCCGGGCGCAGGCGAGCACCGAGGAACGCGACGAGGCCCGCCCCGAGCCCTCCCGCCGCGCCGGCCCCCGGCACCTCACCCAGGTCGACGCCGAGGTCGCGGAGAACCACCGCGCCGAAGTGCGCCAGCGCGCCGTCGAGGAGCGCCACGTCCTCGGGGGTCGCGCCCTTCTGCGGGCCGTAGACCGCCGACGCCCCGCGAGGCCCGGTCAGCGGGTTGTCGACGTCGCATGCCACCGCCACCTCGGCCTCGGCCACCCTCGGGTCGAGGCCTCGCAGATCGATGAGGGCCAGCCGCAGGAGCGCCGCGCCTCCCGGCGCAAGGTCGCGGCCTCGCTCGTCGAGCAGCCGGATCCCGAGCGCCTGGGCCATCCCCGCGCCGGCGTCGTTCGTCGCGCTCCCGCCGATGCACACGAGCAGACGCTTCGCGCCGCGGGCGCACGCCTCCCGCATCAGCTCGCCGGTCCCGCGGGTGGAGGCTCGCTTCACGTCCCGGCGGCCCTCCGAGACGAGGTCGAGGCCCGACGCGCGGGCCATCTCGATCACGCCTTCGGCCCCGGTCGGCGTGGGCACCAACCCGTAGGCGGCGTCGACGGGGTCGCCGAGCGGCCCGGAGACCCGGGCGCGATGGAGCTCGCCCCCGAGCGCTTCGACGAGCGTCTCCAGCGTGCCCTCGCCGCCGTCGGCGACCGGCACCACCTCGATCTCGGCGTGCGGGTCGCCCCGGCGCCAGCCGGCGGCGATGGCCTCGGCGGCCTGCGAGGCGGTCAGGGTCCCCTTGAACTTGTCGGGCGCCACGAGCACGCGCATCGTCCGAGCCTACCCCCACTCGTTCCGCTGACACACAGCCTCGGGTGGCGAGGCCCAGTGGCAACGGAACGGCGGGCGGTATGATTCCGGCGTGCTGGACCGGACGTGGCTGCTGGGGGTGGCGCGGAGGGAGCGTGAGGCGCTCGGCCGCGCGATCCAGTACACCGACCCCGGGGCCTGGGGCAACCCGAGCGCATGGCAGGGCCGCTCGATCGCCGACGTCCTCGCGCACCTCGCGGCCACCGACCTGGCTGCCGCGGCGGTCTTCGGAGAGGAGCCGGCCGCCGAGGTCGAGGAGTACCGGCAGACCCTCGCGGACGAGCGCGACTTCTCGTTCACCGGCTTCCGCGACTGGTCCGTCGTCCGTCGAGCCGAGCAGCCGGTGCACGCGCTCGCACGCGAGTGGGGAAAGGCCGCCGACCTCTTGATCGCGCGCGCCACCGAGGTGGCCGACGAGGCGTGGCACGACCGCGAGGTGGATTGGTTCGGCGAGACGCTCCGCGCGGGCTACCTCGTGCAGCACCGCGTCTGTCAGTGGTGGGTGCACGGTCAGGACATCCGCCAGGGCGGGGGCCAGGCGTTCCGCCGGGAGCACGACCCCACCTGGGTGGTGAACGACTTCGCGATCCAGCTCATCCCCTACGCGCTCTCGCTCGAGGGCCACGCCTTCCCGGGGATGAGCGTCCGCGTCGACCTCGAGGAGGTGGGCGAGGGGAAGTGGCACAAGTCGCTCGACGGCCCGCAGCCGCCCCCCGAAGGCAAGAAGCCCGACGTCACGATCGAGGGGCGCGGCAGCTGGTTCGCCCTCCTGGCCTCGGGGCGGGCCGACGCCGACACCGCGCTCTACGAGGGGGTGCTCGTCTACGGCGGCAACGTGACCGCCGGCGAGGCCGTCCTGCGCACGCTCCGGGCCTTCCCCTAGCTCAGGTGCCGGCCAGGCTCCCCGCGCTGCGGACGAGGCGCGCGAACCCCGACGTCTCGACGAGCGCCCGCTCGGCATCGCCCGTCTCCCGCGATGAGACCTGGCGGAACCCGAGCGACTCGTAGAGCCGCCACGCCGGCTCGCTGTCGAGGTCCACGTCGAGGGCAACGTCGAGGCCCAGGCGCTCGGCGCCGGCGATGGCCCGGCGCATGAGCGCCCTCGCCACCCCCTGACGCCGATGGCCGAGGTCGACCGCGAGCGCGCTGACGTAGAGCGCGTCGCGAGGGACCGCCGGGTGGAGCCGGTCGAGCACGCGGCCCCTCCGAACCAGGTCGGCCGCGTGGTGCACGCCCGCCGCCCGGGCGAGGACGACCCCGGTTCCGAGCTTCAGCGAGCCCCAGAGCTTGCCGGGGAAGGCGATGACGAAGCCCGCGAGCGACTCGCCGCCTTCCGCGACCAATCCGAACCGGTAGCCGAACATCGTGCGATCGCTCCGGAAGGCGTCCTCCGCCGCGTGCCAGGCGCCGTGGTCCCCACCGAGGAGCAGGCGCAGGTGCGGCGCGGCCGCGAGGATCAGGGGCGCGACCTGGTGGGCGTCGTCCGGCTCGGCCCTGCGGAGGGAGGGCACCTGCGCGGCGGCCGGCGCGCGCTCAGCCACCGTGCGGAGCGGCGCCGCTTGCGGAACCCTCGTTCCCCGCCCCCGGACCCGCCTCGAGCGCCTCCTGCAGGACGTCCCACGCCAGGACGGCGCACTTGATCCGCACGGGGTACTTCACGACGCCCTTGAGGGCGACGAGCTCGCCGAACGCGTCCTCGTCGGGCTCGACCTCGCCGGACATCATCCCGCGGAACGCCGCGGTCACCTTCTCGGCATCCCCGGTGGTCTTCCCCTTCACGGCCTCGGTCATCATCGAGGCGGAGGCCATCGAGATGGAGCAGCCCTGCCCCTCGAACCCGATGTCGGAGATCAGGTCTCCCTCCACGTGCGCGGTGACGGTGATGTCGTCGCCGCAGAGCGGGTTGTTCCGGCTGCACGAGACGGTCGCGGCCTCGGCCTCGCGCCGGTTCCGCGGCTTCTTGTAGTGGTCGAGGATGACCTCTTTGTAGAGCTCCTCCAGCGACACTAGGCGAACACCGCCTTCACGCGCTCGAGGCCCTCGACGAGCCGATCCACGTCGTGGGTGGTGTTGTACACGTTGAACGAGGCGCGGGCCGTGGCGGGGACGCCGAGGCGGCGCATGAGGATCTGCGCGCAGTGGTGTCCGGCGCGGACGCAGATGCCCTCCTCGTTGAGGACCTGCGCGATGTCGTGGGGGTGCGCGTCGTCCATCCAGAACGAGACCGCGCCGCCGCGCAGCGCCGGGTCGGTGGGGCCGAACACCGTGATCCCGTCGATCGTCGCCAGACGCTCGAGCGTGTAGGCGACCAGCTCGATCTCCTGGGCGTGGACCGCGTCCATGCCGAACTGCTCGAGGTAGTCGATCGCCGCGCCCAGCCCCACCTCCTGGGCGATGTTCATCGTCCCGGCCTCGAACTTGAACGGCGGCGGCTTGTAGGTGGCCTCGTCCTCCCCCACCACGTCGATCATCTCTCCCCCGCCGAGGAACACGTCCATCTCCTCCATGACCTCGGTCGTCGCGTAGAGACCGCCCGACGCGGTGGGACCGAGCATCTTGTGGCCCGAGATCGTGAGGAAGTCGCAGCCGATCGCCCCGACGTCGACCGGGGCATGGGAGACGAGCTGCGCCCCGTCGACGAGCAGGCGGGCGCCCGCGTCGTGCGCCAGCCGCGCGATCTCGGCGAGCGGCGGCATCGTGCCGAGCACGTTCGACATCCCCGTGATCGCAACCATCTTCGTGCGCTCTCCGATGAGGGAGGCGACGGTCTCGAGCTCGACCCGCCCGTCGCCCGTGACGGGGATGTAGCGGAGCACCGCGCCGGTGTCGCGGGCGGCGAGCTGCCACGGGACGATGTTCGAGTGGTGCTCGAGCTCGGAGAGGAGCACCTCGTCGCCGTCTTCCAGGAACCGGCGACCCCACGCGTGCGCGACCAGGTTCACCGACTCGGTGGTCCCCCGGTTGAACACGATGGTCTCGGGGCCGGGGGCGCCGATGAACGCGGCGAGCTTGGCGCGCGCGCCCTCGAACCGGTCGGTGGCCTCCTCGGCGAGCTCGTAGACCCCGCGGTGCACGTTGGCGTTCCACCGCTCGTCGAACTCGCGCAGGGCATCGGTCACCTGCCGCGGCTTCTGCGAGGTCGCCGCGGAGTCAAGGTAGACGATCTGCTTGCCCGTCGACGTCGTCCGTTCGAGGATGGGGAAGTCCTTTCGGACGACCTCCGGGTCGAGGGTCATCCGTTCTGCCATATCGCTCATGCCCGCTCCTTGCTCCGTTGCCTCAGTCTAGCGTCACGTGCTCGCGGTCTCGTAGCCAGTGGCCTCCAGCTCGGCCGCGAGCTCGGGGCCGCCGGAGCGCACGATGCGTCCGCCCATCAGCACGTGGACGTGGTCGGGCTTCACGTAGCCCAGGATCCGCTGGTAGTGGGTGATCAGCAGCACGCCGAGGTCCGGCCCGGTGAGCTGGTTGATCCCCTCGGAGACCGCCTTCAGCGCGTCGATGTCGAGCCCCGAATCGGTCTCGTCGAGGATGGCCATGCGCGGGGCGAGCACCGCGAGCTGGAGCGTCTCCATACGCTTCTTCTCGCCCCCGGAGAAGCCCTGGTTGACGTAGCGACGCACCATGTCGTCGTCGACGCCGACCATCGCCATCTTCTCCTTCATGTACTTGCGGAACGCGAGCGCCGCCATCTCCTCGCCCTTGGTCGCGTTGTAGGCGGAGCGGAGGAAGTTGACGATCGACACTCCCGGCACCTCGACGGGGTACTGGAACGCGAGGAACAGCCCGGTCTGCGCCCGCTTGTCGGGGGACTTCCCGATCACGCTCTCGCCGTCCCACCGCACGTCGCCCTTCGTGACCCTGTAGCCGGGGCGCCCCAAGATGACGCTCGCGAGCGTCGACTTCCCGGAGCCGTTCGGCCCCATGAGCGCGTGCACTTCGCCCTGGGGAACCACGAGATCGACGCCGCGCAGGATCTCCTTGCCTTCAACCGATACGTGCAGGTCCTCGATGATCAGCTCACTCGTCATAGCTCCACCTTGATCTCGTCGTCTTCCACCTTCACCCGGTACGCGGGCACCGGCCTGGTCGCCGGCAGGCTCCGCGGCCGCCCCGTGTCGAGGTCGAACGTCGAGCCGTGCCGGGGGCACTCGATCGTCTCCATGTCGACGTCGACCTCGCCCTCGTGCAGGTACGCCTCGGCGTGCGAGCACACGTCGCCGATCGCCCGGAACTCACCGTCGCCGAGGTTCACCACCGCGATCGAATGGCCGTCGACGTCGAAGCGTCGCGCCTCGCCCTCGGGGATGTCGGAGACCTTCGCGACCGTCACGAGCGCCACCTCAGCTCAGCTCGGCCTCGATCGCGGCCTGGATGCCCTCCCGGACCTCCTCGAGGTCGACGCGGTCGAGCACCTCGCGGAAGAAGCCCGCCACGATCAGCCGCTCGGCCTCCTCGCGGGAGATGCCGCGCGTCTGCAGGTAGAACAGCTCGTCCTCGTCGACCGGCCCCACGCTCGCCGCGTGGCCGCAGCGGGTGGGGTCGTTCGTGAGGATCTCGAGGTTCGGCACCGAGTGGGCGCGGGCGTCCTCGGAGAGCAGGATGTTGCGGTTCGTCTGGTAGGCGTCGCACAGGTGCGCGCCCTCCTCGATGATGACGGTCCCGGTGTAGATGGCCGCGGAGCGGTCGCGCAGCGCGCCCTTGTAGAGGAGGTCGCTCGAGGTGCGCGAGCCGGAGTGGTCCTGGATGGAGCGATGGTCGATGTGCTGGTCGCCGTCGCCGAAGTAGACGCCGAGCAGCTCGCTCGAGCCGCCATCGCCGATCAGCATCGCCTCGACCTCGGCGCGGGCCATCGAGGCGCCGAACGCGACGCCGAACGACCGGAGCTGGGCGTCGGGCCCGACGAGCGCCCGCTCGACCGAGAGGTGCGTGACCCCCGTCCCGTAGTCCTGCAGCCCCACGTAGCGGACGCGGGACGCGCGTCCGAGGTGGATCTCGACGAGCGCGTCCGAGAGCGCGCGCTCGAGCGGCGGCGAGACGTAGCGGTCGATGAAGGTCACCTCGGCCCCCTCCTCGGCGACGATCAGCGCGTGCGGGAAGATCGCGGCGCCGTCGGCGCCGAGGTAGGTCAGCGCTTGCAGCGGCACCTCGACGCGGACGTCGCGGGGGACGTGGAGGAAGACGCCGCCGGTGCGGAAGGCGGCGTGCAGGGCGGTGAGCTTCGTACGGTCGGCGGGCACCGCAGCGTGGAGGTAGGGCTCGACGAGATCGGGGACCTCGGCGATCGCGCGGTCGAGGGACAGGAACCGGACGCCCTGCTCCGCCAGCGCGGGGTCGAGGTGCGCCGACGCGGTGTCGGCGTTGTGCTGGATGAGGAGCCCGGCCCGGTCGCCGACCGCGCCGAGGGCCTCGAGGATGGCGGGGTCGACGTCGTCGAGGGTCTCGGCGACGCGTCCGGGGGCGGAGGGAGCGAACGACTCGAGGTCGAGGCCGGAGACGTCGGTGTAGCGCCACTCCTCGGTCTCCTGTGAAGGGATCGGGAGCGCTTGGTAGGCGGCGAACGCCTGCTGGCGGATGCGCCGGGCCCAGGCCGGCTCGCCCTCGGGGGCGGGGATCGCGGCCCGCGTGAATCGCGCCTCGGTCAGGATGTCGCCCATCGGCTCCCAGTCTACAAGGGGCCTCAGGAATCCGACTAATAAGGTCGGAAATAGAGCGGCGGCGCAGCCTACAGGCTCAGCGCCGTCGATCGGGCCACGCACTCGCCGCCCAGGCAGGCCCGCGCCCACACCTCGACGTCGCCGGAGAGCCCCGAGACGTCGAGCGTGCCCGAGAACGAGCCGTCGGTGAGGGCCGCGGCCGTGTCGAAGGCCACCTGGTCCTCGGGGGTCCCCGCGGGGGCGACACCAAGGACGAGGGAGGCCGGCGCGGTCGTGATCGACCCGAGGTTGACGTGGTCTGCCAGCGGGTCGAGGACGCCGTCGACGTTCACCCCAGCCGCGGCCCGCACGTCCGCGAGGACCAGCGGGCCGACCGACCCGAGCGCCGAGCGCGGGACCGACGCCAGGACCTCCTCCCCCGTGGTGCCGAGGCCATGGGCGAGGGCGACCGGCGCCTCGCACGCGGCCTCGCACCGCGTGAGGGTGGCGCTGGTCCCGGTCGCCGTCCGCGAGACGCCCACCTCGTACGACACGCTGCCCACGCGGAACGAGAGCAGGTAGATGGTCGCCGGGCCGCCGATCCCCGGGACGCGGCTCCGCCCCCGCACTCCGGGGAGCCTGTCGAGGGACAGGCGGAGGAGCAGGTCACCCAGCTCGGGGCGCTCGATGAGCTCGGCGCCCGTGATCTCGTAGCCGAGCTCGCGCGCGCCGGCGCCGCCATCCGTGGCGGGGTCGTTCACGCCGTGCACGCGGCCGGCGAACGTCGCCCAGCCGGACACCTGGAGGTCGGCGCCCGACGCCGCGACGTCGAGCGCACCGACGCCGAGGGCCGGACCCCGGTCGCGGACGAAGGGGTCGCTCCATCCGTTCTGGTCGCCGGTGACGAGGTTCGAGGCCTGGCTCCCGAAGCCGATGAGGCGGCCGTCGGGGGTGATCGAGGAAGGGAAGGAGTCCCCGTCTCCCTCGGCCCCATCGCCGGCCACCGTGATCCGGTCGGTCGTTCTCGTCAGACGATCGTGGACGAAGACGTCGCGCGCACCGTTCGTGTCGCCGGGAACCAGGTCGGTGGCGTCGCTCTGGAACAGCACGTAGCGGCCGTCACCGCTGATGTCGCCCACGCCCGAGTTGCCGTTCCCTTCCTCCCCGCTGCTCGAGACCGAGACCCGCTCGGTCTCCCCCGTGAGCCGGTCGTGGACGTAGACATCGTTCCAGAGAGGATCGCTCTCGGTGGGGGTGAGGTTCGGGGCGATGCTCGTGAAGGCCACGAACCTCCCGTCGTCGCTCATCGCCGACTCGGTCGAGCCCGCGTTCGCCTCGGTGCCGTCGCTCGCAACCGAGACCCGCTCGATGTTCCCGGTGAGCCGGTCCTTGACGAAGATGTCGGAGTAGCTGTTCCGGTCCCCCGGCACCGAAGTGACGAAGTTGGGAGCGAAGCTGTAGAAGCTCACGTAGCGCCCGTCGGCGGAGATGTCCAGGTTCCACCCCGATGGCCCGCCCCCCTGCTCGCCGTTCGGCCCCTCGGAGACGCGCTCCGTCACCCCCGTGGCGCGGTCGTGCACGAAGACGTCGCACCCCTGCGAGCTGCCCTCGGCGGCGGTGTCGCAGCCGCCGTTCGTGTCGGGGGGATCGAGCGTGACCGACCCGCTGATGAACGCGACGAAGCGCCCGTCGGCGCTGATCGCCGGGTCGAACGCCCGGCGCTCGGTCTGTGCGCCCGACGTCGCGACCGACACACGCTCGGTGGTTCCCGTCGCGCGGTCGTGGACGAAGACGTCCGTCACGCCGTTCGTGTCGCCGGGGACCAGGTTGCGCGCGTGGCTCGTGAAGGTCACGAATCGGCCGTCGGGCGTGAGCCCCGCGTGGAACGAGGTGCCGTCTCCCTCGTCGCCCGCGCTCGAGACCGAGACCCGCTCGGTGGCTACGGTCGCCCGGTCGTAGACGAAGATGTCCTCGACGCCGTTCGTGTCGCCCGCGACGAGGTTGGAGGCCTGGCTCCCGAACGCCACGTACCTCCCGTCCTGGCTGAGATCGCTCTCGAAGGTGACCCCGTTCGCCTCCGCGCCCCCGAGCCCGAGGTTGACCCGCTCGGTGCGGCCGGGCCTCGGGTAGGCCACGCCCGGCGGCGCCGCCGCCGCGACCAGAAGGACGATCAGGCCGGCGGCCAGGGTCGAGAACGATCGGCGTGCGTTCACGGGACACTCCTTCTTCGGGCGCGCGGGGCGCATCGGGCGTCTCGCGTGTTCTCTTCGCCGCCGGACCCCCGCCTCCCTCCCCCGTCGGCCGTCGCCATGGCGCCACTGGCGCTCATCCGTCATCATCCGGGAGGAGGGGGACCGGGAGGCGACGTATGGTCGAAGGCATGCTGGAGGCCCTCGGGATCACCGAGGCCGAGGAGCGGATCTACCGGCTGGTCCTCGAGCGCCCGGGGTCGACCGTCAAGGAGCTCGCCGAGGACGGCCCGCACACCGCGGTCGAGCTGCGCAAGCACCTGACCGGCCTGCAGGACCGCGGCCTGGTCGCCCCGTCGGCCGACCGGCCGCCTCGGCTCTTCCCCGCCCCTCCCGAGGCGGCCCTCGAGATCCTCGTGCTCGAGCGGCAGGAGGAGCTCGAGGCGGTTCGCGTGCACGCCGCCGAGCTCGCCGAGCTCGTCCGCTCGAGCCTCCACCGCACGCGCCCGGGCGAGCTCGTCGAGGTGATCACCGGGCTGTCCGCGGTGGCCGAGCGGTTCGCGCAGATCCAGCGGGCCGCCAAACACGAGCTGCTCATCTTCGACAAGCCTCCCTACGCCTGGTCGGGAGGCCTGAACAACCCCGAGCTCGAGCTCCTCGCCCGAGGCGTCGAGTGCCGAACCGTCTACGACCGGAGCTCGCTCGAGATCCCCGGCCGGCCCGACGCCGTCGCGCGCTACGTCGAGCGGGGTGAGAAGGCGCGCGTCTTCGACGGCATCCCCGTCAAGCTCGCGATCGTCGACCGGCGCATCGGGCTCATCCCGCTCAACGTGGCGGAGCCCGGGCGGGAGGGAGCGATCCAGGTGCACGCGTCGGCGCTCCTCGACGCGCTCTCGATGTTCTTCGAGGTGATCTGGGAGCGGGCCGCCCCCGTCCAGGCCGCCGGCGAGGGTCTCGACGAGAGCGAGCACGCGAGGGACGCATCGCGGATCGTCGAGATGCTGGCTCTCGGCCTCAAGGACCGAACGGTCGCCCGCCAGCTCGGCATCTCCGAGCGCACGCTCGACCGGCGCGTCAGCGAGCTCATGGACGCGCTCGGCGCGCGCACCCGGTTCCAGGCCGGCATCCTCGCCGCCCAGCGGGGCTGGCTGGCGGGCCCGAACGGCGGACGGCGAGACGGCGCCAATGGCGCCGATCCGTCACCCGGCGGGGAGGATTCGGGCAGGGCCGCGGGGAAGCCCTCCTAGCAACGCTCGTCCGCCATCCGGAGGAAGGAACGCCCATGGTCGCCCACCGACTCGTCGTACCCCTGTCCGTCCTGCTCGGCCTCGGGGCGGCCTCGCCCGCGGGCGCCGACGCGCTGGTCACCATCTCGGCATCCCGGGACGGGACGACCGTCCAGGTGACGGGGTCGGCCGTGCTCCCCGACGGCCCCCTGGCCTCGGTCCTGCAAGACGCCGGAGGCGACGTGAACGTCGCCGGGGCGCAGGCCGCGGGCGATCTCGTCGGCGTCTCGCTCGCGACGCAGGGCGACGGCGACCTCGTCGTCCGCTGGTCGCTGGCGGCGCTCTCGGCGGAGCCCAACGGCACGCTCGGCCTCGCCCGGCTCCGCTTCCGCGCCGGGGGCGCCACCTACGAGGTCGGCGCGGCGCGCAACGACTACTCGGCCGCCTCGACCGACCCGGGTGGCTGGCTGATCCGCTGCGGGACGACGTCCTGCGGCTGGCTGCCGCTCCCGGTCGCGGAGGGGACGACGCTCCTCAGCCGGGACGTCGGCGTCACGCTCGACTCGAACGCCGACTACATCCAGGCGACCGTTCCGGTCCAGGCCCTGGCCGGCATGCTGTCCCCGGGCTCGGTCGTCGGTCCCCTCACGGGCTCGGGGACGGAAGCGTCGACGAGCGCCGGTCAGCTCGAGGCCTCCGGCGAGCTCGACACCGCCGAGATGACGGGCACCTACGTCTACGGCCTTACGGTCCTGCTCGGGTCCGGCGCCCCCGGCGCCGACCCCGCGACGATCGACTACACGACGCCCGCGACGGTGGATCCCGACAACGTCCGCTTCTCCGGATCGCTCGAGGTGGCGCCCGGGCAGGCGGTCTTCGCGATGGCCTGCCTCGGGGCGGGCAACTGCGCCTACGGGCAGACCGGGGAGGTGTGAGGTGACCCGCACGCGCTCGGCGTCGATCGCGGCGGCGCTCGCCGTCCTGGTCATGGTGCCCGGGGACGCGTCATCGGCCCCGGCCCCGGGCCGGATCGAACGGATCTCGGTCAACCCCGACGGCTCCGAGATCGCGGCGGAGTCCACCCGCGGCCAGGTGAGCGACGACGGCCGCCACGTCGTCTTCGAGAGCGGCGGTGCGGACCTGGTCCCGGACGACACGAACACGTGCATCAGCTCTGTGACCGGCGAGGAGATCTCGTGCTACGACGTCTTCCTGCTCGACCGCCAGACACGCGCGATCGAGCGCGTCTCCGTAGGACCCGACGGCACCGAAGCCAACGGCCACTCTTACGCCGCGTTCATGACACCGGACGCGAGGTTCATCGGGTTCGTCAGTGGGGCCTCGAACCTGGCTCCGGGCGACACCAACTCCTCGGCGGATATCTTCCTGCTCGACCGTCAGAACGGGACGCTGGAGCGGATCTCGCTATCGAGCAACGAGGTCCAGGGTGACGCCGGGGCGCTCGACGGCTCCGACATCACGCCCGATGGGCGATTCGTCACGTTCTGGAGCGACTCGATCAACCTCGTTCCGGGCGACACGAATGCGCGGGCCGACGTGTTCGTGCGGGACCGCCTCACCGGGACGACCGAGCGCGTCTCGGTGGCGAGCGGCGGCGTGCAGAGCAACGGCAGCTCCTCGGAGCCGGCGATCAGCGATGACGGCCGCTACGTCGCCTTCAAGAGCTACGCCTCGAACCTCGGCGGGCTGGATCCCGACGCCTCGCAGTTCTCGGACATCTACGTGCACGACCGGCTCACCCATCAGACCGAGAACGTCTCGGTCTCGAGCGACGGCGAGGACGGCCTCGTGAACGCGTACCGCCCCGACATCAGCGGCGACGGTCGCTTCGTCGTCTTCGACGGCGAGGCGACGAACCTGGTCCCCTCGGACACGAACGGCTTCGGCTACGACGTGTACCTGCACGACCGGCAGACCGGCAGGACCGAGCAGGTGTCGGTCGACAGCGCCGGGATCCAGGCGAACGACTCCTCGTACAACCCTTCCATCACCCCCGACGGGCGCTACGTCTCGTTCGTCAGCGAGGCGACGAACATGGCGCCGAACGACACCGGGGCCTGTTTCCAGAGCGCCGTCGAGGGCAACAGCTCGTGTCGCGACGTGTTCATCCACGATCGGGTCACGGGGCAGACCGACCGGCTCACGGTCCCCGAAGGCGGCGCCCCGCTCGACGGCAACAACTGGAACCCGCGGATGAGCGGCGACGGCCGGTTCGTGACCTACGAGAGCGCGGCGACCACGCTGCTCGCGTCCGGCGACGGCAACCAGCTCCCCGACGTGTATCTCACCGACCGGGGCCCGTCGACCGGCGTCGGCGGCCTGCAGGTCGCGCCGTCGGACGGCAGCGTCGCGGTCTCCGGTTGGGCCCGCTTCCGGGGCGACGCCGTCGTCGCGACGGATGCGGCGGCCGACGCCGGGCCGGGCGCCCGCCAGGCCGGGACCGAGCTGATCGGCGCGCGCCTCGCCTACCGGCCCGAGGAGGGCGACCTGCTCGCCCGCCTGGAGCTGGACCGCCTGCCCCCCACCCCCCGGCCGTCGTCCGCCGCGCAGGTGCGGGTGGCGTCGGCACCGGGCATCGTCTACGGGATGGAGATCACCGTCGGCGCCGCCCGCTACGAGCTCCGCGCGACCAGGGGGCTCCGCACCCGGGAAGCGACCGCCTCGTCGTTCACCCTCCTCCGGTGCGCCCCGACGTGCGCCGAGGTGGCCACGCTCAGCGGCTCGATCGGCACGACGGGCGACCACGTGAACGTCACGGTGCCGCTGTCCTCGCTCGGGGCCGGGGCCGGGACGCGCCTCAGCGGGGTCCGCGGCTTCGTCGGCCCCGGCGAGGCGCCCACCGGCGCCGTGACCGTGCTCGACGACGTCCGCCTCCCCGACTACGTGGTGCCCGCCGCCTCCGTGCGGCTCGGGATCGCTCCGGCGGGGACGCCCCCGGAGGACGTGGTGTTCGGGTCGGTCGCCGACCTGGCCGCGGGCGCGTACACCGGCTCGCTCGGGACCGCGGCGCTCCCGCCCGGCGCCCACCGGGTGTGGGCCCGGGCGTGCCTCGGCGAGACCTGCGGCGTGGCTTCGGCCCCGATCGAGCTGCCCTAGCCCGCCGGCCCCGCCTACGCCGCGTGCTCGATCGGCGGGGCCGAGTACGTGTAGCGCACCTCGAACTCGAAGGCGGTGTCGAACGCCGACGCGAACTGCCCGTGCTTGGCGGCGGTCGGACCGACGTACCAGACGTCCTCACCCGGCAGGGTGAATCGGACCCAGTCGCCGCCCGCCTCCTCGCCGCACGGGAAGTCACCCACTCCCGGGAGCCCGAAGCTGAGGGTCCACGCCGCCAGGCCCGGGGCCTCGGTGTCCCAGTCGAGGTCGACGAGGAAGCTCCGCACCTCCGGCATCACCGGGAACGGCTGGGTCGCGCCGGGGCAGGAGGCCGCCATCGGGACCCGGAACATGTACTGCGTGTGCCCCAACCACCGCATCGAGTCGAGCGTCCGGGCGCCGTGCACGGCCACCAGATGGACCCGGTACTGGAGCGGCTCGTCCCCCCGCTTGATCAGCGGGACCTCGAGGGTCAGCGGGCCCGCGTCCACGGCGTTCGCCGCGAGCGAGACCGTCCCGACCCCGAAGTACGGGCCCGGGGCGTCCGCGATCTCCTCGCCCTCGCGGAGGACCCGAAGCCCCACGCCGTCGGTGAGCTTCCGCGGGTCGGGGTCGAGACGGCGCACGACGTCGTGCACGAAGGGGGAGCTGAACGCCTCGACCCATCCCACCAGGGCGACGGCGTCGCGCGCGAGATCGAGATCGAAGGTCCGCACCTGGTTCGTGTCGCCGGTGAACGACCAGGACGACCAGTCGGCGTCGTTGAACGTCATCGTCCGCGTGTCGGACGCGTAGGTCGTGGGCTCGGGCTGATAGGTGTCCTCGGCGCGGAGGTCGGTGACCGCCTTGGCGCCGACCGGCTGGGGAAGGTCGACCCACGACGCGCCCCGCAGCTTCAGGTCGAGGATGACCCGCGGCGACGACGTGGTGACGCGAACCCCCAGGAAGTTCACCCGCGAGAGGTCGAGCGGCCCGCCGCTCCCCATCGCGCCCTCGAAGACCCCCGGCGCCACCTGGGTCGCCGCGGGGGAAACCGACAGGCCGGTCCCCGACTGGATGACGAAGTGCACGGTGTACGCGGCCAGCGCGTCGACACCCAGCTCGAAGTGGAAGCGGAGGGGGTCCTGTGCGCTCCAGGTCGGCGCCGTCTCGAACAGTGTGCCGGGCATGAAGAAGATCCCGTAGGACCGCTCCGTGCTGGTCGCCGCGCCGCCGCCGAAGCACGGCTTCTGCCGCTGCCAGTAGCGCCACGATTCGGTGGTGCCGCAGTGCTGGACGATGCTCCCGACGGACAGCTCCGGGTCACCGCGATCCACCGACCAGTATGTGTAGTCGGTCTCGGCCGCCATCAGGTAGATGCGCTGGCGCTTCTGCCACGGTGGAGTCTCGTGCGTGGCCAGAGCGGGCGCGGCGAGCGCGAGGGCGAGCAGGGGCGCGAGGACTCGCGCGACGATCTTGGTTGCGGGCATCGTGAACCTCCGGATCGGCGTCACACGGTGGGTTCGCCGCGGGACCCCGGGGCGCCTTTGTGCAGGCGCACCAAGGTCCGGGCTCAGGCCTCGCGGACGACGTCGAGGACGTCCTCGCCGTAGCGCTCGAGCTTCGTCGGGCCCACGCCGCCGATCGTCCGGAGATCCGCGAGCGTGCGCGGGCGGCGCGACGCGATCTCGGCGAGCGTCGAGTCGTGGAAGACCACGTACGCGGGCACGCCGTCGCCCGCGGCGCGGTCGCGACGCCACCGCCGAAGCGCGTCGAAGAGGGGATCGCCGGTCGGCGGGGCGGCCTTCGCCGCGGGCCCGTCGCCCGAGACCGCGCGGACGGGGCGCTCGGGTTCGGGCAGCCCCAAACCCATCTCGACGAGGAACGGGCTCCGGCTCGTCCGCGCGTCGGCCGGCCAGGTGAGGAAGAGGAACCGCTTCGCCCGAGTGATGCCGACGTAAAGGAGGCGCCGCTCCTCGTCGACCGGCGCGCGGCTCCGGCCCGAGCGGAACGGGATCTCGCCGTCGAGCAGCCGCGGGAGGAACACCGCGTCGAACTCGAGCCCCTTCGCCCGGTGGTAGGTCATCAGGTTCACACCGCGTCCCGTCCGCTCGACCGAGAACCGCCGCACGAGCTCCTCGAGGAACTCCTGAAGCGACCCGTCCGGATGGGACTCGGCGAACTCGAGGGCGAGCGCTCGGAGGCGAGCGAGGTCCGACTGGCGTGTGACCTCCTCCTCGGAGTCGGGCTCCGTATCGGGGTCGAAGCCGAGCGCCGCGGTCGCGCGCTCGACCTCCTCGAAGACCTGCCCGGCACCCCGACGAAGCCGGGCGAGCGCCGCGCGCGGCCCGGGCCGACGAAGGAAGGCGCCGTCGCGAACCTGGAACGGGATCCCCGCGCCGGCGAGCGCCTCCTCGAAACGCTCCGACCGCGCGTTGACGCGGTACAGGACGGCCATCTCCTCGTGGGGCACGCCCTCGGAGGTGTGGAGTCGCCGGACCTCCTCGACGACGAACGCCGCCTCGGCCGCGTCGCCGAGCATGGGGCGAACGACCGGCGGCGGGCCGGAAGGCCTGGTCGGCGTGAGGATCTTCTCGTAACCGCCCAGCCGGTCGGTGAGCCGGTTCGCCACGTCGAGCACCTCCGGGGTCGAGCGGTAGTTCTCCTCGAGCCGGATGAGCCTCGCGCCGGGGAACCGCCGCTCGAACCCGAGCAGGTACGCGGGGCTCGCCCCCGTGAACCCGTAGATCGTCTGGTAGTCGTCGCCGACCACGCACAGCTCCTCGCGACCTCCGAGCCACCGATCGAGGAGCGCCTGCTGGAGCGGGTTCACGTCCTGGTACTCGTCGACCGTCAGCGCGTGGTAACGATCGCGGATCTCCCGGGCCGCCTCGTCGTGCTCGTCGAAGAGGCGCACGGCCAGCCCGAGCATGTCCTCGAAGTCGATCCGCCCGGTGCGCTCCTTGCGCCGCTCGTAGCCCTCGTAGACGCGAGCCATCAGCTGGGCCGGGATCGGGGGCGTGTGGCCGGTGGTCTCGACCTCGTCGAGGTACCGGCCCGGGGACACCATCCGGTTCTTCGCCCACTCGATCTCGGTCGCGAGATCGCGCCGCGGGATGAACTTGTGGGGCGGCGGGAGCCCGTTCGCGAGCGACGCGATCAGCGGCGTCTTCGCGTCGAGGATCTCCCCCACGGCGGTCCCGGCATGCTTCGGGAGGAGCCGGGAGAGCTGCGACAGGGCTGCGGAGTGGAACGTCCGGGCCTCGACCCCCTCGACGCCGAGCCGGGCGAGCCGGGCCTTCAGCTCCCCCGCCGCCTTCTCGGTGAAGGTCACGGCGAGGATCTGGCCGGGCGAGAACGCGCCGCTCTCCACCTGGTAGGCGATGCGGTGGGTGATCGTCGTGGTCTTCCCCGTCCCGGCGCCGGCGAGGATCGCCACGGGGCCCTTGGTCGCCGCCGCGGCGTCGCGCTGGGCGGGGTTCAGGGGTTCGAGGATCGCGTCGGGACGTC